>CAYUWD010000076.1:15961-17549 GCA_964448235.1 uncultured Bacteroidales bacterium | reverse complement strand
GCAAAAGCATTATATCCATAAGTTATATATTCATCGTCTGACTTAAGTTCAACCTGAGTATTATACTCTCCGCCAATTTTTAATGATGGGATAGGGTTGATGCCCAGAAATACCCCTGATGTAACTAAATCATTTGTTTTTTGAGTATAGGATGAATGTAACTTTATTTTTACATGCTTAACAGGCGAATAGTCTAAGCCTATATTATAAACATATTTTGATAAACCGATATCATAACTCAGATATTCTCCGTTCATCATTCCTGCTTCAATCCTGATTTTATCACTAATCTTATATTGAAAGTTAACTCCGAGGTCAGTACTTGGTAACAGATCATACTCATCGATAAAAGATTTAAACAAATATCTTTTACCCCAGTATTTTTCCTGAGTTTTATGTTGTTGATTATCAATAATTCCAAACTTAATTTTAAAATTACCTTTTGTATATCCAACACCCACGTTTCTTAAGTACGCATTACGACGTATCAGTGAATATTGTGAATTATCGTCAGGCGAACCAATATCAATTTTGATAAATCCGGTTAAGCCATTATTAAGATTAAAATCATAACCTAAATATGCTCTTTTTACATCAAAATTAGATTCGTGTGCGTTCTCGGTTAAGCCCTGATGGAAATTTGCATATATCAGGAATAAAGGTTTTGCTGAAATCTTAGTGGTGTCATTGTCAGCAATAGAGACTTTGCTTATACCGGTGATTGCGAGAAGCAGGAGAATAAATATTTTTTTCATCGGTTTTTAATTTTGTCTCAAAAGTATTATAATTTATCAGTTTTAAAATACAAGATACATTTACTTAACAATTATTTAATATAAAATAAAAAGGGTTCGCCAATTGACGAACCCTTTTTTAAGATATTTGAAGTTATACTATTCAACCACAAGTTTTTCAACAAATGTTTGAGCAGCAGTAACAACTTTCACATAGTATACACCAGGAACAAGATCAACTGAAATTTCTTCAACAGTATTACCGTTTGCAGAAAGATCTTTAAGTATGATAATACTTCCTTTAGTGTCATATAATTGATAAGTAACATCGCCTTCGATATTATTAAAGTTGATAACAAATTCTCCGTTATTTGGATTTGGATAAATTCCAATTCCTTCAAGTGTAGTGTTTTCAATATTAGTAACAATATCAATAACAAAGTCACATGAATTTTCACAACCTGTAACAGGATCTGTGTAAGTATATGTGATTGTTACCGGACCAATTGGTAAACCAGTTGGATCAAATTCTCCAGCAGTTACGTTTGTACCTGTATATTCACCACCTGTAGGAGTAGCTCCTTCAAGAGTAACAGGTGAATCAGCAGATGTCATAGCCATAGGAGCAGGACATGTTACAACTGGTAACTCATTTACAGTTACTGTAACTGTTACAGGATTAGCACATACAGCACCATCAGGTGTAAATATATAATCTGCTGTACCATCACTAGCAGTTGAGATAACATCTGGAGACCATGTACCACTAATTGAATTATCAGAAGTTGTTGGTAAAGCATCAGGTGTGTCACCTAAACAATATTCTGTTTCAAAAGTGAAAGTAGGATCTACAT
>CAYUWD010000076.1:0-15861 GCA_964448235.1 uncultured Bacteroidales bacterium | reverse complement strand
TCAGGTGTGTCACCTAAACAATATTCTGTTTCAAAAGTGAAAGTAGGATCTACATTATCATTTACAGTTACTGTAACTGTTACAGGATTAGCACATACAGCACCATCAGGTGTAAATATATAATCTGCTGTACCATCACTAGCAGTTGAGATAACATCTGGAGACCATGTACCACTAATTGAATTATCAGAAGTTGTTGGTAAAGCATCAGGTGTGTCACCTAAACAATATTCTGTTTCAAAAGTGAAAGTAGGATCTACATAATCACTTACAGTTACTGTGATTGTAGTTCCAATTGCGCATTGACCACCATCAGGAGTAAATGTATAATCAGCAGGAACAGCAACATCAGTTGCAATAGTAGCTGGAACCCAAGTACCTGTAATCATATTATCAGATATAGTTGGAAGAGCATCAGGTGTATCACCTATACAATACTCGTCAGCAAAGCTAAATGTAGCAGGAGCTGAAGGATCGTTTATTATTACTTCAATAGTAACTTCTTCGTCACATGTTGTAGCAGGAGTAAATACATATTCAAATGTGCCTGCGACATCTGTAGCAATAGTAGGAATGTCCCAAGTACCTGCAATAGCATTATCTGAAGTAGCCTGTAATGCATCAGGTGTATCACCCATACAGTAAACAGTACCGAAACTAAATGTAGGTGTAAATACTTCTGTAACAGTTACAGTTAATGTTACAGGGTTTGCACATACACCACCGTCAGGAGTAAAGATATAATCTGTATCTCCAAGAATTCCAGTGTCAATTGTAGCATCTGCCCAAGTTCCAGTAATTCCATTATCAGAAGTTGTTGGAAGAACGTCAGCAACATCACCTTCACAGTAAGCAGTTTCAATAGTAAATGTAGGATCAACTATTGGATTTACAGTTACTGTAGCAGTAACTTCTAATACTGTTTCAGGATCTGTTTGAACAACGCCATCAGGTAATACAAAAGTACCTGTTGCATTATAAACAGCAGGAGTTAATCCATCATAAGATGTAATAGCCCAGGTAACATTAACAACATGCTCCGCAGCATCTGTATCAGTAATTGTAATTTGTGGAGCTAAAGCAGCAATAGCTGTTGCTTCATCATCACCTTCACAAACGTTTACATTAACAACATCAGAGTTAATGTCTATTTGATCGATTTCAGGTAGTTCATAAATACTAAATGCATCAATGTATAAATTCCATTCATTAACAGAAATACTTTGAATAGCTACATAAATATCCTGACCTACAGTAATACCATAATCACTTAATAAATAAGAATGCAATTCCCATGTATCAGGATGATCAATAACGTTTTCTAAAACTATTGTAAAGTCTGATGTATTAGTTCCTGTTGTTGATATTAATACATTGAAATCTTCAAGGAAAGTTGAACTTCTTGACATTGCATAGAAATCGACAACTGTATTGACATTAGAAATATTAAATTGAGGTGAAATTAACCAATCATCGTTACCGCTAGCATTAAATGACATACTTGCTGTTTGTGCTCCTTCATAAGGATCACCATCTCCATCACCAATTTCCCATTCATTTGAATCACCATCTTCATTAAGTATATTCCAGCATATTGGCATATCAACATCTTCAAATCCTTCAAAATATGGAATTGTGTATGCATCACAATTAGTAGTAAATACACCAAAATCAGACCATTCTGTACCACAATCAGCTTGTACGTAGAAATAATATTTAGTTGCTGGCTCTAAACCTGTCAAATCTGTAAATGGATTATCCATTGTAGATTGATTCGCAATTATATTTCCATCAGTTATATCAGGATTAATTGGATCGTCTTTGTTTACTTTAATATTCCAGGTATCATTTGTACCCATCTGTGTCCAATATAAATCTGCAGAAGATGTTGTAATATTATCAGCATATAAACCGGTAGGTGTAGGACATGCAGGAATTTCTTCAACAGCAAAATCGTCAAAATTAATATAATACCCATCTAAGCCACCTGCAGGGACATGAATAGCAATATATACAGGTTCGGCAAAAGCGGATAAATCTATAGGATCTACTTCTGTCATTACATCCCAATCTACTACTGTAAGTGGAATCAATTCCTCTGTAAAATCTGAAGGATCTGTGCCTGATGTAGAAAGTACTACACGATAATCGTTAGGTTCTCCTGTTGTTCTTGCTCTTACAGAGAATCTCAATTGTTCATTACCTGTTAAGACAAAAGAAGGTAAAACTAAATAATCGTCATTATTACCACCATTAAAATCTGTGTATAATTCAGCAGCATTAGAATCACTAACACCATACCCATTAGATGTTTTCCAATAGTCAGTATCAGCATTATTATTATTTTCTGACCAACAATCAGGTAGGTCTGGTGTTGAAACGCCTTCAAAATCTTCTGTCCAAGGGAATAGAGCAATTGCTTCACATGGAGTTTGGAAAGTTCCTTCAGCAGACCAATCGCTACCACAATTTGATTTTACATACCAATAATATGTAGTATTTGCATCTAATCCACTTGCATCATAGGTTCCAACAGTACCTAAGACTGTCTCATTATCAATAAAGCTTGTAACAGCATCAGGATCATCAGGTAATATAATAGGAGTAGTTGAAACTTCAATTATCCAATCTGTAGTACCTAATTCATCCCATGTTAAAGTTGCTGTATTAGGTCCTGTTACCAATGCTTCTAAGCCTGTAGGAACAGGACATTCAGCAGGAGTTGTAAACATATATTCTGTACTCCAATCACCTAAACAATCAGCTTGTACATAAACATAGTATGGAGTTTCAGGATCTAATCCTGACAAATCATGAGGATTACCTGTTGCAGCACCAGAGAATATAAGTTCTGGAGCACCAGTTCCAGGTGTAATAGAAGCTGTAGCAACTTCAATATTCCATCCTGTTTCAGCAGTGATTGTGCTCCACGATATATCAGCAGAAAATGCAGTTAAGTTTGTAGCTACAACATCATATGGAGTTCCACAATCAGAACCGGTAACTAACAAGCCTGTTGTAGGATCTGAAATATCTTCATCATTATCATAAGGAACAATAAGAACATAATATGTACCTGCATCAAGACTTTCCATTTCAATTAGAGATTGATTATTATAAACAGAACAATAATCGTCTGGGGCATCATCATCATAACCTAACTGAGTGCCTTCACATGCATCATAAATATATAATCTAGTGTCATAAACAGATGCACAAGTACTAAATTCTACATCAACATAAGTTTGATCTAAAGTAACTGTGAACCATAATTCACGAGAAAAATCGTTAATTGTAGTAACAACTTCCGGATCATTGATATTTGTGTAAGCTATTGGATTACTACATGTAGCACCTATTGGTGTTGGTTCTTTAGTAACAGTAATTTCCCAATCTTGAGGTGTTAAATCTTCAGCAGTTACTGTGTAAATAACAGGGCTTGAACTAAAGTCATTCGCAACACCACTTAATGGGTTGATAGTAGATAATGGAGATGTTGTTATAGTTGGAGTTAGGTTATTTAAATCTGCTAACCAGTTAACTGTAATCTCAACTGTTTTAGCTACGTTATCAATTGCTGCAATACCAACTTCCTCTGGGAATGACCAAGTAAGGATATCGTTTGCGCTACTTTGTGTCATGGATTCAGTAACTGTAACATCCCATGCCTGATCAATACCTGATTCTGAAGTGACAGTATAAACTACAGGAGTTATATTTGATCCTGTAAAGTTTTGAGCAGCACCACTAAGTGGGGTTATTGTAGCATAGTCAGAAACAGTAATATCTGGAGTTAAAGTTGAAATATCTGTTCCGTTAGCAACTTCAAGTACTACTGTATATCCAACAGGGTCAATTGTTGCATCACCTGTTTGCATAGGATGAGTAAATGTAAGAATGTCATTTTCGTCAGAAAGGGCTCTCAAACTAAAATTGTCTAAATAAATGTATGCATCACCCCAACCATAATTACTTGTACCTACAAATGCAATTTTTACTTCTGAACCTATATATGAAGTAATGTCGAATTGTTGATTACTCCAATCTGTTTGTCCAGTAAGTCCAGATGCAATAGTATTTGGATATGTTAATCCATTATCTGTTGATAATAATACTTCAAAGTCTCCACCAGCAGGATTTTTATATGAAAACTCAAGAATCGCAGAAGACAAACTTGTCAAATCAAATGTTGGCGTTATTAACATAGACTCATTGTCTGTAAGGTTATTATATGAATCGAATCTTGCACAAGAACCTGTTTCACCACCAGTATTTGATATCCATCCATATGATGATGATGGTGCTCTGACTTCATTCCAACATTCTGGTGGGACTGCATCTTCAAATTCTTCAGTATATGGGAAACTAGAATAAGTTTCACATTCTGTAGAAAATTCTCCTTGATCAGACCATTCACTACCACAATCAGCTTGCACATACCAATAATAAGTAGTATTTGCATCTAAGCCAGTAACTTCAAATGGATTAGTTACAGTTGTGCTGTAGTCTCCAGGGGCTAACTCAGGATCAATAGGAGTTTGAGAACCTTTTAAGTTCCATACTATTGCTGTTCCATTTTCTGTCCAGTGCAGCCATGCAGAAGAAGATGTAATACCATCTTCATACAAAGCAGTAGGTTTAGGACATGCAGGAATTTCTTCAACAGCAAAATCGTCAAAATAAATATAATACCCATCTAAGCCACCTGCAGGAACATGAATAGCAATATATACAGGTCCTGCAAAAGCAGATAAATTTATAGGATCTACTTCTGTCATTACATCCCAATCTACTACTGTAAGTGGCATCAATTCCTCAGTAAAATCTGAAGGATCTGTGCCTGATGTAGAAAGTACTACACGATAATCGTTAGGTTCTCCTGTTGTTCTTGCTCTTACAGAGAATCTCAATTGTTCATTACCTGTTAAGACAAAAGAAGGTAAAACTAAATAATCGTCATTATTACCACCATTAAAATCTGTGTATAATTCAGCAGCATTAGAATCACTAACACCATACCCATTAGATGTTTTCCAATAGTCAGTATCAGCATTATTATTATTTTCTGACCAACAATCAGGTAGGTCTGGTGTTGAAACGCCTTCAAAATCTTCTGTCCAAGGGAATAGAGCAATTGCTTCACATGGAGTTTGGAAAGTTCCTTCAGCAGACCAATCGCTACCACAATTTGATTTTACATACCAATAATATGTAGTATTTGCATCTAATCCACTTGCATCATAGGTTCCAACAGTACCTAAGACTGTCTCATTATCAATAAAACTTGTAACAGCATCAGGATCATCCGGTGCAACAATAGGAGTAGTCGAAACTTCAATTGTCCAATCAGAAATGCCTAGTTCGTCCCATGTTAAAGTTGCTGTGTTTGAACCTGTTACCAATGCGTCTAATCCCGTAGGAACAGGACATGCAGCTGGAGTTGTAAACATATATTCTGTACTCCAATCACCTAAACAATCAGCTTGTACGTAAACATAATATGGAGTTTCAGGATTTAATTCTGACAAAGCATGAGGATTACCTGTTGCAGCACCAGCGTAAAAGTCTGCACTTCCTGTTCCAGGTGTAATTGAACTTGTAGATATTTCAATATTCCATCCTGTTTCGATACCACCTGCCAGCCATTGTATATTAGCAGTTGTAGATGTAAGATCTACAGCTTCAACATTTGTTGGAGTTCCACAAGCCTCAGTAATTGTAAGATCATAAGATGGTATACAATCAGGACTTGACCATGTGTCAACCATTAAATAATAAGTTCCGGCTGTTAATAGGACTGTGATTTCTCTAGGTGCAGCATCTGAACCTAAATCATCGGCAATTAGTCCACCTGTATCTGGACAAGCATCAAATAATGAAATTGAAGAATAAGTTGTTACATCAGGATCCATTGTTATAGTTACATAAACATCAGATATAACTTCAATTTCGTAAATAGCATCTTCTCCTGTGTCATAGGAAGTATTTGAAATATCTGTGTCATCATAAATATCTTCTAAACCACAGTTTGTAGCACCTAAATCTTCGTATGGCAGTGCATTTGGAAGTTGTAATGCTATTGGTGTTCCACAATCTGTGCCCGGTAAAGCATTAACAGTTAATACACCACTTAAATTTGATGTACCATCCCATTCTCCACCAACAAAACCTCCGTATTTGTAAGAACCACCATTATATTTCCAGCGACTTGCATAATAATATGTGCCGGCAGGTAATGGACCAAGATCAGCCATAAACTCATCGTTATTTACAACGTCAACGTTATAGGTAGCAGTAATCCAGTTTGTCCATGTGTCTGGATTTGAATCAGTATCAGAGTATCCAATCCAACATTCAATTCCTGCACCAGGGTTACTTCCATCAGCATCTGTTACACCTGCTTCATAAGCTTGAGCATAAACAGTAAGAGTTTCATCTGCCATTATATTTCCTGTTGCAGGAGATTGAAGATTGTACCATGTTAATACAGGATTTTCTTTAACCTCAACATAATCAATGACATTGGCATATCCATAATTATCAATTCCTTCAAATGCAATTTGATATGCACTTGATGGATTTGGAAGAACTAGAATTTCTTGAGTCCATGTATCAATATCATCTGTGTAATGAGCCAATTCAACCCATGGTTGAGAAACATCAGTTCTGTAATAAACTTTAAGTTCGTTTTGATCATATGGCCATTCTTCTTGTCCATACCAAAAACTAAGTATAGGTTCAGATAGTGATGAAGATAAATCCATAAAAGGAGAAACTAGTTTAGTTACATTTGGACCGGAACCAGAAGTAAATCTGGCATTTAATGTGCCTTCATAGGCTGTAGAAATAGAGCCGGCTGAAGAACCTGTTTGATATGTCCAATCATTACTATTAGTTTCATAGATTTGAGTCCAATCATCTCTTGTAGGAGAAGCGTCTTCGAAATCTTCAACAAATGGGAAAACCGTAACTAAGTTCTTAAAACTCAAATTAACTGTAATATTATCAAGAGCAATTTCATCTCTTGAACCAGAGCCACTTACATCCTCAGTGTACCAACGAAAATAAATATAATCTCCATTAGCAAGAGTTGTTCCAAAAAAACCTGTAACAACCATTTCTGTTTTTGCCCATGATGCAGGATCATCCTCCGCTTCAACAGTAGTATAATCTGTTTCAGGGATTGGCCCCCAATCAGTACCATTAGGTGAGAATTCACCATTAAAAGAGTTAGCTCTTAGTTCATTATTTAGTTCCCAGACATCATAAGAAAACTCAATAAAGTTAATATCTCCGCCAGTGTTGTTTTGAATTTTAAATCCAATGTATCCGGGAGTAAAATCTGATCCGGCAGGTTGCAATCCTAAAGCATAGTTACCTGTTTCAACTTCAAAAGCCCAAATACCTCCACTTCCAACTCCACCTGAGGATGTCCCCCAAGTTAGATCAGCTTGAGTACTTCCTACTCCAAAATCTTTGTCGCCATCATCTACACCTATCACAGCCCATGCATCAGCATCTAGCTGCCCTGTAGCAGGAGTATTGGCAAATCCGGAGCAATCGAACTGACCTTCATTAACGCCTGTAACCGTGTTGTCGAAATCGATAGTATAATCGGTTTCGACAGCATCAACAGACAATTGACCATATACTTGCACTACCCATAGGGTCATAAATGCAAGCAGTAGTAAAACTGTTCTTTTCATATTAAATAATTTAAATTAATAAAATTTGTTTCATCAAACGATAATAATACAAAAATAAGGTATTTAGTTATATCTCTAAAAAATACTTATTAAAAATTGTTAATAAATACTATAATATCTCTTGTGTTTAGCTTAATAATTAATTATAAACACTTAATAATAATGGGATTAAGTTTGAATTGTTAAAAAAACATTAAAATATAAGATTATTTTATTTGCTAACATTAATCATTTTTTTAAAGGCTAAATAGTGACTTTTGTCATTAAAAACAATAAAGATACCACCAAAAATAATGGGAATTAATATATTTACTACATATATTACTGCAGATGCAAGTAATATTTCAGATACTCTTGATGTAAACAAACCTAAAAATAAGACAGAAAAGGAGAGTCTTATACCTATTTCTGCGAATGGAATATTTGGAATTACAGAAGTTGCTAAATACATTGATGAAATTGAAATAAATGCATCTAATACATTAATTTCAATATTGAAGAACTTTAATGCTAAATAAAACTGACTTGTAAAAATTAAATAACGAATAGTGCTTAACAATAAGGTTTCTGTTTTAAGCTTTTGACTTATTTCTTTTGTCTGTACAAATTTATTTTTGATTTTATTAAACAAACTAAATTTGCCTAAGTATTTTAAAATCTTATTTATCTTAAAATAAATAATTGATGAAATAATAAGTGCTAAAATGCTTATTATTATTACACCTAGTTTAATCCTTATTAAATCAGGATTATGAAGATAATATTTTATAAGAATTGAGAAAGAACTAAGTCCAATAACAAAAGTTATAATAAATTGAGACAAATCACCATATAAAGTTAATCCACTAGCTGTATGTCGATTTTTTTTTTGCAAGAACAAAATTCTTCCACCAAATTCACCAATTCTATTTGGTGTTAGAGAACCTACAGCAACTCCCGCCCAAATTGCTTTAAAAGCTTTAGGGATACTAATGTTCTCGATTGTATTTATTAGATTTCTCCATTTTATTGTTTCTATCAACCAGTTAACTGGCATTAAAACAAGAATCAAAGTAAAGTATGTAATTTGCTTTATATTCATACAAACAAAAAAATCTTTAATTGTATGCATATTTTCTATTTGTCTTATTTTATATACTACATATATCCATGCTAGTAAGACTACTATTATTTTTATTAGTGTATTTAAATATTTATACGATCTTTTGGATTTCATTATTTATCTTTATTAAAGATAGGGATTAAGATAAAAGAGGCTAATCCCATAATAATCAAAATAAGTGTTTGCATTCCGTGTACTACAAGAGCAAATGCAGCAGCTTTTTCCTGAGATATCCCATATATTAGCAATGTTTGGATAATCATAAAGTGATATGCTCCAACACCGTTTGGAGCAGGAGCAACCATGCCAAAACTGCCGGCAACAAAAAGAGTAAGAGCTGCCAGTATTCCTAAATTTTCAAATCCTTCAAAAGCAAAAAAACAAATATAAAGTACAATAAAGTACATTATCCAAATAAAAACTGAATGAAATATAAACCAAAGAGGTTTTTTTATGTTTTTTAAACTTATAAATCCATTCCAAAAATTATTTATAAAATCAGATATTCTTTTTAATAATATAAACTTATTATATCTACCTTTTGCTATTCTGATTATTAAAAATAATCCAAGTCCAAAAATACAGCAAATAATTATCAAAAAAGGAATGCTGGTTAATTTATCAAGATTATCTCCTAAATTTGGATTATTTTCAACAAATTGCTTTATTTCATTTGATTGAAGTAAAAATGCTGATATTGTTATTAATAATAACATTATTATATCTGTCAATCTCTCGGTTATCATTGTACCAAGTACTTTCGAAAAATTCTGCTTATCATACTTTGATACAATTGCGCAACGGGTTACTTCTCCTAATCTTGGTATTGCAATGTTTGCAAAGTAGCCATTTAAAACTGCAAAAAAAACATTCCAGAATTTTGTCTTACTTCTATCTGATTCCAATAACATTTGCCACCTTACAGCACGACTGATATGACTTAGCATAACCATTATGAACATTGGAATAAACCAATAGTAATTTACTAACTTAATTTCTGTTAATAACACATCCCAATCATAATCTTTATAAACAAAATAAAATAATACTATACCGATTATTACAAAAATTATTGTCTTGATAATATTTTTTTGAGTTTTCTTCAAATATCCGAATTAAGTCATTTTAAAACTATATAAATCATATGTTTTGTAAACAGAATCATTATCAGTTTTCGACATTTTATAATTATTAAAATTTAAACAATCACAAATATAACATTAGTTTTAGGAGATTAGTAATTTATTATGCAAATTTGCAACATGGTTAAAGCAAAAAAACATCTAGGCCAGCATTTTTTAGTAGATAAAAATATTGCAAATAAAATTTCTGGTTCATTAATTAATTCCAATAATGTTGAAATACTTGAAATTGGTCCCGGCACAGGTATTTTAACACAGTTTTTAATTCAACGAGAAGAAGCTTTAACTCTTGCAGAGATTGATGGGGAGTCTGTTGATTATTTAGAAGAAAATTTTCAAAATGAATTTAAATTATTGCATTTAGATTTTCTAAAAATGAATCTTTCAGATTATTTTGATAATGAATTATGTATAATTGGTAATTTCCCTTATAATATTTCAAGTCAAATATTCTTTAAATTGCTTGATAATCGTAATAAAGTTCCGGAACTCGTTGGAATGATTCAAAAAGAAGTAGCTGAGCGGCTAGCATCAAAACATGGAAATAAGACTTATGGCATTTTAAGTGTTTTATTACAACTATTTTTCAAGATAGAGTATTTATTTACTGTAAATGCAAATGTTTTTATTCCTCCACCAAAAGTAAAATCAGCAGTAATAAGACTTACCAGATATCGTACAGAAATTGAAGGTGTAGATTTTCTCAAACTTAAGATTGTAGTTAAGACATCATTTAACCAACGTAGAAAAACCATTAAGAACTCTTTAAAATCAATTTTATTACCAGAATTTGACACTTCTCATATTTTCTTTAGTAAAAGACCCGAACAACTAAGTCCTGAACAGTTCATTGAACTAACTAAAATGATTTATAAATAAACTCGTTAAAAATTTTCTATCACAAAAGATAATTTTAATTTTGTATTCGATAATTCTTAAATACAAAATGGCAGCCGAATTAAATAAAGATTTTTTTGATAAACTTCGCGAAAGTATCGAACTAAAAGATTCAGATATTGCTATTTCTTTAATTGAAGAGATGCATCCCGCAGATATTGCTGAGTTTTTTGAAGAAATTAATATTGAAGATGCCAGATTTTTATTTGTATTACTAAAACCCGAAGTTGCTGCAGATGTTGTTGTAGAATTAGAAGAAGACGAAACAGAAAAATTATTAGAAAATCTGTCAAATGAAATTATTGCTGAACAACTAATTCAGCAAATGGATTCGGATGATGCCGCTGATATCCTTGGTTATCTTGATGATGAAAGAAGTGAAGAAATTTTAAGTCATATTAAAGATCTTGAACAAGCCGGAGATATCGTAGATTTATTAAATTATGATGAAGATTCTGCTGGTGGACTTATGGCAAAAGAACTTGTTGCTATAAACGAAAATCTCACTGTTAAACAAACTTTGGGCGAAATGCGGGATCAAGCTGAAGATATTGATGAAATTTATTATTTGTACGTTGTTGATGATAATAATATTCTTAAAGGAACTATCGCTCTTAAAGATCTTTTGTTTAGTTCAACAAATAAAAAAATTAGTAGCATATTTAACCCTGATGTAATATCTGTAAAAACTGACATTGATGGTGAAGAAGTTGCTCAAATAATGGAAAAGTATGACCTTATTGCGATACCGGTAGTTGATGGTATTGGTCGTCTTATGGGTAGAATTACAATTGATGATGTTGTTGACGTTATTCGTGACGAAGCAGAAGAAGACTACCAACTTATGTCTGGTATTACACAAGATGTTGACTTTTCTGATAGTGTATTTAGACAATCCAGATCAAGAATCCCATGGTTAGTAATAGGTATGATAGGAGGGATTGCCGGTTCTTTAATTCTTGGTATATTTGAAGCTGATATCGAGAAATATGCAGTCTTGGCATTATTCTTACCTTTGATTGTAGCGACAGGAGGAAATGCCGGTGTACAATCTTCTGCTATTGTTGTTCAAGGTCTTGCAAGTGGAGATATTGATTTACATAGTATTTCAAAAAAATTATGGAAAGAGTTCAAAGTCGGATTGTTAAACGGATTAGTTTGTGCAGCTATAATTTTTCTATATAATCTGGTTTTTTCTGGTAATTTTGCCTTAACAACCACAGTTAGTTTGTCTCTGTTATCTGTAATATTATTTGCTACTGTTTTTGGAACTTTTATTCCATTAGTTTTAAATAAAATTAAAATTGACCCCGCAATTGCTACAGGTCCTTTTATTACCACCACTAATGATATTATTGGAATTTTTATTTACCTTGTAATAGCCAGAGGCATCTTTGGATATTTTTTATAATATAATATTATGAAATTTTATTTTTTGTTTTTATTTTTCTTGATAGTCAATTTTGTTGGCATGTCACAAGATATGGATTATACATATAAAGTAATAAAAGAATTGTCTTCGGAAAAATATTTCGGGAGAGGATATGTAAATAATGGTGACAGCTTGGCATCTGTGTTTATCGCAAATGAATGCGAACTAATAGGCTTAAGCAAATATAATAATTCATTTTTTCAAGAATATGAAACTAGTATTAATAGTTATTTGAAAATCCCAGAATTAGTATTTGGGGATAATGTACTTACTTATGCTGCTGATTTTATTGCAATCCCAAATTCTGCTAATGCTGATGGCTGGTATAAAGTAAAGTGGGTTACAGCAAATACTTTAACAAATTCTTGGGCTTTAAAACACTTTTTAAACGAAAAGCATTCTGATGAATTTATTTGTATAGACTCAACAGGATTAAATAATCAAGAATTATATAAATTCGCAAATGTTGTTTTTAGCAAAAACTATATAGAAGCCAAAGGTATTATCGAAGGAGCTTCTAGTTTAAAATATACAGCACGAACTGAATTAAAAGATCACGTACATATTCAAATAAAACCTAATCAAATTGATATTAATGCTGATTCAGTATATGTTAAAATTGAAAATAACTTTATCGAGAGTTATAAAACACGAAATGTGATTGGATATAAAAAGGGAATTTCAGATAGTATTATTATGTTTACAGCTCATTACGATCATTTGGGAATGGTAGGAAATGTAATGTATCCCGGAGCTAATGATAACGCAAGTGGTGTATCAATGGTATTAAATTTGGCAAAGTATTTTGCTAAGAAAAAAGAAAACTATTACACAATGGTTTTTGCTTTGTTCTCCGGTGAAGAAGCTGGTTTATTAGGATCAAAATACATGGCAAGTAATCCTCCTTTTGATTTGTCCAAAATCAAAATTTTAATGAATTTTGATATGATAGGAACAGGTGATGACGGAATTTATATGCTAAATGCTAAAGAATATCCTCACATTGATAGCCTCTTTAATAAAATGAATTTAAAGAAAAAGTACTTTGATGTAATGCATTCTTCAAAAGCAACTTTTTCAAGTGATCATGCTTCTTTTTTCGAAAAGGGTGTTAATGCAGTATTTGTATATGCAGCAGGTAATAATCAAAATTATCACCAACCTGAAGACAAATTTACAGATCTTACATTTGCAGAATATAAAGACATATATAAGTTTTGTATTGATTTATCAAAGAAAATTAAAAATATTCCAAAATAGTAATATGTGCTTTTTACTGTATCAACCTATATTTACATCCATTTAATTACAGATTTAGATTATAATAAAAAGTTTATGTAAGTTTGTAATAATAATATTAATATTAAATTTATGGAAACTTTTCGTAAAATATCCTTAATTCAAAGAAACATAGTCTTATTGTTTTATATTTTCTTTTGTTTAGCACTACTATTTCCAGTATGGTTACTTTTTGTTGATTTAAAAATCCCGGGTTCTGTTACAATTTTAGTTATTGTTTTAATGGTTATAACATTTATAGTCATTGGAAGCTACTTCTATTTAATTGTATGTTTGCCTGAAAGATTAAGCAGAAGCTTTGATAAAATTAGAAACGACATTGCTTCTGAAAAAATTAAAACAACCGAAGAATTTGCAAATCACATAAATAAATTTGTAATTAAACAATTCAATTTCATTTTTTTAGATGTTGAATATACTGCAATAGGTATCAACAATACAAAAAAAATATACTTTAATGATGATTTCCCAAAGGATATTTTTGACGACTATAATATACTATTTACTAAAGGTGCTGAAACAGAAAATGTTATTAACTTAGGAACTTCCAAACATCTTGACAAAAAAAATTATAAATATTTAATCCCAATATATTTTGGTAATAAATATTTAGGATTCATGATTATTGTTACAAATAAAAAACTAAATAACTTATTCAAAGGAATACTATCTGATTTTGAAAATTTATATGTTGATGATCAATTATTGCATATTTTAAATTACAATAAAAATAAATAAGCATTATTTATGAGAAAAATGTTTGTGACGGATTATGATGGAACGCTTGCTAAAAACGATGGAAGAGTTTCGCAAAAATCCATAATAGCATTAACCCATCTTGGAAAAATTGGAGTTTTAAGAGTTATTGCAACAGGAAGGAGCTTATTTTCATTAAAAACAGTAATTAATAAAGATTTTCCCATTGATTATATAGTATTCTCTTCTGGAATTGGAATTTATGACTGGAAAAATGAAATTTTATTATCCGAAAATGAAATAAGTGAATCTGATACAGCTGAAATTTATAAATATTTAATATATAAGAAATATGATTTTATGGCACAATTACCTGTACCAAATAATCATTATTTTCACCATTTTAGCTCAGGAATCCCAAATCAAGACATGATTTCGAGAATCAAATATTATGATTTACATGGAATTGAACCAATAAAGGAATGTCCATATAAAGCCTCTCAATTTGTAATTGTTTTACCGGAAGAAAAAGATCATTTAACTACTATATCCAATAAATTTAGCAATTTGAAAGTAATCAAAGCAACTAGCCCAATAGATAAAAAATCTATTTGGATTGAGATATTACCTAAGTTTGTATCTAAATCAGAAGGTATAGAATTTTTAAGAAAAAAACATAAAATTGCAATAAAGAATATTGTTTCGGTTGGAAACGATTATTATGATATAGATATGTTAAATTATGTTACAAATAAAAATGCCTTTGTCGTATTAAATGCCCCAAATGACCTAAAACAAAAATTTAACAATATACCATCAAATCAAAATGATGGAGTTGCAAACTTAATAATGGATTTATATCCTAAAATTCAACACTAGGAGCATCTTCAGCACCTTCTTTAGCTTTAAAATACGTTCTTTCATTAAATCCAAACATTTTAGCAAAAATATTACGAGGGAATTTTAATACCAAAATATTATATTCTTTTACTGTAGAATTGAACTGATCTCTACGTTGAATGATTTCAGTTTCAATTGCATTTAAATCTCCTTGTAATGCCAAAAAGTTTTGATTTGCTTTCAATTCAGGATAGTTTTCAACTGTAACTAACAATCTGCTTATAGCACTTGAAAACTCTTCTTGTGCTGCTTCAAATGCCATAATATCTTCATTAGATAGATTATCTGCATCTACATTAATTGATGAAACTTTTGCGCGTGCTTCGGTTATTGCTGTAAATGTTTCCTGTTCATGTTCTGCATACCCTTTAACAGTTGCTACAATATTAGGAATCAAGTCCATTCTTTTTTGATAAGCATTTTCTACATTTGACCATGAGTTTTTCACAGTTTCATTTGCATCTATGCACTTATTATAGGTCGAATATGCATACCAGCCAACCCAAACTAGTAATAAAACAAATCCTATTAAAAGGGGTAATCCAAAAACGGTTAACCCAAGACACCCTAATCCTTTTACTTTTGGCTCTTTATTATCTTTCATAATACTTGTTTTTTTTGTAAAGATATTAAAAATTTAGTTTATTCAAATATCTCTTTCGAATAAAAACACCTAAATATCGTGAG
>CAYUWD010000075.1:0-17961 GCA_964448235.1 uncultured Bacteroidales bacterium | reverse complement strand
TGAGACTGAATTGCATAATGTTCAGATGCAAAAACAAAGGTCTCTTTTAATTCTATCAATTTTGGGTTTATTTACCTTAAGCATAGTTGCGGTTTTTATCTTTAAAAACTATCGTAGGACTCAAAAAATGAACGATGAAATCAGTAATAAAAATGTCCAGCTAAAAGATCTTACAGATTTTAAAGAGGGAATGACAAACATGATTATTCATGATTTAAAAAACCCTTTAAATTATATAATTACAGCGACAAATTCATCTATAGATAAGCAAAATTCAAGCTTAAATCAGGTTGGAAAACAAATGCAAAATCTTGTTCACAACATTCTGGATATTCAGAAAATGGAAGAAAAGAAATATGTATTTAATAAAACGAATTCTTCAATATCAGGTTTAATTGATAAAGCTGTTGAAATGGTACTATATCTGGCCGATGAAAAAGAACTAAAAATAAACATAAGAAATGAGTCTGATTTTAGTATAAATGCAGATATTGATTTAATGGAGAGAGTGTTTATTAACCTACTTACAAATGCAATAAAACATACAGGGAATAATACAGAAATAAATATAAAAACAGAAAAGCGGAATGAGAATTTTGTAAGATTTACCATTGAAGATAAAGGTAGTGGTATCCCAGAAAATCTGCACAATAAGATTTTTGAAAAGTTTTATAACAAAGAGTTAAATAAAAACGGAGTTCTAAAATCAACTGGCTTAGGGCTTACTTTTTGTAAACTTGTAATAGAAAACCATCAGGGAACAATTGGAATTGAAAAATCAGATAATAATGGGACAATATTTTATTTTGAGATTCCATTTGTTAAAATCAATACTGACCAGGTGTCTACAAAAGAAATAACCAGCTTAGTTTTACTAAATAAGAATGAGATCAAAAAGTTAAGACCTGTACTTGATAGGCTTAGTAAAATTGATTTTTATGAAAGCAGTTTGATAATTACGGAATTAAATAAAATCAAGCATTTAGATTCGGAGAATATAGAAAATTGGGCAAAGAAAGTTGAAGATTCTGTATTTAACAGTAACGAAGAAAACTATCAAAAACTAATCAAACAAAATTAATTATGGGAAAGAGTAAAAGAATATTGATTGTTGATGATACTCCTAACAACTTGAGGGTAATAATGGATTATGTACTTGAAGGAAATGAGAATTATCAGGTTCTTAGTGCAATAAATGGAGAATTAGCTTTAAAAATTGCAAAAGACAGAATTCCGGATTTGATTATTTTGGATTGGGAAATGCCTGTAATGGATGGTTTAGAATGTTTGGCACACCTCAAAAAAACAAAATCTACAAAAGATATTCCTGTTGTTATGGCAACAGGTGTTATGCTTACAGCAAATGATCTTAAACAGGCATTAGAAGCAGGAGCAATTGATTACATTAGAAAGCCAATTGATAAAACTGAACTAAATGCCAGAATTAAAGCAGCTCTAAAGTTAACAGAATATTATAATGATAAACTCAAAGCTATTAAAGAAAAAGAAGCAGCAGAAAAGGAAGCCATACGTCGGGAAATAATGATTAAAGTGATGAAAATATCACAGATGGATAAAATTAACGAAGAGGTTTTGGACTGTATTAATAAACACTGTAAGGAGATACATGAGAACGAAGAGATAATTAACTTAAAAGCAAAATTAGAAAACATTATAAACATAAATAAAAGCAATGATTTATGGGTAGAATTTGAATCCCATTTTAATATTACTCATCAAAATTTTTATAAAAAACTTCACGACAAACATCCGGAATTAACTAATAACGAAAAGCGCCTTAGTGCTTTCTTACTCCTTGGCTTAAGCACAAAAGAAATTGCAAGAATCACAATAAAATCTATCAGAAGCATTGAAATTGCAAGGACCAGATTAAGAGATAAGTTAGATATAAAAGGAAAAGGAGTCGAGATAAATGCTTATCTAAACTCCTTGTGAGGGATAGTGAATTAATTTTAATTGATAGAAACTCTTCTAACAACAGTCTCTTTATCGTTTGATAGATTGATGAAATATAAACCTTTAGAGTAGTCAGATGTGTTTAATGAATAGTTATCATCTTTAATAACATTTTCCTCAATTAGTTTTCCTTCGGAGTTATAAATTTTTACATTATAACCTTTTGCATTTGAGATATAAAACTTATCGTTTGCGGGGTTTGGGTAAATTGAAATATTTTTTTGCTCTAAATCTACTATATCAGAGATATATTGCATACTGATAACTAAATTGCCATCTTCAACAACTTTCTCTATATCATAATTATAAAACCCATCACCCCATGGAATATCTGCTACCACAGATTCTGAGTTATACTCTGCTGTAAATAAACCCCAATTTTCTTCTGGATATATCATAAAAGTCAAGTTATTTTTGTAATAAACAAGAGTATCAATAGGTGAGATCAATGCATGACCTGTAGTGTTTTCTGAAGTCAGACTATAAGACTTACATGTAGTACTTTCAAAAGCACCGATATCAACAATTCCGTGACTAACTCTTGGATTATCGTCTATATCTAAATTTTCAGAATCAACACTAATGGTATTACCTGAATTCAAACACTTAGAAGGAGGGAAAACTTCATCAACCCCATCGTATATTCGATAATCATCAACAAAATCAGCAGAACTAATATCTACATTACCTTCCCCAATATAACCACCTTCAACTCCAGAATAAGAAACATCAACAGAACAATCTGTAGAACATTCATATATATTATTTCCTGTATTTGCTGTGTTATCAATAAAAACAGAGTTTTCGATAATAACAGAAGATGCTTCAAAAGTATTTAAGCCACCTCCATAACCAGAGATTGCTTCATTTTGAGTTATAGTTGAACTTAAGACTTGTAAATTTGAGTTATAAGCATAAATTGCACCACCTGAAGTTGTTGCTGAATTATTATTATAATAACATCCTGATGTAACAGCATTTTCGACATCTCTAAAATAAATCCCAGCTCCATAATCTTCGGAAGTGTTACCAATAACAAAGCAGTTTTCAATTAATGCAGCATTTCCTTCAGCATAAATTCCTGCACCTCTGGATACAGCAATATTAGACGAGATTTCAGAATTTTTCAAAATGCCGTTATACAAAATAGCTATACCACCTCCATGTAAACTAGCTGTATTATTGCAGATTTTACTACTTTCGATCAAACCTCCTTCATAGTAAACCACACCACCTCCGATTTCAGCATTATTGTCAGAAATATCACAGTTTACAACAATAGAATTAGGAGAAACTACAATTCCTCCACCAAAATGATGAGCAGCATCCACCATATTATCAGCATTTCCGTTAGTTATTTTAAAGCCATCAATAATTGTTTCTACTGACATACCGACTGTGTCAAAAACTACAATATGGTATGATTTCTCACTATTATTATCAGAAAAAGAAGTTATCTCTGTTTGTAGATTCTCGATATCAAGTACTCTTTCATCAATAGAGATTTCTGACCCAACAAAACCACCATAAACATTTACTCCATCTTTCATAACAATGCTTTTCATTCTAGTATCTGTGGATTCAGAATCAATCAGTTTAGTAGGATAATATACTCCATTTTTTACCCAAACCTCGCTTACCCCATAGGCATCTATAGCATCTTGCAAATTCCCTGTTGCATTTTCCCAAGAGGATCCATTACCAGCAGCATCTTGACTCACATAAATGATCCCATTTTCATCTGGTTGAAGCTGAACACTATAAAAGAAATCGATGGCTAAATTAACTATAGTATCCCAATAAGCATTTGGTGCCGGGTCCCAATTCCCGTTTGTTACACCATAAAATTCATGTCCTTGTCCTTCTACAAAGTATGTAAACTTATCTTCAAAACCAATCACATCAATTGCATTATTAACATTTTCACTACCATAAGTAGCTGGGAAAGTAGGTAAGCTAAACGGAGAACCAGCCCCAAATGGAACAATATTGTCTGAAGTACCATGTACTAAAAAAATTGGTTTTAAATCAGCTTCAGTTATTAAATTTGTATTTTTAACAGCACCCCATAAACTCAATATTGCATCAGGAATCGAATTTTCTGTTAAATTATCGCCAATATCATATCCACCTAAATCGGGAGCCGTTACATTTACAACAAATGGAGGCGTTGCTATTGGATATGTATATGAATACGTTCCTGCTTCTGATGGCATTTCAGATTCTTCATTCATAAATAAAGAATGTAAAGAAATAAAACCGCCTGCACTACTACCAGCCATGTAAACTCTATTGGGATCTATACCATAAGTTTCCGAATTCGCACGAAGGAATCTTACTGCTGCACGCCCATCTTGCAAACCTCTGACAACAGCTCTTGTTGCACTCTCAGACGAAGTAGTATTCATACCTAATCTGTAACTAATAGTTGCTGTAACATACCCCTTCAGAGCAAACGTATCACATAAAGCTTTCATATCATCATGAGATTTGTTTCCGGAAACAAATGCACCACCATGTATAAATATAATTACTGGTCTGTTCGTTTCAGTATCTCCATTTGGAAAATGAATATCCATCAGCAGATCTACATTTTCAGTATCGCTTTCATCAAGAAATGGTGATAGCAACTCTGGTTGATTACCATAAATTACATCATTTAAAACATCTACATTTTCAAATATATTATCCTTATACCTCACAGATTGTGACAATACACTTATACTGTAAAAGATTAATATAAAACATAAAACAAATCTATTTTTCATAATATTTAACTTCCAATTTTTATAATATTTTTATACTTAGTAACCCTAAACACAGAAATCGAGATAAATTTTTATCTCGACTCCATGTGTGAATTATAAAACTAAATTATTCAATTACAATTTTCTTAATTATCGTTTGAGAATTGTTTGATAGTTTAACAAAATATAAACCTCCTGACAATTGCGACACGTCAATTTTTACCTTTTTTACATCCTGTAAATTATTTTCTAAAACACATTTTCCTTCCATATTTAAAATTTCAATTTCATCAAATATATTATTTTCAATATTTAATGTTGTTTGTACCGGGTTTGGAAAAATATTTATATCATTTAATAACTCATCAGAAACTTCAGAATTATCCTTAGTTACAGTTACTTCCCAATTTACTGTAGTATTATCTGCACCAATAATTTCATAAGTTACAACACTTGAAAAATTATTTTCACTAAGTCCTGATTCCTGTTCTATATCATTGACATAAGCTTTTGCACCAGGGGCAAGGGTAAAATCTGCAATTAATAGATTAATATCTGCATTTGCCCCTATAGAAATGGATACTGTTTTGCTTTCACAATTAATAACGGCATCTGTTGTTTGTTCGGGGAAAGAATAATCAAAAATATCTGTTGAATTATAGTTTGCTACATCCATCCAAAGAAAAGGATTTTCTGCAGTACCAATATAAGAATCTGAAGCAAACATTACTTCATTTGAAATAGATGTTTCTATCTCCGACTCGTCAACATATTTGAATGTTACTACTTCACCAGAACTTTGGTTACTATAAATAGTAAGATAAAAAAGATTATAACTACTGTTGTATTCAACAGGAGAAGTAACACCTACACAATTGTTATTTACAAATGCTCCAATAAATGAATTTTGTTGATTTGAAACGTTATCATTTATTGAAACTGCCCCAATAATATTCATCGAAAACTCATAATTATTTGATGAAACTGTCCATGGTTGAGCACTTAAAGAACAGACAGACAATAAAAAAATAATTGGAATTATTATAAACTTTGTTTTCATAATATTTAATTTTTTATGATAAAAGCAGTAGGAGAAGCATGTCTCCTACTACCCATTTATCATTATTAGTTTTTAACTATTTTAATAAACTTATCAGAATTATTAACACTAACTTTTAGCATATAAACCCCACTTGTTAGTGATTCCTCATGCTTTAATGCATTTAAAAGATCTATACTATGCATACCTTTTTTCTTTGAAATTTTGCTGGTAGATACTTCTTGTCCAACACTATTTACCAGTTGAAAGTATATATCTCCATCTTCAACAAGATATAAGTCTATCCAAATTTTATCATTAAATGGGTTTGGATAAACATCGATTTTATTATCTGTTAGCACTTGTGATTCTTTAAAATTTAACATAAAAGGCTCATCAAGACTACCAACGACCTTGTTCTTAGAAAATCCAATATTTTCTTTAGCATTATACTTTTCGTTTAATGATTCAGCTTCAAATCTAATAGTATTAGGAGAGTTGCTATTTATTGTAATAAAATATCTTAAATTACCATCAGCCATAATTACAGGATTAGCTTTCCCACAAAGTCCATTTTCATCGTAGGCATATATTTTGCAATCTTCAATAATTTCTAAATCAGTCTCTACAATCATACACATATTATGTTCTGTATTTGGAAGATCTAAATCCTGATTTTCAAAGTCAAAATAGTTACGTGTTGCTATGTTTGTTGAATAATTTAAGACTCCATCTGTTTGTGAATATAAGATATAGGCATTTCCGGGTTGCATATTTATTAGACTTCCAATCCAACCCTGCAAGTTACTGTAAACAGCAAACTGATGCTGAGACTTTATAATATCATTTTCTGTTGGGTTTAATGATGACAATGCATCCATTAATGGTTTTTGAACTGATAAAGGATAAGAAATCCAATTCCATCCATCTACAATAGGAATATCTAAAGTATCAGCAATCACTTTATATCCCGACATAATTAAATTTTGAGAATTATCAACATTCAATTTATATCCTGAAATCACATCCAGACTATTTAATGAACCATTCCAGTTACTATTTTCAGTAACACTTGAAAAATCATTTTGTGATTTTATAAGATCACCGCTTTCAGTAGTAAGGTTTTGGAATGCTAAGTCCAGATTATTAAAGTCATTAGAATATACATTAAATGAAATCCAGTTCCACCCTGAAGATAAATCAATTAATTGATCTACATAATTTGTCGCATTAATCTGAATAGGGTCATTCAAAGTCCCGTATAATTCATTTGGTTCAAAAACCAGTTCAGGTGTTACGTTTGAGTAAACGTCCCCGGTACTGGCATCATAAACCTTAAATGTCATTGTTTCTCCAATTTCATTTGAATAAACATTCATAAAACAAAGGTATGTATCCATGTTATCAAAGTATTGAATATTAGAAACACCACGACATTCGTTTCCAACAAAACAAGCAATAACATCGTCTTCATCAGTTGATAATATTTCTGCAATACTTAATTGTCCTATTACATTTGACGTATTTATATAATCTTCAGTATTAACATTCCAATCAGGTAAAACACCTTTTACTTTAATATTAAGGGTTAATCTTTCGTTATATCCCATAGAGGCAACTAAATTTATGTCTCGTTGATACTCGCCAATATTTAGCTCAGGATTAATTGTTATCTCAACTTCCTTAACCTCAAGAGGCATTAGCGAACCTGAATTTGGTGAAACATCCATCCAATATGGAATATTATTTATAACAAAATTCTCATTCAAACCACCTTTATTTCTGATATTTACAGTAATAGTGATTTCTTCCTCTATAAGTTTTTCAATATTCAATTCCTGAACATCCCAAACAACATTATTTTTATCGATAAATGCAGGCCAAGTTAGTGTTGACT
The DNA here is from genome assembly GCA_964448235.1 of uncultured Bacteroidales bacterium. Classification (GTDB taxonomy): domain Bacteria; phylum Bacteroidota; class Bacteroidia; order Bacteroidales; family ML635J-15; genus Bact-19. The sequence continues at coordinate 10,301 of CAYUWD010000075.1, read as the reverse complement.
CCATATTATTTCCATATAAATCTTTAACATTTTTAATTGAGATATCCAAGATCTGGTTTTCGATTTCAGCATCTTCTACGTCAGTTGAAATAACAACACCATTGTCATTTAAAACAATACTATGTTGTAGCAATACTTCTGGTCTTTGGAGTTTCATATAAGGAATCTCCGAAGAACACATATCTATTGGTAATATTACATTCAATGCAACTCCTACTGTATCAAGAGTATAATTATATGCACTGTCAATATCTGCTGTGGAACTTGGGTCTGATATGTCTTCAAATGGATAATATGCTTTCAGTCCCATTTCATTTCCCGTTAATGTGTGATTCATATAACGTTGGATCTGATCTTGTGTTCTTGCCGAATTCCATACCCTGATTTCATCAATATATCCTGTCATATAATTATTATAATAGTCATTCATTGCCAGATTATACCACATTGCTCCTGCAACAAGTTGAGAAGCACCAAATCCGCCAAATTCAGTAACAGAATATGTTTCAATTAATTCACCATAAATATATATACTTAAATATCCAATTCTGTTCATTGACATAGCAAAGTGATGCCAGTTATTATTCAAGTAATTAGCACCATTAATTTGAATATCATTTCCACTATTACTTACAATAATATTTTGGCTTGAATTTGCTGTAACTGACCATGCATTTACATTATAATCATTATTAAAATCACCATTAGAAATTAAGGTAACATCTGTTGTTGGAGCAGGTGTTTTAAACCAAAACTCCATTGTAAAATCAGCCTGATCAGAGAATGACATGGAAGATGTAGGGATTGAAAGATTATTTGTTCCATCAAAAACAACAGATTTCCCATCATTACTTACATCCCAGGTTGCATTTAAAACAGCATTTCTTCCAAAGGCAATATCTCGTGCAATTGTGCCTGAGCACTCTGTCATTGGCCACAGACTATACAAGCCTTCCTCATAACCATTTAAAATTTGCCCTTTTTGTGATGTAATTTCTGCTGTTTCACGTTCATAATTCCAAATTCTAAATTCGTGAATATTGCCATTAAATGCAGTACCATCTTCAGGACAATAACCAACATACATTGTCCCTTCCATAGTTGAATAAAAATCTAATTCCTGAATCTGCGGAGTACTTGAAGTGCCACTAAAAATTAGTAATTTAAATTGTGGACTTGTTGTAGCATCTCCTCTATTGTAAGAAATACTGTAAAAGCCCCAGTCATCTAATGTTTCATATATGCTATCAGAAATTACACTTTGTCCATCCACTTCAATAACAAAATGATTTTCTGCATCAAATCCCATCCAAAGCCCTCCTTGTGATGGAGTACCCATATTTATAATATTCTCTCTTCCAAGAGCATTTCGTTTTGCCCAGAACTCAATAGTAAAATTGGTGTGATCAAGATTTACGTGTTCAATTCTCATAAAGTCATCTTCACCGTCAAAGCGCACACTTGCATTATGCAATAGGTCTGGATTATCTATTAGATCAGTTCCATTTTTTATCCCTCTTACTGAGATATTGCTTTGTGTTCCATATTGCCCAAAATTATAAAGCTCTCCTGTGTTAATGTTTTCATTAAACAGAACTGAAATATCTTCACCATAAGTAAGAATCCCATCTGATGGCTCAGGAGCACCATAAGGCATAGGAGCTCTCCTATCAATAATTCCGACCATCCTTTCACTTTCTGTTACTGAATTATCTGAGCACATACTTGTTAAAAACAGTTCATAATTACCATCGTTTAAATTTGATGCATCCCAGGCAAATGTAACATCAGATTGTCCATTAATATGAATTAAATCAGATGTGTTTTCGACAGCTGTATCATTTACAAGTGTCGTAACAAGTGTAGGAGTACAACCTGCTTGTTGGTACCATACTTTAATCTCTTCAAAAGTAGATAAATTAATATTGTACCCACTAACAGTAACATCAAAGTTATCTTCATTATTTTCATTCATTATCCAGTTTTGATCAATATTTGCAAATTCAACATCGGTACAGGTTGGAATGAAATGAGCAGAGAAGGCTACAGTGTCTGCAATTCCTTCGTCACACTCAGATCTTAGAATAATTTCAAGGTCATCATAATCAAGAACTTCGGAAGCTCCTTTTTCAACTGTCAATGTTTTAACTATTGTTTCTCCTCCAGGTATCCAGAAAGGTCTGTTTGGACTTAATCCATCCAGCTTAATAATTGCCCCATCCGGATTTGCAGCTTCATTTACTTGTAGTTCGTAAGACAAATCAAATCCTGTAGGACTTTCGTTAATTAAAAGTAATTCAAAAACAGCAGGTTCATCGTCAGGTACATTATATACAGTAGAAAGGGATGCTATTTCAATGTTTGGAGCTTCATGATTTTGCGTACCGGGTGTAAGTAAAAATGGATTTGAATTCCCATCAATAAAGAAAATTGTATATTCTTCACCCTCGTGAGGACAGCGTGTTTGACCTCCTGTAAGTCTAAATATTGGAGAAGATTCTTGTCCCATAATAATATTTGTTTCATTATCCAATCTTGTTCTATATCTCTCCATATTATTAATGTGGTAACTTAAATTTTCACCTTCATAATAACCAAAGGTATTAGTACCTTGATCTTGATTTAAAAAGTCAAAATCATTATAAACTGTTGGGTAGAAACCAAAAGGTCCAAACTGTAATGGGGCATAAAATACGTCAACACTAAAAAAGTCTCCATAATTGGAATCATCAATGACGTAAGTCCATATAATAGAATTTTCAACTGTTTCGCATTGACCAACTGTGCCTTCTTCATCATATGCCCATGAATGTTCTGTTACTGCACCCAAGCCGTTTATTTCGAAACCTGCAGCGAATCCACCATGACTATTATATGTATAGGTTCTTTCTATTTCATTAGTCATTCCCCTACTATGTTCAACAGAATTTGAATATTCCCCCGCAGAACCATCTATAGATATATTTTCAACCGCAGGAAATGGTAAATATTTCAAAAGCTCATTGCAATAAATTGTTTGTACCCAAAAATCAATTTGAAGATTATAGAATTCTATTTCATCTTCTCCAGAACCCGAATAGGTATAACTTGGGTTTTCATCATTTTCGTCCCACACAGAATTGTTATTGCTCAAACCATAATACGGGTGATCTACTTCAATTTGACTTTCATAATCCTCAGTGGCTAACAAGGCATAAATTTGTTCCTTATAAGTAGGAATTAATGTTTCTAATATATGTTCTTGTGTGTATATAAATATTGTAGAAGATGGGTCTTTCTTATATGTATAACCCGGTTTTTTCCCAATCGTATATAAAGAAGTAGCATCTTGCAATTCATTATCACCTAAGAAATCAAGAGTAGAATTGTTACAATAATCTTTTGAATAAATATGAAGATTCATTGATTCTGAAAAATATAGATTTTCTCCTTCACCAATATATACATCTGCCATTGATCCAACTTGATCCGGATCAGAACTTGTAGAAAAAGATCGTGAGAAAGTATAGGTTTCTTCCATTTCTCCATTTTTATTAACCCCAGTAGTGCAATTCCCTCCAACTATTCCATCAGCTGTAATGTCTGTTTCATGAGTTACTGTTGCTCCTGGCGCTCCCGTTTGAAATTCAAAATCATATCCTAAAGATATCGTATGCTCATGAGAATATTCCCATGATTGCAAAAATGAATAATTCTTCACACTTGTATAAGAACTACCTTCTTCAAGTGTTGTATAAGAAGCGTCTCCCGGAGGATCCCTTAAAACAAATTTTGGTATTTCTGTTCCTCTTGTAACAAAATTATTCCCGTCTATCTCTTCTGCTCCTAACACATAAGCTCTATATGGTTCTTCCATCCAATTCACATGATATCCTTCCGTATTTGCAGTAATTGACATTGTTTTCGTATAAGAAGTCCCATTTTCAATATTTTGGTATATATTGGGGTAAGTAACAACAAAATTAGAATAATCTTCAACCAATCCATTATCATTTGTTTCAAAAGTCATAGGGCTAGTATTGGGTTCCAAAGTATTGACAATGATAACTTCTGCATTTTTAACAGGAGTTTTGTAAGAAATAACTTCAGCATTGTCAAAATTATCGTATATGGCTTCAACTTTAATATTTATAACATAAGTCTTTCCTGTTAAGAAAATTGGATATCTAAATGGGCTGTTATTTTCAAGATCTAATATTTCTTCAACTTCGGCAATAGTATTATAAGCTATATACTCCTTTTCTCCAATTAGCGGCTCATCATTTTCTCCTGTAACTGTAATTGTAGGCTCAGTGTAGTGAATAAAATTTCTTGAGAAGTCATAACTAATAGAATCTACACTCTGTACAATACTATCTTCATTAAAAACAGTATCATAAACTACTGTTGCTTCTTCAATATCAGATAAATCTAGATTCCCAAGGTCTAAAGCTTCAATAGTATAATGGTCGTTTTCAACACTTTCAATTTTGTAAATTATAGGTAGTAGTTCAACCATATACTCCCCACTTTCAGAGCTTGTATTTATTATTAAAGATGAGTTGTATGAACTAGTTGTATCAATATCATATCCTTGTTCATTTGATATTGATATTGTCCCTGCTCCAATATTAGCAACTGACTTATTAAATCCAAGTTTTTTATCTCCCTCATAATCACCACCAACAAATCTTCCAACTACAGTAACGGTTGTAAGATCATTAAATGCTTGTATTGGAACATTGTCCTGGAAATTATGTGTTGGGTATTCATCATATTCTGTTGGTGCAGGCCATTGTCCGTTATTTTCAAATGTATGTCCGTCTTTTCTTATCTGGACATAATGCTCTCCTATTGGGACATAAATAGTAACCTGACCAAGCTCATTTGTTGTTAAAGGCACTCCGCCAGCATCAAATTGCTGAGTATTGTCAACATATACATTTGCTCCTTCTACAGGAACATTTGTTCCCTGATAAAGGGCCTCTGCAACAAATTCGAAAACAGATTCATCCTGAAAATCTACATTGTTTACCACAGGATTTCCATCTCCAATAAATAAACTTTGATTTGATGGACTAAATTCATGTACACCAAACAAAGGAGCAACTTCAAAAACGTTACCGGAACCAGAATATTGGATAGCTCTAATTGAGTAGTTACCATATTGATCTGTAATTGCTCCTGAATGAAGTTGTTCAGATGAAGGGCAGTTTAAAGACCAAAAATCATCTACTTCTGCTGGCTTAACAACCTCAAAGTCATTTTTATTAAACTCATTACCTGTTTTTGATAAATCGTAAAATGCTTCACCAAAATTTTCGTTCATCCTATAATATCCAATAAGTCCTTCTTCAGTACCAGACTTTAACAATTGGTAATTATTTTTAATTTCTTCCGGTGTTCTTGAGCGTTGCCAGATCCTAAGTTCATCAATACTACCATGAAAACAAAAATTATTTGTAACAGACTCAATACCAGCACCAACAATTACATTAGTACTATCAGCATCTATTTGTGGAGAATTTAACCATGGTGAACCATTTAAACTTGTTGAATTTTGAGATGCAACAAGATCTCCATTTAAGAACAGTTTAATATTACCAGAAATTGGGTCTATATCTGCTGCTATATGATACCATGTGTTCAAATTAATAGTTGAATCTGATGTGATTCTTGTAATATTGTCAACAGGATTGTTAATTAATGAATTTTGATTTATTTCTAAATATGGTCTCTGGTAGCTTATCCCAATATTTATTGCTCCATCACAAATACTAAAAACTACCTGTTGAGGGTCATTATTTACTGCCGTTTTTATCCATGACTCAAAAGATAATGGTTTATATAATAAAGAATCTCCGTAAAAATCATTTGAAACGCCATATACAGAAATGTCATTAAAATTTCCGCTTGTAACGGTAATATCATCTTCTGAAGTAACTCTAATTGAAACACCCTCTACCGGAGAGCCTCCAGCATAAGAAACCTTTCCTGAAACAATTCCGGTGGTAATTCTAAATCCTACAGCATATGCAACATCGGAATATATCGTTGATCCACTACATTCCCCAGATGCTCTAATTGAGTACTGATATGACTTGTTTGCCTCACACGTTTGGTCTACATAAGTTGTTGCATTTGCGTTCTCAATTGTTGCTATTAAAGTGTTGGTTCCTCCAAACTCTTTGCGATAAATTTCATATGCATCAATATCTCCAATATTGTTTTCATTTGCTGACCATTCAAGTTCTACTTTATCACTATAATAACCTTTTGAAGCATCTAAAGCATTTTCTGAACTAAAAACATTTTCAAAATCAGAATCTATATATACAAATTCTGAGTTTCCTGATGGGTTTGGACTTTCACCACAATTGTTTGAAACAAATAATCTATATGAATATTCTTCACACATTGGAGCTTCATAATCTACATACTGTGTGCTATCAATATCAACATTGCTTTCTAGCAAAACATATGGATTTGTACCTTGACCTATTTTTCTATATATTTTAAATGCTGTAGCAGGTGGACCTGTTTGTGAAAATGACCAATAAACAACAGGATTATTGTTAATATTCCTACATGAATCCATTGTTGGAGTAGAAGTACACTGCTCATTACCCATACCATATGCAATGTCACTAAAATTTTGTGAAATATCTCCATTTGCATCAATACGATATTCAATTTCTTTACTGTATTTACTATAGTCAGATGCTAAATCATGGATAAAAGTTGTATCACTACAATTAGCTGTAAGTATTTCCCATTCACCTGGCTCAATACGATATTCAATTTTATATGATGGTGCCTGATCATTAATGGTGTCTTGTGCATGAGCAACATTCCATTTTAGTTCTATCATCCCATCACAACGATCATTTGATGCTGTTAAACCTGTAACAGACTCAAAAACCGGAAATTCTATGACAATTTGCTCACCAATACTGTCATTTTGCAAATAATTAGCATAATATACAGGAGTTATTAATAGTGGGTTTTCAACATTCAACCACCAGGTTTGAACTAAGTATTCGATTACTTCTACACCTTCAGGTAAGTTACTATCTACATAACTAGTATTCAAATATTCTTCTTCTAGAACTATGTAATCATTTTCACCCCATTTACGAGATATAGTATAGGTGTGATTTGGACTGTTAGCCTCCCAGTTCAATGTTATTTCATCGCAAGCTTCGTTTACTGTTCCAGTAAAATTATATGCCTTTATAGGTAAGTGTGGGACATTTATTAGTTCTGGATATATAAATGTTCTAGGCATACATCCTGTCGTACCAAGAATATCATCAAAATTTGTTATTATTCCTTTCTGATCGTAATATCTTGGTTCTGGTACTGATCCGTCATCTGTTAGGCAATTTACTTTTAGATTTGAATCAAGGTTTTTAAATTCATCATGAAATGTGTTTTCTCCTTTAAATGCACGCAAACGCACATAACTTTGCTCTGTTTCTGACAGGCACGTATCCCAGACTCTAAATCCGGATATCGCAGTACCTCCTGTACCTCCAGGATTTCCAAACTGAAACGGAGAGTTACTATCATATATTGGTTTAGTAAAAGGGATATTTTGTATTGATATAGTTGTTACGGCACTTGTTGAAAAAAACATATCTACATCTGAATCTCCATTATAGGTTAATGCAACATGCATCCATCTTCCATATGGGTTAATTAACGGAAAGGCATCAACATTTGCACATTGAGTTTCATTTAACCATAATTTATTATCATCCAGATAAATTTCCAGATCAGTAGTTTCAAACAATACTGTTTTATAATCTGAATCTGTTCTAATAAACCAAAAATCAATTGTAAAAGAATCATCATTTAATACATTTGACAAAACACCATCCCCTAAATCAATGTATGGAGCAGCATTTGGAACAGGGAGTGGGCAATTAGAACTGCCCCCCCATTCTACTTGGGTGGTCAAAGGGATATTACTCCAAGGACTTGTTTGTGCATTAAGTCCAAAATTAAAACATACTATATTGACAAACATTATCAATAATAGCCGGATAAAAATCTTTTTCATAATAATAATTTTTGGGTTAACTTTTTTAACAATAACTTTTATTCATAAAAAATGAACAAACCAAAATTATACATTAAATAAACACTTGTCAATATCACAAATCTATCACAAATTGGAAAAAACCATTTTAAATGATGTGTAGATATAAAAGGAAAAGGAGTAGAGATAAATACATATCTTAACTCCTTATGATATATGAAAGTGAACTAAATTATTTTATTTATTACATTCTTACGGCTTAAATTTATTCCCCTCTACTAAGTACCAATCTATCCACGAATCTCCTGTTTTGTGCGAAAGACACACATTTTAGAAATTAGTATTAACAATTTCGGTGTAATGGACATTTTTAATGGTTTTTAATAGCATCATTTATTGAAAAATTACAATATGATTTACCTAAAACACTTATTGAATCGTTATTCAATTCAGAGATTACTGTATTTGATGGAGGATCAAATAGTGTTGCTTTGTATAATCTTGGCATCTCATATAATGCTTTTTGGTATAAAATTTCTATCTCTGTGGGATTTGATGAAGAGCCAATAGTTTTTATACGCTTATTGTTCCCTTTTATTTTTTGGATAATCTGAATACTTGTGCTTGCACTTTTATTTAGTTTTTTTCGTATAAACATTCTATAAAAGTAAGCGAGACACCCGAGTTTATTTAAAATTATTCCTTATATGCTTGACTAATTGATGGTTAGGAAATCGATTTTAAAAATCGCACAAAACAGGTGAAGCTAATTTCTTTTATTTCCGTATTTATCCATTTTGCATTGGTATTGCCGCCCCACATTATTTCATAAAACCCTTTTGTTTTCTGATTTTTGGTTGAGGGATTCCACAATTAGGACAATGAACATCTTTTAAATTAATTCCGAGTTTTGATTTTAATGAACTTATTGTAGTTCTATATTTTCTTTTAATTCTTTAATTTCTTTTTCAGCTTCTTCCTTTTTATCAAATCTTTTGAGCGGCATAATTGCCTGTCCATTTTCGTTAAGAAGCATTACTCTATAATCTTTAATTGTTTGAGTTGTTTTTTGATTAGAAAAACTAAATATATTTTGCGATTTTGTAGTTTTATGTACGCTGATTGTCATTCCTGGTTTAATTTCTGTCCAATAACCGACACTAAAGATTCCAAATAGATTATTAGAAAATTTTACCTTCTTGTTGTCTATATCAATTTTTGTGCTGGTGTTTGTAAATGTTAAAAACAGACCTACAATAACCGTTGTATAGCCTATCCATGAATAAAAGCAGGCATAAACTCCGAATATTAAAATCACAATACCGGCAAACACGCCAAGAATACCAAAAGTGTTTTCTATTTTATTTTTAATCATATCTAACTGATTTAGAGCAAAAATAAAAAAAATCGGCTTAAAACCGGTTAAGAAATCAGAGATTTCATTCATTCTTTTTTGTACTTAACTTAAATGGCAAGTAAAGAGGGCAAAACCCAATAAAGCTTACCAATACAAATACCCCTGCAGCAATAAGTAAACCAATTCCTAAAGCTCCACTGATTATTTCTGTTAAATACAATACCGCTATAACTGCTGCAATAACTAGTCTAATTATTTTATCTGCAGCTCCCATATTTGTTTTCATAATATATCAATTTTAGTTTGTTAATTATATATAGGAATAACAGTTAAATTGAAATAATGTTGGAATTGCCGTTTTAATCTAAATATTAGTCTGAAATTAATAGAAAATCACATTAAAATTTTATATATTTGTTATAATAAATGCAATATAATGCGAAATAGAAGAAAGATAAATATACTTTCAATACTGATTTTGATTATTACTATACCTTTTAGTTCTTTTTCGCAATGCTTTGAGGAGGCGAATGTCGATTACCAGATTGGAGACCCAACACTAGGTTTTCTTTTTCAATCTGCTGATACCGGATATATGTTAAAAACATACTTTCCGTATGAAGACATTGTTTATTTATGGACAGTTGATAGTGGTAAAAACTGGGTTTGTTTAGACACCACACTTAACTTTTTTCCGACATATAATAAGGCACCGGGTATATATAATTACAATACTGGGATTATTAGTGGAAAAAGAGATGGTAAAGCTGCAATTGAGGTGTTCCATGATGATTTTATGCTTAGAGAGTTTCAATTAATACCCGAGTTAAATGAGATTGTTGATATGTGTTTTGTTAGTTAGGACACTTTGGTTCTTTTAGCAAAAGATACTGAAGATACAGATTGTTTATGTAAATTGAT
>CAYUWD010000074.1:5040-18100 GCA_964448235.1 uncultured Bacteroidales bacterium | reverse complement strand
TTGTTGGTCGAATTAGTGTTGAAACATCATTGTAATAAATATCTTCTTCATTCAGGTTCTGGAAATGACCAGTTAAAGGATAATCCTGAGCAAAAAATGATACAGGAATAATGAGAAATAATATTAAATGAAGTTTCTTCATTGATTACAAATATAATCAAGAAAAGTAGATATTCTTGAGTTTTATCTTAAATAGATTGTATCGTTGTCAAAAGTTCCTCGGGTCTATTTATCAAAAAGTCAGGATTTAATTCTTTTAAGACCTTTTCAGAATTAAACCCCCAACTTACAGCAATAATAGGAACATTGATTCTTTTTAGAGCTTCAACATCTCTTGTTTCGTCACCAATATAAACTACCTGATTGCGTTTTAACCTATGTTTATACAAAAGTCTTAAAACTGCCTTATCTTTACCGAAAATATTCTTTCCTGAATGGATAAAATCGAAAATTTCTCTTAGGTTATGGTAATTCAAAAATGCTTTAATATTTTGTTTTGTGTTTGAACTCATTACCCCGATTGTATATCCGGCATCCTTCACTTTTTTAAGTGCATCATCAATTCCTTCAATTAATGGAATTTTAGTTATCTCTTTACGCAACTCCTTCTTCAGTTTAAGCGCTATTGTAGGTATTTTCATTAGTGGAATTCCACATTCATGAAAGAATTCCTGAGTTTTCATTGAGCGAAACCTCTCTTTTTCTTCAAAATTTATTGGTTTACACTTAAAGCCTTTTGCATTACGATTAAATATTTTAGCGCTAACTTCCAAAGTATCTGCAATAGTTCCATCAAAATCAAATATTATAGCTTTTCTTTCTTTCAACATTATTAACAAATTTACTAAATTTATTAATTCATTTCATTTTTAATAAATAATTTTTATATCAATTTGCAATAATTTAATTTTCTTTTCTTTTAATTCTAGCCTATATAAAAATAAAACTCAGATTCATTCTATCTCAATCCCTTTTTAATATTAAAATCCATAGTTTTTGGCATTTTTTTAGAACCCCTTGTTGCTAGTAGTATTTCTTTCAATTTGTTTTTATCGTATTCATTGGAAATATCTATAAGAAATTTATTAAATCCCTTAGACTTAAATTTTTGAACATACTGAGTAAAAGAAACTGGTTTATCAGGATAAATAATCGTAAATCCAGATTTTACTACTTTGCGATAATTTCTATTTTCTGTATCTGTTAATTTATTTTTAGATTTAATTGGCATTCTTGAGTAAAAAAGTTCCGGATAAAAATATATTGGAATAATTCCACTTCTATCTTTTCCTTTTAACAAATTAGGATATTCATTTTCGTAAGGATATATTATTCCCTTTACTCCTTCACTATATAGATAATTTATAGACACATCATTTAATGCATATACAGATTCATTTGTATAAATTTCAGATTCACTGGGGATAAGTAATTTCTGTGAAATATGACTTAATGAGAACTTTTTATATCTTTTAGAAAACAATCTCCTAAGCACCTGTTGATAATCTTTTAACTTTAGTTCACTAATAAATTTTGGCAATTCAATAACAATCTTTGATTTAATTTTTGAATTCAATTTAATATTTTCCAACTGCGACAAAATTCTCAAATCTATTTTAAGAAAAATTAATTCAAAATCATTTAAACAACTGTTATCCAAGCTTTGTAATTCAGATATTCTTAAATAATACTTATCACTTTCAGACTTAAAATTTCTTGTTTTAAAAATTGAAAGCAACTTTTCTGATTGCACATAATTTAAATTCTTAATATTTATAGAATTACTTTTTTCATAAACAGCTTTAAACTTAAGTTCCTGATTACCTACAACATAAACTTCATCATCGAGCTCTAATTGACTAGTATCACATTCAACAAAAGTAAAATCATCTGTTTTTGTAACACTTTTTACATTAACAAATTTCACATCAGTATCTTTTGCATTCCTACATCTTAATTTGTGATTAGAATTAAACTCAATCTCACTAATTATTTTAAAGCCGGAAGTCTTAATCGCTAATATTTTCCCAACAAAAATTCCTGTACCGGATTTTTTTGTAAAAGCATCATCAAGTTTATTTCCAACAAACCAAGTCGTTTTTTCTCTTGCGAAATCATATTTCAACAGTTTTTTAGCTTCTTCAATTTTATTATGATCATCAATTGCCATTCTATATGCTTTTGCTGTTATATAAGCATATTCTGGAGACTTCATACGACCTTCAATTTTTAACGATTTCACACCTAAGCTAGAAAACACTGGAATATAATCAATTAGTTGTAGATCTTTAAGACTAAATATATTACCCTTTAAATTATCTCCATAGAAACATCTCCGACAAACCTGAGCGCACATACCTCTATTAGCAGAAAATCCACCAAGATAAGAACTAAACAAACACTGTCCTGAAAACGAATAACATAAAGCACCATGTACAAACATCTCTATTTCATCCTGATTACTTTTCCGATTTGAAATAAGTTCTATTTCCTTTAGATTTAATTCTCTCGAAAGAATAGCCCGAACCATAGAATTATGTTTCAAATAATTTATACCTGCTGAATTATGAATTCCAAACTGAGTACTTGCATGCACTTCAATATTTTTAAATATTTTTTTTACAATATTTACAATTGCTAAATCTTGTACAATAATAGCATCTATTCCACACTGATTAAGCGAATTTAATGTATTAATTAATTCTGTGAGTTCATTATTTTTTACTAATGTATTTAAAGTAACATAAACCTTCTTTTTTCTAGAGTGTGCATCTTTAGCAATCTTATATAAATCAAAAAAAGTGAAATTTTTGGCTCTTTTTCTGGCATTAAAATTTTTAACTCCTGCATAAACAGCGTCAGCACCACCTTCCATAGCAGCATAAAACATATCCATAGAGCCTGCAGGCAATAACAATTCAGGTTTAAACATTTCCTTTATAAATATTTAACAAATATATAAATGTCTGCTAATTTTTTCCATATTTTTCCCTACATAAAGAAATTTTAGTTACTTTTGTTTATATAAAAACTACTATTATGAAAAATTATATTTGTCCAAAATGTGGAGGTTACCTAAGTATTGATAATGAGATAATATTTTTAACCAAGAATAATAAAGGGGATTCAGCTATAGTATTATTGAGCACTGAAATTGGGGATTACAGTTTTCGCAAAAATGAAAAAGTAAATTTTGCTGATGGTGACCATGTAAATTTCATTTGTCCTATATGTTATGAGAATTTAAATGCTGATAAATATGATAAAAATCTAGCTCAGGTGATTATGATTGATGATCATGGTAATGAATCAAACATTGTTTTTTCAAAAATATTGGGAGAAAAAGCTACTTATTCAATACACAAAAAGGGTATCGAAGCTTTTGGTGATCATAAAGATACATATATTGAAAAATTATAAAATTCATATAAAACAAAAAAAACGCTATTTTAAATAAATAGCGTTTTTTTTGTTTTATATTTTACATAGTAAGGACAAATTATATGCTTGCCCTTACTATAGTATTTTTCAATTCTCTGAATTATATTTATAAGTTAAAGAATTTAGGAATATCTCACTTTATTTCATCAGTTCGACAAAGTACTTATAAAACAATGGGATAGTCTTAATTCCATTAATAAAATTCTCTACAGGATAATTTTCATTTGGCGAATGAATAGCATCACTTTCAAGACCAAAACCCATAAGAACAGACTTTATTCCCAAAACTTCTTCGAAAGTTGAAATAATTGGAATACTCCCACCACTGCGGACAGGTACAGGTCTCTTTCCAAATACATCCTGATATGCTTTTTCTGCAGCTTTATATGCTGGCAAATCAATTGGGCAGACATATCCTTGACCGCCATGTAATGGAGTAACTTCTACTTTCACATAATCAGGAGCTATTGACTCAAAATACTCTTTAAACATTTTTGAAATCTTCTTATTATCCTGATTTGGTACTAAACGAGTAGATATTTTTGCTTGTGCTATAGAAGGGAGAACTGTTTTCGCACCTTCTCCGGTATATCCTCCCCATATACCACACACATCAAAACTTGGTCTAATACCTGTTCGCTCTCCAGTATTAAATCCTGCCTCACCTTTAAGAGCCTTTACATCAATTGCATTTTTATAATCTTCCTCATTAAAAGGAGCTTCAGCTAATAGTTTTCTTTCCTCATCAGAAACCTCAATAACGTCATTATAAAATCCGGGCATTGTTACTTTTCCTAACTCATCCTGCATATCTGCAATCATTTTACAAAGAACGTTAATTGGATTAGCAACAGCACCACCAAACAGTCCACTATGAAGGTCTTTATTAGGTCCGGTAACCTTTACTTCCCAATAAGACAAACCCCTTAATCCAGTAGTAATACTTGGTATATCACGAGCAATCATACCAGTATCGGAAACCAGAATAATATCAGCTTTTAACATCTCTTTATTGTCAGCACACCATTTGCCAAGACTTGGAGACCCAATTTCTTCTTCACCCTCAATCATAAACTTTACATTACATGGCAAAGTGTTGGTTTTCATCATTAACTCAAACGCTTTTGCATGCATAAAACCTTGTCCCTTATCATCATCTGCTCCACGAGCCCAAATTTTACCATCTTTAATAGTTGGTTCAAATGGTGGGATGTTCCACAAATCGATAGGGTCAACAGGCATAACATCATAATGTGCATAAACTATGACAGTTGGTAAAGAAGCATCTATTATTTTTTCTCCATAAACAACTGGATTTCCTTCTGTTGGCATAACCTCTGCCTTATCTGCACCAGCTTTTATAATAGTTTCCTTCCAATACTCTGCACATTTAACCATATCTGGTTTATGATCCTGTATTGAACTAATAGAAGGGATTCTAATTAGTCCGAAAAGTTCTTCAAAAAAACGATCTTTGTTTTCCTCAATGTAATTGTTAATGTAATCCATTATATTTAAGTTTTAATTAATATTTAGTTACAAACGCATTCGAAAAATATAAATGTAATTGTATGCCTACCACCTGATATCTTTTATTAAAGCTACCATAAAGCGAAGTTCCTAAACCCAAATCATAAAAATATTTAAAAGTCATCTGAACTTCAGTATGAGCACCAAGTTGATTATGTATCTTAGTCAATGATGCATCTACCGGAACCCAAGTAGTAGCAAGTGATGGACCAATAAAGAACGAAAAATTATACCATCTGTCTTCAAATCTCAAACCAGCTCCAAAATGTACATCATTAAGTTGTTCCATTGGTCGATTAGTAAAAAATTCAGGACTTGAAAAATGCCAACCAGCATTAAAATAGACAGCATGATAACGATGATGATAAGCCATAGAAAAATTTTGATTGACACAATTTTTGTTTGTATGCAACCCCCTACCATAAGCGACACTAAACCAATTGCTCCCTGTATTATATATATTATCTCCGTATTTTACTTCAGGAAACATCCTATCCCATTTTGACAAAGGCTTTGTTGAAATGGTATTATTTGAATTATCTTGCGCATTTATAATATCAATTATACAAAACAAGCACAACACAAATATTATCAATCTTTTATTTTTCACAATTAATCATTTAATAAAACAAATATAGTTATCTAAACGTTAGGAATAAAATAAAATTATGTCTTTTTTAGTTTTATATATTTACACAAATTATTGTTAATATAGTAAATAAATGTGTAATAATAAACCTTAGATTTTTAGTATCTTTGTAATAATTTAAATACAATAAATAAACATAAAAATAAATCTGATGTCAAAGAAAAATACAACCAAATCTAAAACGTTTATTCTTGATACAAATGTATTATTACATGATTTTAAATGTATTTTCAAATTCGAAGAGAATGATATAGTTTTACCTATTGTTGTTTTAGAAGAACTCGACAAGTTTAAAAAAGGAAATGATTTGATAAATTTTCATGCTAGAGAATTTACAAGAAATCTCGACAAGTTATCGGGTGATGATTTTTTTAAGAAAGGAGCAAGTCTTGGAATAGGCTTAGGTCGTTTATTTATTGAAACCGGCAAACCTTTCTCAGAAGAATTACTTAATAATTTTCCTGAACGACGACCTGATCATATAATATTATCAATAGCTGAATACTATTTAAATAACTTTCCTGATCGTCAGCCCATTTTAGTGACTAAAGATATTAATTTAAGAGTAAAAGCAAAAGCTTTAGGAATATGTGCAGAGGATTACAAAAATGATCATGTCGAAAATATTGACAAATTACATCATGAAGTATTAACAGTAAGCAGTTTAGACAAAGAAGTAATCAATAAACTGTATGAACAAAAAGATGGGATTCCATTAGAAGAGATAAAAAATAATTTAAAACCACATGCAAATCAATATTTTATTTTAAAAAATAGCTCATCTAGCGCTTTGGCTCATTATAATCCAATTTCAGATAATATAGAACGTGTATTAAAAACTACCGTATATGGTATTGACCCTCGTAATGCAGAACAAGCATTTGCAATAGATGCGCTTTTAAGGTCAGAAATCTCTCTTGTTAGCCTTACTGGAAAAGCAGGAACCGGAAAGACATTACTTGCTTTGGCTGCTGCTTTACACACAAAAAAAGATTTTCAGCAGATATTTTTGGCAAGACCAATTGTAGCATTATCTAACAAAGAAATGGGGTATTTACCTGGAGATGCAAAAGAAAAGATTACACCCTATATGCAACCTTTATTCGACAATTTAAATGTTATTAAACATCAATTTAAACCTCAAAGTTCAGACTTTAACAAAATAGATGAAATGCTTCAAAGTGAAAAACTACTAATAGAACCTCTTGCATACATAAGAGGTCGTAGCTTATCAAAGGTCTTCTTTATTATCGACGAAGCTCAAAACCTTACTCCACATGAAATCAAAACAATTATTACAAGAGCTGGAGAAGGGACAAAAATTGTTTTCACAGGCGATATAGGACAAATCGACTCTCCATATCTCGATGCCAGATCTAATGGGTTAACTTATTTAACTACAAAAATGAAAGGGCAAAAAGTATTTGCACATGTAAATTTAGTTAAAGGAGAAAGATCTTTCCTTGCAGAACTAGCCAGTGATCTTTTATAATAAGCTTTATCATGCAAGTTCAAACGGCTATTGTCATATTAAACTGGAACGGAAGATTTTTCCTAGAAAAGTTTTTACCCTTTTTAATTAAGAGCATAAGTCATGAAAATGCTTCTATTTGGGTTATTGATAATGATTCAAAAGATGATTCTTTACTTTTTTTAAAAAATAATTACAGCAAAGTTAATATTATCGAACTTGATAAAAATTATGGTTTTACAGGAGGCTATAATAAAGGATTAAAACAAATAGAAGCCAAATATTATCTTTTACTAAATTCTGACATTGAAGTTCCAGAACATTGGTTAAATCCATTAATAAACTTAATGGAAACCAATCAAGACATAGCTATATGTGGTCCAAAACTTCTAGACTACAATAATCGTAACACATTTGAATATGCTGGTGGAGCAGGTGGCTTTTTAGATAAATTTGCCTATCCATTTTGTAAAGGAAGAATTTTTGAAACATGTGAAAAAGACTTTGGACAATACGATAAAGAATCTGATTGTTTCTGGATAAGTGGTGCAGCTTTAATGATCCGATCCAAAATTTTCTATCAGATTAATGGTTTTGACAACGATTTTTTTGCACATCAAGAAGAAATAGATTTATGTTGGAGAGTTCAAAATCTCGGATATCGTATTGTCTGTGAACCAAAATCATTTGTTTATCATGTAGGTGGAGGAACTCTCCCTAAATCAAATCCATTTAAAACATATCTAAATTTTAGAAACAATTTATACTTAATAAAAAAAAACTTGCCAAAATACTCGCGTCAAAAAGTATTGATTGTAAGGTTTTTATTAGATCATATTGCTGCCTACAGAATGCTTTTTCAAGGTAGTTTTAAAGATTATTTTGCTGTCTTTAAAGCATGGACTCATTTCTTATTCAAATCCAAAATTATGAAAAGTAAAAGAAATGCTCTTAAACCCAAATCACCAAAATATTTAAATTCTTTTTACAAGAAAAGCATCGTTTATAATTACTATTTACGCAAGAAAACTACTTTTAAAAGTTTAGGTGAGGTAAAATAACTTCTTTAAACTCCTTTAATACCATTGCAGTTGCACCCCATACTATTTGATCCTTAAATGCAAAAGATGGAGCATCAATTTTCATATTTCTGACATAAACAGATCTAACATTTTCTGATTCAAATAAATCAAATAAATCAACCACAAAAATATTACTTACTTCTTCTATGTTTTTAATTAATTTCGGGATAAAATTAGCAGTACAAACAACAGGTTGCACACAAAATTTGCTAATAGGAATTTGTATAGATGTCAATGAACCAATATAATCATTGTGCGATAATTTAATTCCAACTTCTTCATGTGCTTCTCTAAGTGCAGTATCTAATAGAGTTTTATCAAAATCCTCCTTTTTACCACCGGGAAAAGCAATTTGTCCAGAATGTGGTCCTGAATCAATCACTCTTTCTATTAATATCGTTTTTATTCTTTTCTTTTCCTCAAATAATGCAATAAGAACAGCAGCTTGACGTAAGCTTTGGTTGTAATTAAAATACTCTGGCACATTATCCGGAAAAAAAGGAATCATCTCTTTTTGAACAGACATACCAGGGAGTTTTTCGTTTAGCAAAGATTGTAAAACTCTTTTTAAGGTATAAATATTTTGACTTTTTATTGTCATTACAAACAAAAGGCAGACGCTTTGTCTGCCTTTATTTTAATTATTTCCTTACTTTTCTAATAAATTTCTCAACTTCAGGAACACCTCCTTGATAGACTAAATAACCATTATATGGTTCTCTTTCAGTAATTTCGTCATTAACAGGTGTTAACATTAATCTCTTAACTTCTTCAGGATCTTCAGATTGTCCCAGAGCCCAACCTAACTTAATATATGCAACTTCGGGAAGCATATTTCCAGCAGGAATTATTCCCATTGCCATCATATCACGACCTGTATCATAAACATACATTTGAACATATCCCCAAATTGTCTGAAGTGTCATATACATATGAACACCTGCAGCATGAGCGCGTCGAATTGCAGGATATATATCTTTATTAACATGTCCTAATCCAGTACCGACAATAACAATTCCTTTATATCCGGCATCAACCAATGCATCAATAACATCAGGTTTCATTCCTGTATAATAATAAACCATTGTTACTTTATCAGAGAAGTAAGGTTTAATATCGACCTTTTTGTCATCACGACGTTTATTATATTTTTTCTTAATTGGAGTAATCCCTTTACGAGTAACCATAGCTAATGGAGTATCTCCAATTGTTCTAAATGTTGAACGATAAGAAGAATGCATTTTACGAACTCTTGTTCCTTTATGCAATAAGCCATATTCATCAGACGTTGGGCCAAACATACAAATCTGAACTTCTGCAATATCTGAATGCCCTGCAGTATTCATCGCATGCATAAGGTTTAATGCAGCATCTGAACTTGGTCGATCAGACGATCTTTGTGATCCTACCAGAACAACTGGAACCGGCAAATTTTGACACATAAATGTCAATGCAGCACCAGTATGGTGTAATGTGTCTGTTCCATGCCCAATAACAATACCATCAATTCCTTTTTCAATTTCACGACCGATTGCTTTTGCTAAAGCAATATATTGTTCTGGTCCCATATTCTCACTAAATACAGCAAAAATCTTTTCTGTATCAAGATTACAAATATCAGCAAGTTCAGGGACAGCACCATATAATTCTCCTGGAGAAAACGCAGGGATTACTGCACCTGTACGATAATCCAAACGTGATGCAATTGTCCCACCTGTACCAAACAATTTCACATGTGGCAAACCTTCTGTATATGGGAACTCTTTTTCTGGGATAGCATAATTTGCTTTTTTATACCCCAACTCTTTCATATCGATAATCGTATTTATATCAATCCCGATATTATAACCGGTTATAACCTTCATTACAATATGTTCATCATCATCATTTACTGCACGAGGTAAAACTGTACCTTTAAATTCACCTCTAGTAGTATTCATCTCTGCTTGTCCCCATACACGAACATTATATTTTTTGAGTACTTCTAAAGCACGTCCTTTATAACCCTGAAAAAAATCTTTATTATCCATTTATTTGAGTTTTCTTTTATTGAATTTTATTTTCAATCTCTTTAGTAAGTTCAGCAAGATCTATATTACCTACAGCCAAAGGACGAATTTGTCCTATAATCCAAGATGTTTTATTCTTAAGATTATTATTTATCGCTTCCTTATCAAATTTTTCAGCTAAAAATTCAATTTGAGAAATCAAATCGTCTTTAGTACGTTTTTTAAATTTTAAGGTAGTTAATATAGATTCAAAATCCATATTCGGATGTTGATACAGCTCTGGCAACATTGCTTTACCTAATGGACAATAATAATCATTATCTTTCAGAAACTTAATAAGGTCAATAACTCTTGAATAGCAAAAACCATCTCCAGCTTCAAAATGTCCCTCAACATATTTTAGTTCATGTCCAAATATTCTACCAACAGTTTTAGGATCTACATCTAATTCTTCAATTGCCTGTTTAATATACAAATATAGATTTTTACTAAATAAATACTGATACGTATCCTCTGGGATTTCCCAAGCCACATATTGTGTCAAACGATCCGCAACATCATCAGGAATATTTTTTCCAAGATTTTCAATATGTTCAGGAGCTAAAGGTATTGGCATTGAATCAGTATCTGGATACATTCTGTCTGCACCAGGTAATACTCGCTCAAACATTGTTGTTCCATCTTCAAATGATTTTCGTGTTTCATTTGGAATTCCTTCAAAAGCCATTTGACATCTTTCCTCAATTGTTTCAAGTGCAGTTTCAATATCATCTTCAGGCGCCCAAAATACAATCAAAGAATCTTTGTCTACATCAGAATCAAGAATCATTTTGATAATATCCATATCATCATCAGTGATAATTTGCTGTTGCATCTCTGTATGCACCATATTAGGTTTTTCAATACATGCAATAACTTTTAGTCTATCCGAAATTTCCTCTGCAAACATAATTCCCGGTTGATTAAACCAAGAAAGAATTCCTTTAAAATTAGGTAAATTAACAGCAATTAATTTATATCCATTATCTCTTGCATCTTTAATTGCAGGATGTGTAATTTTAAATGCATCAAAATCTAATAATGCATAATCAATTTTCCATACTTTAGGCTCTTTAACTCTTGAAAGAAGCTCTTCTCTCATTTGTAGTAATGACCACTGTCTAAAACATTCAACATGAGTTAATTCAGGAATCCATTTAGTATGAGCAACACCTTTTATCTCGACTCTTGTTCCACCTTTACAACTCACATTTACATCCTGTCTTCCTGCTCCCATACCCGTCCTTACCTTATTAGTCGAACGATTTAAGAAACGAATATAATCACATGCTTCTTTTACCTCATCAGGATTAACCATATCAGGATAAGTTACTGTTTCGATAAGTGGCATACCTAAACGATCTGTTTTATATATCCTGCGATGTCCGATATCACTAATTTCTCTACATGAATCTTCTTCAATACTCAATTGAATTAAGCGAACCTTCTTATTTTTAAGTTGAATTTCTCCTTCAACACCAAGGATTGCTGTTCGCTGAAAGCCTGTCGGAATGCTACCATCAAGATATTGCTTTCGTGTAATATGAACCTCTCCCACAACATTAAACTTACTAAGAATTGTAATCTCAAGAGCAATATCTAAAGCTTCACGATTAATTAAAAATGGTGGAGTATCATCAACTTCATAAGTACATGCATTTTCATTGTTAATACGATATACTATTTCTTTTTTTGTTTTAAACTCCATCAATGCTGTCCCATCATATTCTCCAAGTTCACTTAAGGTTGGTCGCATATGACGAATAACTTCTGCATCATATTCTTCATCTTTATGAAAAATTCCCGCAGGACAATGACAGAATAATTTTTTTTCAGTAAGAAGTTGTTGATGAACCTCAAGACCGGACATAAATCCAATACGATCGTAATCTTTTTGTGATGCCTCTTTACGAGGAACATACCCAATCTTCTTCATCGTTGCAAGATAGTTGCTGTAAGGATCAAATTGATTTTTCATTATTTTTAGATAAGATTAATTTCAAGGCACCAAATTTATATTTTGTTTAGGAGAATTCCAAGAATATTTTACAGGTTTATGAATGTTTATGAACAATTCTACTTATATAAAGTACAAATATCCATTAAAACAAAAAACTATTGCATCAAACTATTGTATCAAAAAATAAAAAAATACATCATATATATTATGAGGTATCGTGGGAATTAATGGATTACTCCCCTTGGTCGCGAGATAAACGTTCGAACCATTGACCCTCCCGATTTTATGGGTAACATAGAATTTTTTGTTGGTGAATATACAAAATGTATATTTCAATCAATAGAATTTAAAGGAATAGTTAAAGTTTCAATGAATTGTCGGAAGTGTAAGAGCGTTGACCTAATCGTGCTACCGCGCGACTCTGATCGCGTGGTAATAGCACTACTAATTTTCTAATTTCATCTTTCAAGAAACGGAAAATGTCGCGAGATAAACATTCGAACCATTGACCCTCCCGATTTTATGGGTAACATAGAATTTTTTGTTGGTGAATATACAAAATGTATATTTCAATCAATAGAATTTAAAGGAATAGTTAAAGTTTCAATGAATTGTCGGAAGTGTAAGAGCGTTGACCTAATCGTGCTACCGCGCGACTCTGATCGCGTGGTAATAGCACTACTAATTTTCTAATTTCATCTTTCAAGAAACGGAAAATGTCGCGAGATAAACGTTCGAACCATTGACCCTCCCAACTTAAGTCGGGATGCTCTGAACCAACTTATACCACAAAAAAAAAGCCCTACATCTCTGTAAGGCTTCGTGTGGGAATTAATGGATTCGAACCATTGACCCCCTGCTTGTAAGGCAGGTGCTCTG
>CAYUWD010000074.1:0-4940 GCA_964448235.1 uncultured Bacteroidales bacterium | reverse complement strand
GTGGGAATTAATGGATTCGAACCATTGACCCCCTGCTTGTAAGGCAGGTGCTCTGAACCAACTGAGCTAAACTCCCAAATTTGTAATAAGAACATTTCCCTAATGGGACGGCAAATATATATTGTTTTTTTTATCTTGCCAAATATTTTTAACTATTTTTTCTTTCAAAATTTAAACTCTTAAATATCAGTTAAATGCTTATCCAAATCTCTAAAAAATATTATTACAAATTTATATTAGGATTTTGAACAGCACCTTCAAACAATATCACACCTGTACTTTTCTCACGAATTATAAACACAAACGGACTTTCTAAAATAAAATATATTGAACTAGGCTCTGCAGAAGTATAATTAACCTCTACTGCAGTTACTGCTGCAGCTTCAGTCCCATCTTCATTTACATCAATATACGTTTTGTGTTTTACTTTACTAACAGAAAGACCTCCAGATCCATTAATATCACTTAAATCTGCTGCACCGGTAAATAAATCTATCATTCCCATATTTTTTAAAGCAGGTATTAAGTCTTGTTCGAACTCAAATCTAAACTTTGGCATTTCTACTACAACATTTTGCTCATATAAACCCTGAATTATTGTGTTCCATATATCAGAATTTAATTGTTTTATTACTCCTGCAACATCAGATTCAGAAGATGGCAGAATCACATCCATTACAAAATTACCTTGCCCATAAGGAAGCTCAACAACAGTAAAATTAGGATCATTATAATACTTAAGTCCTGCTTCCATTTCCATCATTTCTACTTCAACAGTGTTTCCATCACTTAAGTAAAAATCCTGATTCTGAGTATTAGACTTATCAAATTCATATTGCCACGAACCATAGAAATAAATAGCATTTATCAAATACATTACTGCATCAGAAGGAATCTCATCTAGTATTTCTGTTATTTTGTCATTAGTATTATCAGAAACCCAATTATTAATTTCATCAACTGCTCCGGCTTCATTAAAATCTAATGATTTAATATAGGCATTGTAATAATCCTGATTAACATCCAAAAATGATTGTAAAACAGTAAAATCATTTCGATACCATACAGAATTTGCGATTGAAAGCTCAACTTGACTATCCAAATCAACAAGCTCATTCATAATATAGTTGAAATATGAATTAAACTCAGACATTCCATAATTAGCAAAATCAAGGACTGTTAGCATTTCATCCAGTGTATTGTTTTTAGCACCATTTGCTGTCATTGCAAGAGCATAATCTACACTAAGAGGTGAAATCATAAAATTACTTTCTGCTGATGAAAACTCTCTGAATATACCTAATGAAAACTCATTACCTGACTGTACAATCTCCTGTTGTTTTACACTTAATTGAATTTCTTTATACTCTGTATTATCTTTTTTACAGGAACTTAAAATGGCTAATAATACAATAATTGAGCAGCTTAAAAGTCTTGTTTTCATGTATTTTGTATTTGGTTTCATCAAATTTAACGAAATTTAGAATGTAAAATTATCTAAATTATAGTTTTTTTTACTTAGTACATGACAAAAAAACAAATGTTTCAAAGTGTTAAATATTTTAAAATCTTATAAAACCCTGTAAGCGATGCGGTGAGCTTGTCGAACTGGGTTTAATATTTGTAACCACGGACATCCCGACAGTTGTCGAGGATATTCGCCGTCCGTGGGCTACAAATAATAATAAAAATATTTCTGGCGTATATCTTTGATATGACCGAGTTTCGAGGTCTGCAAAGATTATGACAGAAATTTTTGTCATGTACTAAGTTTTTTTAACTAAATTTACCTATTAATTCTAGCACATAATTAATGAAACACATTGTAGCATGCATATTTCTCGGAGTTATACTTAGCTCAAATATTATGCACGCACAAGTTGTTGCCGACACATTTTACGTTCCAAATTATCCAATACCTGAGATTTATTACTCCGATGGAGCTCCAGAGCTTCCTGAAAATGTTTGGAATCATAAGTTGAAGTATTTTCCTGATAGTATTGTGCAGCAAATTGGATCAACATGTGGTCAAGCATCAGGCATATTTAATTGTATGACATATATGTTTAACAGAGCTTATGACAGAGAAGCTGATTCAAGTAACATTTTTCCACCTAATTATACTTATAATCAGTTAAGTAAATATTATGGCGTTAGCACATTTGACTCATGGAACATAGTCAAAAGTCAGGGACATCCAAGTCAACTTGAATATGAAACGATTGAGATTAATCCAAACATTATTAATCCTTTCAGCCCTTTTTCCAATTCAACTGGAAAGCATTTTATGCAATACTGGATGAATAGCTATGATAACTACTACAAGTCTTTTTCAAACAGAATTTCTGAGTATTATAGTTTAAATCTTAATACTGATGAAGACTTAAAGCTACTGAAACACTTTCTTAATGATGGTTTCGAAGAATATGCAAAAGGAGGTGTAGCTATATTTTACCTATGCCCAAATTATTCCATATACATAAATAACCCTATACACGACACAAGTCTATATATTGGAAATGCTAATATTCCTTATTGGGTAAGCGTTTATAATGAAATTGGAAATCCAAACCCACCAAGTCATAGCTTTACCTTGGTTGGTTATTACAAAAACGACTCTATTGATTTTAATGGTGATGGGTTTATTACTGACACATTAGATATTAACAGTGATGGGATTATTGACATGCATGATAATGAAACAATACTTTGGATTATTTCTGGTTCAGACATCCATCTACTAAAATATGATGTAATAAGTCAATTCTGGAATCAACAAGTATTCTTTCCAATACCAGATACAGCATACTCTCCTGAGCTTACATTTAAGTTAAAAATCAAACATGCAGAAAGAGGTGATTTGAAAATTAGTGCAGGAATCTCGTCCGACTTAAAGTCTGAAAGACCTGAAATAGAAATTGATTTTCCAATATTTAACTTTCTAGGTGGAGATGTGTGTATTACAGGTGTTGATTCACTTGTTGAACCTGATGTGCTCGAATTTGGCATTGATATTACTGATTTAAAAAACTATATCTCAGAGCCGGGGACTTATAAATTATTTATGCGTATCGAAAATGAAGGTTTGACCAAAGCAGAATTACTATATGCTTCAATAATTGATTATTCAAATGATCAGGCAGTAGAAAAAACACTGGTAAATTCTTCAGAAACACTACCAACAATTTATGACAATTATTATTCTGAAATATTTTACTTAGAACCTCGCGATTTTAATAATCACATACAAATCATCAACGAAAGCACTTACACAATTGAGCCTAACACTCCTTTTTCTCTTAATCTTGGAACAATTTACGGCCAGTCACCTTTTGAATTTTACATACTTGACACAAATGCATACCTTGTTGAGCTATCAGAAAAAGATTTTCCATCTGACGAAGGTTTTGTTTATGATACAATCAAATCTATTGAAATAAATCCTGACTGGAATATCCCATTTGCAAAGAAAAATTGGGATCAAATTCATCTTTACAGTACTGGTGAGATAAGGTTTCGCAATGATACTATTTCAGATATAGAGTTATATCCTTATCAAAATACTATTCATGATAAGAGAAAACTTGATTTTATGCCATTCGAGATTGATAAACTATACATTAAGGATCGACCTGTCGCAATAAATCTCACAAATGAAGAGATACAAGTATTCATCAAAAACTATTTTAAGATAGAAGATCAGGAAGACGAGATTAAACATGAAAGCTTTATCAAAATCTCAAAAGATGGAGTCATAGAGATTACATATGCAGACACAGTTCCAAGCTATTTCATATTTGCAAATATAAAAACAGATTGCAATAAGTATTTCATACCATATGATATTTCAATTGCTGGGACTTACAACACCGTAACCTTCACTCCCAACCCAGCGGATAGTTTATTTACAATTGACGAAAATGGTATATTAACAATGCAGGCTGTTTCTGAGCCCGGAAAATACGAAACCTCTGTGCTAGTTCGTGATGCAGATGGGCAAGAGTTTACAAAACGAATAGAAGTTAATGTAATTAACGAAAACATCATTGGCAAACTCTACCCTAACCCGACAAAAGACATATTATATTGCGACATTTACAATCCAACAGAACAAAATACTACAATTGAGATTTTTACTATTACCGGACAATGTGTTTACAAGGAAACTACTCTACTTCCGGCAGGAATTACCGAACATAACTTTAATACCACACAATTTGGACAAGGAGTTTATTTATTAAAAATTAGTATGGGTGACAATTCTCAAACACAAAGATTTGTGGTAACAAAATAAAGATGCCCCTTGAAATTTCAAAGGACATTTTTGTGCCCAGAACAGGAATCGAACCTGCACCCACAAGCGTGGACATGGCCCTCAACCATGCGCGTCTACCTATTCCGCCATCTGGGCAATTTTATTTAAGAACGTTTCGTTTTTTTTATTATCAGTGGCGTCTACTCCCGAAAAATAAAAAATTTACAATTTTTGTCATTTTTCGAGGATCCACGAACAAACTATGAAATCATAGATTTCTGGTTTGTCGGGACTATTCCGCCATCTGGGCAATTTTATTTAAGAACGTTTCGTTTTTTTTATTATCAGTGGCGTCTACTCCCGAAAAATAAAAAATTTACAATTTTTGTCATTTTTCGAGGATCCACGAACAAACTATGAAATCATAGATTTCTGGTTTGTCGGGACTATTCCGCCATCTGGGCAATTTTATTTAAGAACGTTTCGTTTTTTTTATTATCAGTGGCGTCTACTCCCGAAAAATAAAAAATTTACAATTTTTGTCATTTTTCGAGGATCACTGGGCATTGTGAGTGCAAAAATAATAAGTTTTTTTTTATTTTCAACTAAATAAGGAAATATTAAATCAAGCGTAGATTCAAGTTCCAAATGCACTTTTTTACGCAACTAGTTGGTAAAAGATTTT
>CAYUWD010000073.1:0-18730 GCA_964448235.1 uncultured Bacteroidales bacterium | reverse complement strand
ATGCTCCGCTTTGATACGATTGGTAGTCTCCCTCGTTTTGTGAATAAATTATAGTTGAAAAAAGCAATAGTATTATTAAACAAGTACCTTTTAAGTGCTTATATAAATATCGAAATACTATGTCAGTATTGTTTAACATAATTAAAGTTTTTGTATTAGAGAATATGATCATTTGTGTCATACTGATTCTCCAAATACATTATATTATAATATTACGACGAAAAACACTTTCTGTCAAGCTATTGAGACAGGTATTATAGGATTTTTAAGTATCAGACCTAAATAATAGAAATATTAGATATCAGATAAAGTTTGCTGAATTATTATTTGTTGTGTGAGTGTAGGTGTGAATCGTATATATAATGTTGTGGTTATTGTGTTCTAATGTTGGTTTGGTGTAAAATGGGTAATGTGATTTTGCTTTAAGTTTCACAATTGTATATATATGAGAAATAGATGTAAAATGTCATAAAATAATAATTTGTTTGTGAAATAAGAAGATTTGAAAAGTATGAAAAAGTATTGTTTAAGCTTACAAACTTTATTTTTTATTGAGGTCTTATCAAGTTAAAATTACCTCAATTTATACTGATCACCTGTTTTATCAATCAAATTTTCTTTCCAACTATCAGGATAGCCCGGAAACTGTGGTGATTTAGGATATCCCCATGGATTTCTTAAAAATTCTCCATTTTCTTCTTGTTTTACATTTCCATCAAGATATTTAACTAGGAGCCATTCACCGAATTCTTTCCAGTAATCAACGACATAATTAGCATTTGAAATACAATAGTCTGTTAGATATTCTTTACCTTTATTTGGGTCTTCGCTATACAATTCCAATGCAGATTGATCAACTAATGGCTGATATTCAAAGAATTTGTTTTCAAGCAAGGCTTGCTGATGTGTTAAATCATGCATAACTCGATTATAGAACAGATAGGCAAAGTGAGCAACTCTGTTAAATACCCAAAAAGCAGCATCATCTTTATATGTCAGAATATCGCCATAACCTTCAGACCATTTTTTGGGAGTTTTAGTTATGCCACAATAGAAAGGAACATAAACACAAGAAGCAGCATCGTCAACACCAAACCAAAAAACACCACCAATTGGATCTGGTAACCAAGAACGCATTTGTGATATAAATGAAAATCCGGTTTGTTGAGTTGCTGTTACTCTTTCGTTACAGTATGTAACACTATCATACTCCCAAGTTAAAGGACGCCATCTGTATGGTAGTCCGAAAGGTCCGGCACCGTAATCTTTACTCATGTCTAAATCTGTACCTTCCAAATGGTTTCTTTTATAACTCATTAAATCTGCCGGAGTGAGTTTTTTATTTGGTTTTATATACAATGGCATTCTTATATTTAGATCGTTGCCAATAGCATGTTCCCAATATTTATTCATATCATCGCTTATTTCATTATAAAATGCCCAAACTCTAAGTTCGCAAAAACGGGCTCCACCATAACTTAAAGGTGCATAAGCATCAGAGAATGAAAAATCTTTATCATCACCTATGAAATATTCTTTTTCTCTTGCAAATGAAATTACATCTTCTGCATAAACAATTTCAACTTCAGGATTAAATATCTTATCAATTTCTTTTGTGCTGATAGATGTTTTTCCATCACTTAATTTAAAATTTGTAATTCTAGCTTGATTTGCATGAGCTGAAACATATCCATCAGGTATTCTGATTGCTACCCAAACAGCACCTTTATTTTTATTGATGTATTTTTTTTGCTTTTTATCCCAAACAGGTTCACATCCTTTACTTATCATTTCTAAAATCCATACTTCGTTTTTATCAGCAATAGAAAATGATTCTCCTGAGCTGGCATAACCATATTCGGAAACCAATTCAAACATTATTTTAATTGCCTCCCTTGCACTTGTTGAGCGTTGTAAAGCAAGAAACATAAGACTTCCATAATCAACAATTGCTAAACTATCCATCAATTCGTGTCGACCCCCATAAGTAGTCTCTCCAATTGATACCTGATATTCGTTCATAAAACCAATGACCTGATATGTTACAGCGGCTTGCGGTATTTGCCCGAGTGGTTTGGCTGTTCCTCTATCATAGAGAGTTATCATACTTCCTTCCGGCCATGTTCCTGCAGGTTTCCAATATAACTCACCATATCTGATATGAGAATCTGCTGCATATGAAATCATGGTGGATCCGTCTGCTGAAGCTCCACTGGTAACCAAGTAGTTTGTACAGGCTAAAGAATAAAATGGGAGTAAGCTTAGTGTAATTGTAATTAGACTGATGATAGACTTTTTCATAAATAAATATTTTTGACTAAGATAAAAAAAAACTGCCTGTTTCAAAACAGACAGTTTTTAAATCGCTGATTATATTAAACTATAATTTAATAAGCTTGATAGTTTGTATTGCAGAATCTTCAGAATTAATATTTAAGAAGTAAACTCCACTTGAGAAGTTAGAGATATCGATTTCTGTTTTATCTGATGTAATGTCAAGCGTGCTAACAACTTTTCCATCAACTGACATTATATTAACATGATCTGCATTTGTTTCATTATAATTCAAGTCAATTGTAATTAAATTATCAGCAGGGTTAGGATAAATGCTAATCTCATTACTATTTGAACTGATAATTCCGGAAACATTATAGAATGTTGCAATAATTGTTGCATCATCTGTCAGGTTAACAAATTCATATTCTGTAACAGCACCAACACTCAGACCGTCAACAAGTACATCGTTTACGATATAATTAGCATCAGGAGTAATTGTGAATGCTTGGTTAATTCCGCAATCGACTAGGATATCTCCCTGAGGAGTAATACTTCCACCTGTGCCGGCATTGGCTGTTATTGTGTATGATAATAATGTAAATGTTGCTTCAATTTCTATATCTTCACTGACATTAGAAACTGTATAATTATTCCCTGTAAGAGTAACAGGTGTTCCATTAACAGTTACAACACTAATTTCATAGCATGCATCTGCATTTACAGTAATTAATAAGTCATTACCACAACTAATAGTATTTTCAGTAACAATAATTCCACCTGTTCCTGCAGAAGTCGATACATTATAGATAATCTGATTGAATGTTGCAGTAATTGTAGTTTCAGTTGTTATATTAGTAATTGTATAACTATTATCAACAAGTGTTACAGGAGTTCCGTTTACGGTAACTTCACCAATTTCGTAACAAGTTTCAGGATAAACAGTAAATGTTACTTCACCACCACAAGCAACACTAGCTGTCGATAAATCAATACTACCACCTGTGCCGGCATTTGTAATAATGTCATAGTTTGCTGCTACACCAAAGCTGGCATTTATATCAATATCTTCAGATACATTATGAACAGTGTAAGTATTACCAACAACAGTTACAGGGCTTCCGTTAATTGTACATGAAGAAACTTCGTAACAAGCGTCAGGAATAAAAGTAATAACAAGATCATCACCACAGTTAACTGTACTAGCAACAGAAATTGAACCGTTTGCATTTGTAGTTTCAGTAACGTTATATACAATTGCATCGAAAGATGCATTGATTATGATGTCTTCCGTTACATTGTTAATGGTATAGCTATTGCCACTTAAAGTAACAGGAGTTCCATTTACAGTAACTGTTCCGGTTTCGTAGCATGCTTCATTATTAACTGTGAAGGTTAAATCATCACCACAGTCAACATTTGCCTCAACTGTAATAATTCCACCTGTTCCAGCATTTGCAGTAACGTTGTATGATAATTGTGTAACGGTAGCATTGATAGAAATATCTTCACTAACATTAGAAACTGTATATGAATTGCCTGAAAGTGTAACTGGTGTGCCATTTACAGTAACTGTATTAATTTCGTAACAAGCATCTGCATCAACAGTGAAGGTTAGATCATCTCCACAGTCAACTGTAGAAGCATTTGTTATGCTACCACCTGTACCAGCTGTAGAACTAACATTATAAACAATTTGTGAGAAGCTTGCAGCAATTGTTTGGTCTGCCAATACATTACTAAATGTATAAGATGTTACTGAACCAACGCTAGATCCATTAACAAGAACATCATCAATTTCATAGCAAGTTGCTGGTGATATTGTGTATGATTGGTCTTCGCCTTCGTTAACTGTTGTTGTTCCTGCAGGTGAAATTGTACCACCTGTTCCAGCAGAGGCTACAATATCCCATGTTACAGCAGCCGCGCCTATTGTTTCGCAAGTTTGTGGAGAAATACAGTCGTCAGCATATACAGCTTCGATACAATATTCATGATAATCTTCATCAGCTTCGGAATTTGTAAATGTAGTTTCTGTGGTTGTACCAAGATATACATTGTCACAATAAACGTTGTATCCTGTAAGTGTCGCTCCAGGCATTGAACCATCGCCAATATAAATGTCATCTACACAGAAGTAATACATATCATTTGAGTTACAGTTAATGGCTACATATTTAGCAGATGCAGGGACTGTGTATGAATATTCTGTCCATGCAAAAGGAGCACTTGTAACAGTTTCCAATACATTGGTAAATGCACTTTCATCATCAGTAGTCGTTGAATAAGCAACGACAAAATCTTCGGGATAAGCAGTTTTATGGCCGCTACGAGCATAAAATGAGAATGTAAATGGATCTGCAAATCCTAGTTCGGGACTGATAATCCAATCATTTGTTTGTGTAGAGTTTCTGGCATTGAAACTTGCGAAAAACTGATTTCCTGAATATGCATAAAAAGGATCGCCATCTGTTGTTTCAGTTAATGGTGTTCCGTCATTTTCATTTGTTACTAATGTTGGATCAAATACAATTGTAGCCATCGCTGAACTGGAATTTGAAAACGGGTAGTTTAGAATTCCATAAGTTTCTTCTCCATCTCCATCAATAAATGACCATGGTATATCTCCGGAAGAATTTATTGTAAAAGCTGTATGCCCTTCAATATCATCAAAAATATTTTCAGAACCAGCAGGGGCTTCCCAAGTAAGTGTATGTGAAGTCGGACTGTCTTCTGTAATTAGTAGTCCTAACGGAGACTCACATGAGCTATTGCTACCATCGTTTACAATAACTGTTGCGCAAACATCATCGTAGCATTCTACTCCATCAAAAATTGCATTAACACAATATTCATAAGTTCCGTTTGCTTGACCGGTATGTGTGTAAGTTAGTGCTGTTACTGTTGTAACTATAGAACCATCCTGATAAATGTTATAACCAGTTACATTACCATCAGCAGGAACTTCCCATGTTAGAGTAACATTATCATCAGTTGATGTTGCAACAAGATTATTTATTGGTGCACAAGGGTCAGCATCAATAACTGTAACAGTTTCATAAACAGTTGTGGTGTTAAATGCTGTAGCTACTAGTAATGCT
The DNA here is from genome assembly GCA_964448235.1 of uncultured Bacteroidales bacterium. Lineage (GTDB taxonomy): Bacteria > Bacteroidota > Bacteroidia > Bacteroidales > ML635J-15 > Bact-19. The sequence continues at coordinate 13,355 of CAYUWD010000073.1, read as the reverse complement.
TCGCCAGCAGTTAAAGTATGATTGATAGAGTAAGCACCTGTTCCATCTGTTAAACCTGAAAAATAATTATCATCAGCAGAAATGCAGATAAGAACATTTTCTGCAGGACTGCCATCAATATATGCAATACCTTCGAAATCTACACCGACCTCAGGATCAGTATTTGATAATGTTAATGTATTTGGAGTTTCCGTTCTTAACTGTAATGACGCATCACCAAATGTTGTCCATGTTTTAATTGTCTCGATATCGTCATCACCTGAGTTTTCAGTTAGCATTAAAACTGCTGAGTTAACAACAATTGAGCCCCAGTGCGTACGTTGTTCGGTTGTGTTATATCCAGTAGTTTCTGAAATGCCATCGGTATCATAATTAAAACCACCAGTTAAAATATCATAGAAATAGTCTTGACCTCTTTGAGGTGGTTGCCATGGTTGGTTAATTGTTGACATCCATGTAATAACAGCTCCACCACCGGATTTGCGTAACCATGTTTCAGCAAAACATGATGTCTCTGTGTGAAATGAACCATTTACACAAGCTACTGAAACAATAAATGGAAGTTTATTCCCATTGGATAAATTATTAATATCTGAATTGTCAAAGCCAGAAGAAACAAACATATCAACATCACCATGCCCACAATATGCTATTGTTGAAGCTCCACTATTTACATCTGCAGCAACAGCAGTTGCACTTGCACCGGGGTCAAAGTTTTGTTCATGTGTGTTATATGTAAATCCGTCTAATCTATCATTATATATGCGTTGAATATGTAAATAATCGACTTCACTATCATCTCCATAGTATGTTGGAGCTCCACCTTGATCAGAAGCAATTCCAATGAATGTTTCTCTCCAACCGCTTGTCATGTCAGGAGTTTTTTCATAAGTGATAGTTTTATTTATTTGTGTTGTTAATTCAGTTGTATTTGTACATGAAAATCTACCAACAGATATGTCAATATAATTATCACTTCCTGCTACTGCTCCCATATATGGATCGCAAGGGTCATTACTAGTAGTAACAGCAATGGTTGGGGACTTTATATTTGCCCAATCTCCTATTAACTGAACGAACATTAGGTTTGGGTTATCATTATATTTAGATTGAATGATTGATGAAACTTCATCTCCATTTGAAACTACCTGAGTGCTTACATTGTATCCTTTTTCCTTCTTCCATTGAATATAAGGTTCTATTGTTGTTTCATATGCAGATGTTGTTATAACTAAAATATCACCATATTCACTCATTGATAAACTAGCATTTGATTTTGATGATGATGGCGTATAATTCATGAACATATTTTGATATATTCCTTCTACTTCTTTAATTGTATTTATATGATCAGATAATAAAGGATTTGTAGGCTCTTCGTTATTTTCTGTCAACCTTATTTGAACTTCGTTATATACTCTTAGTGTATTTGTAACAGCATTATATCTAAAAGGAGTTAACCTAACAGAAGTTCCACGTACATCTCTAAAAATAAATGGATCTTCCATATAAGCAATATTCTCAGGATAGAAACTATCAACAAGCGATTCTGGATCAATAGTGTATGGAATCGAAGACGGATCTTGATTTCTATAAATAACACCTCTTGATGGAAGCATTGGGTACTCCAATTCATAATCAGTGTAATCGGTGTAAACAATTTCAAAATCAACATCTTTTTGTTTTGGTAGTTGAATACTTGCACTAATTATCGGAAGCTCAGCCCATCCTGTTTTATTGGTAACAGTACTAACATTCATATCAACATATTGATATGTTGTTCCGTTAACAGTGTATTCGTTTAAATCCCAGGAATCTAATTCAAAACTAAGTTCATAAACATCATCTTGAGGTTGTTCAAAACTAGTCTGAAAATTCCCTTGCGCAAATAATCCTATTGCACACAAGAATGCAATAAATGTAAAAGTAAATTTCTTCATAACGGGTTAATTTAATAAACAATAACTCTAAAACCTATTAATTTAATGTTAGGTTGCATCAAATTTAAGGTTTTTTTGCACATTTGTTAACACTAAAGTTGAAATTTAATAATATTTTATAGCAAATACATATTGAGGTAATTAGTTGCTAAAATTATTATCTTTGAGAACTTAATTGAAAATTATGATAAAATTTGACAGATTTACACTTGAAAACGGATTAAGAGTTATAATTTACAACGATTCAACAACACCCTTAGTTGCGTTTAATTTGCTATACAATGTAGGAGCTCGTGATGAGGATGAAAATAGAACAGGTTTTGCACATTTATTTGAGCATTTGATGTTTGGAGGTTCTAAAAATATACCGAATTATGACACTGTTTTACAGAAAGCAGGTGGTGAAAATAATGCTTTTACAAATAATGACTTTACCAATTATTATATTACAATTCCTAAGCAGAATTTAGAAACAGCATTCTATCTCGAATCTGACAGAATGCTTGAATTAGGATTTTCAGAAAAGAGTCTGGATGTTCAACGAAATGTTGTTTCTGAGGAGTTTAGACAGAGGTATTTAAATCAACCTTATGGTGATGTAAGTCTATTTTTAAGACCATTAGCTTATAATGTTCATCCTTATCAGTGGTCAACAATTGGTAAAGAAATTCGACATATTCAGGAATCAAAATTAGAGGATGTTAAAGAGTTTTTTTATAATCATTATGCACCTAATAATGCAATTCTTGTTGTTGCCGGCAATGTCAGCAGACATGAAATAGAAACATTATGTAATAAGTGGTTCTCTGATATTCCAGAGAGACAAATTAAGAAGAGAAATATTAGTCCTGAGCCGGCGCAAAATGAGAGAAGAGAATTAATTCTGGAACGTGATGTTCCTGCTGATGCGATTTATTTGGCATATCATATGTGTGACAGATTGAATAAGGATTATTATGCAACTGATTTAATTTCAGATTTATTATCAAATGGACGATCTTCCATGTTTAATAAAAACCTGATAAAAAGTCAAAAGATATTTCCTCAATTAGATGCATATATTCAGGGAGCATTAGATCCGGGATTGTTTATGATAAATGGCAAATTGTATCCGGAGTTTGATTTCGAAATAGCTGAAACGAAAATTAAAGAACAATTACAGATAATTAAAAATGGCGACTTTAAGAAGAATGATCTTGAGAAAGTTAAGAATAAAGTGCAGAGTACACTGCTGTTCTCTCGTTTAGGTGTACTGAATTTGGCGATGGAACTTGCATATTTTGAATTATTGGGTGATGCAAATATGATTAACGATATTCAGCAAAATTATCGTGAAGTTTCAAAAGATCAGATTGTAAGAATAGCAAATGAAATTTTCAGTAATGAAAATGAATCCTGTATTTATTATAAATCAAATAAAAACGGAAAATAATGATAGATAGAAGTATAAGTCCTAAAACAAAAAGAATCGATTCTATAAAGATTGATGAACCTGTTAAAGACACATTGGATAATGGGATAGATTATTATGGATTTTATTCAGCAAATGCTCCGGTTATTAAGCTAGATTTGATTTTTAGAGCAGGAGTGGAGTATCAAAAAACTGCATTACAATCTGTTTTTGCAAATTCTTTGCTAAAAGAAGCCCCTATAGGGAAAAAACCGGATGAAGTTGCTGAATTTTTTGATTTTTATGGGAGCTTTGTTGAGACATTTTCAGGTGCAGAAATGTCAGGACTAAGATTGTTTGTCCCAACTAAAGATTTTGATAAGGTTATCCCTTTGTTTTCAGATTTAATTTTAAATCCATCATTGCCCGAGAATGAGTTTAATATTTTAAAGAAAAAATATTATTCCTCAATTGAGAATAATATGAAGAAAACAAATTATGTTGCAATGAGAGGCTTAAACCTTGAATTGTTTGGTGATAAGCATCAACTTGGATATTTTGTTCAGGCAGATGATGCTAATAAAGTTGAATTGGAATCTCTTAAAGAATTTATTTCTGGGCATTATACAAGTGAAAATTGTCAAATTCAGATAGCAGGTCAATATGATGATGATATTTTAAAATCATTAAACAAATATTTTGGTGTTTCAAAAGATGGTATATCCTGGAAAAATGAATCAAATTTATCTCAAAATAGTACTATCTCAGGCGATAGAAGTAAGCTAAAACTATATGATTTTAAAGATGCTGTTCAATCTACAATTTATGGCGGGGCTTTTTTAGATATTAAATCTGATGAGGAATTGATTTTATTGGGAATATTAAACACTGTTTTTGGTGGATATTTTGGTTCCAGATTAATGAAAAACATCAGAGAAGATAAAGGTTATACTTATGGTATCGGTTCTTTTGTCACAGAGTACTCAAATAAAACACTTTTAAGAATTGTTTCTGATGTTGGTGCAGATGTTACAAAATATGCAATCAGTGAGATTTATGACGAAATAGATATGCTTCTTTCAAAACCTGTTTCTAAGTCTGAATTAAAGCTTGTAAAGAATTATATGATGGGCGAATTAATATCCTCTCTTGATGGTGTAATTCCTACTTCAATGGTGTTTGAAAAATTACTAAGTAAAAATAGGAATAAAAGGTTTATTGAAAAAAATATTGAAATAGTCAGTTCTATTGATAGTAATATTTTATATGAATTTACACTTAATAATATCAAACCAGATGATTTCAGTTTTGTAGTTGCGGGGAAATACTGAAATCGATAAAATAATTCAGAATTTTGTTAATTCGTATAAATAAATGTTATTAACAGACTGTTTTTAATGAAAAATAAAATAACATTACGCATCTTAAGTCATTGATTAACAGGTGTATACGAAAAAGGTTGCAAAAAAGTCAAAAAAAATCATAAATATTTTGTTTTTGTAAATAATTATTTCGTATATTTGTAAGGTAAAGAAAAAATAAATTTATGAAAAAACTTATCAGTATATTAACACTTTGTTTTGCAATAGTAGGTTTTGTTTCTGCAAGTATTGCTAATCCTGTGTTTGATAATGGTAATGATCAAGATAAAGATGGAAATAAAATGGCAAAAGCAACTGCATCGCAAAGTACTTTTTCTGTGATTCCTAGTCCACAAAATGAAAAATTGTCATTACAATTTGACGTAAATGCAAATGTTAGTAGTGTAAAAATGATTAATAATAAATCAGATATTGTTTACCAAGGAGCAAAAGCTAGAGGAGCATCAAATGTTATGGATATTCCAATTGAAGATATGGAACCAGGAACTTATTTTATTCGTGTCCAGACAGATAATGGTGTTCAAGTTGAAAGAATAATCATACAGTAAATTATTTTATATAAGATATAGAAAGACGGTTTTTTTTACCGTCTTTTTTTTGCAATCTATTTGGCAAATTCTTATATAAAATGTAATTTAGCACCAATATTTATTAAAATCTATTAAACAAATGAAAAAAATAAATTTAGTATTAGGAGTATTAGTATTTTTATTTGTTGCATGTGGATCAGGTTCGGATAGTAAATCTGAAGGTAAAGCTGAATCTCATGAACCAAATAACACAATTGAGGAAGCAACAGCAGTTGAAATAGGAAATGAATTTGGTCTTAAGATTGATGAATCCGGAGATGTCGATTGGTATAAGGTAGAAGTTAAAGAACAGGGCTATTTGCAGGCTTTAGCAAAAGGAGTGCCAGAAGATTTAGATATTCAGGTCAGATTTGCAAAATATGATGAGTGGGGAGATGAGAAAGAGGATTTTATAACTAGTTTTGAAGAAATGCCTGCAACAATTCAAATTCTCGAAGAGGGAACATATTATGTCATGGTTGCTGAGCGTTGGGGAGAAAAATCATCGGATGAAGAGTTTACATTAAAAATAGACTTTATCAAAGAAATAGACTCTTACGAACCTAATTCTGATGCATTATTAGCACAAGAGATTGAATTTGGTAAAGAATATAAGTCTGCAATATTCCCTGCAAAAGATGAGGATTGGTTTAAGGTATCAGTTGAAGAGCAAGGTTATATAGAGGTTAAATCAAAAGATGTTGATGAAGAAATTGAGTTATCTGTTTATTTTGCACAATTTGACGAATATAATGAAGAACCTGTTGAAGTATTGAAATCAATAGCTGTTATTCCTCAAACAATTGCAGTAACAGAACCTGGTGAGTATTATGTTGTCCTTGCTGATCGCTGGGGTGGTAAAATGTCAAAAAATATTTTTACATGGTTAGTCAATTTTATTCCAGAAATGGATGAATATGAACCAAACAATAATGAAACTAATGCTAAAGAAATTACTGGAAACGAAACAGTTAATATGGCAATATTTCCACTAGGTGATATAGACTTATTCAAATTTTCACCATCAGCTGCTGGTACACTTATCATTGAAGGTAAAAATTTTGGTAATATCGAAGTAGCAGGAACAATATTTGTTTTAGACGAAGATAATGAACTTGATGATATAGAAACAATTGATATCCCTGGTAAATTTGAAATTGAAGAAGCAGGAAAAAACTATTATATTGGAATTAAAGACAGATGGGATGGAAATGCATCACCTGATATGATAGAGATAGTATTCTCTTACTAATAAACGCACAAAATATAGTTAACAGGAAAGTAGACTTTTTGTCTACTTTCTTTGTTTTTAGTAGCTTACGAGAATTAATTTGTATAAATTAAAAAAACAAGTTAATTTTGTTTAACTCTAAATCAAAGTAATAGTCAATATGAAAAAGACAAATTTCTATCTAATATTGTTGTTCTTATTGTTTTCGACAGTTCTTAACGCTCAATATGAGTTTATTAATCAAGGTTTTATTGCAATTTGGGAAGGTGGAGCAGAAGATGTATTTTATTCTGAATCAGAATTTAATGGACACAATTTTGGTTCTTTAGGTCCTTCATCAAGCCTTTACTTAAAATCTGGTCAGTTGATTGTTTCTAAAGATGCAGAAGGTGATATTGTCGCATGTAATATGTATTACCGATTATATAAGGTAGGGGAAACACCGGGTACTTTTAATGATGTTATATTGCCTTGGCATTCAGAGTGGGATGAAGAAGAGTTATTATTTCAAATGTGGTGGAATGATCCACCTGAAGAAACAGATTTGAATCTTTTAGAAGGTTTATCTGATGGAAACTATATTATCGAAGTTTATTTTCAAGCTGAAAATGGAGACTCTGAGATCTTATATCTTAATAACGCAACTTTAAATTATGTTGCAACATTTACCTTTTCAAGTACAACTGACATTGCAAAGCCAAGAGATGCCAATCAAAATAGTTTTGATGTTTATCCAAATCCTGCAACAAATCAGTTAAGTATTAAATTCTTAAATCAGACAAAAGTTAAAAATTTAAAAATTATAAACTGTAAATCTGAAGTTATCTTTGATGGTGGTAAAATTAGGGGGGCTAACGATTTTCCAATCAATTTGCCGATAGAACAATTAGATTCAGGACTATATTTCATTCATGTTGAGACTGAACATGGTGTAGAAATTCAAAGAGTAATTATTAGGAAGTAAACTCCCATTGGGTATAAATACTTATTATCCCATGTTGTAAATACTATTGTATTTACAGTATTTCTCTTGTTTGTGTTGTTAATGTTTAGTAATACATTTGCCTGTAATAATGAATAATTTATAATTGTTTCAAGTTCAGTGATTTGTATTAATCAGATTGTTCATCTAAATTGAAAAGTAATAAACATAAAAAGTTAGTAAAATACTGTAAAAACTTAGATTAAATAATTAATAATAGTAAATAAATAGATATTTTTGGCTCAAATAAATAAAATGTATTATGGTAGATATTTTTGATAGACTCAAAGACGCTAGAGGTCCATTAGGTCAGTATCAGCAGCAAGCTGAAGGCTATTTTATGTTTCCTGAATTAGAAGGAGAAATTAAACCACGTATGATTTTTCAAGGTAGAGAAGTATTAACATGGAGTTTAAATAACTATCTTGGATTAGCAAATAATCCAGATGTTAGAAAAGCAGATGCAGATGCTGCAGCTAAATATGGGATGGCTTATCCAATGGGTGCAAGGATGATGTCTGGACAAACAAAGTATCATGCTGAACTAGAAAATAGATTAGCAAAATTTGTAAAAAAAGAATCAGCATTTCTATTAAATTATGGATATCAAGGCATGGTTTCAATAATAGATTCTTTAGTTTCTCGTAAAGATGTTATTGTATATGATTCGGAATCTCATGCTTGTATAATGGATGGGATCTTTTTACATAAAGCAAAAGGGGGTAAAAGTTTTGTTTTTCCTCATAATGATATTGAAAGATGTAGTAAAATGCTAAAATTTGCTACCAAACAAGCAGAAATAAATGGTGGAGGAATAATTGTTATTACTGAAGGAGTGTTTGGTATGGCTGGAGATCTTGGGCATATCAATAAAATTATCGAGTTGCGAAATCAATATGAATTTAGACTGTTGATTGATGATGCTCATGGATTTGGAACAATGGGGAAAACAGGAGCAGGTACAGGCGAACATTACGGAGTCCAAGATGAAGTTGATGTGTATTTTTCAACTTTTGCAAAATCTATGGCTGGTATAGGTGCTTTTGTAGCAGCAGATAAATATATTGTAGATTCATTAAAATATAATATGCGCTCTCAAATTTTTGCTAAATCTTTACCTATGCCTATGGTGTTTGGTGCATTGAAGAGACTGGATATGTTACAAAATGAACCAGAGCATAAAGCAAGATTATGGGAAGTTGCTACGGCATTACAAAAAGGTCTTAAAGAAAATGGTTTTGATATTGGTGAAACAGAGTCCCCTGTTACCCCTGTGTATTTTAGTGGTTCTGTACCAGAGGGCACAAATATTGTAATTGATCTTCGTGAAAATTACAATATTTTCTGTTCAATTGTGGTATATCCTGTTGTACCAAAAGGAGTATTGATGTTGAGACTTATTCCTACTGCAGTTCATACAATGGAAGATGTTAATGAAACAATAGAGGTGTTTAAAAAAATTAAGGTAAATCTTGATGCAGGAAAATATAACACTGATAAGATTCCATCAATGAAGATAGGTTAATCTAAAATTAAATTATTAAAACGAAGTAAGATCTATATTTTAAAGGAATTACTTCGTTTTTGAAATAAAATATGTATTATGAAACAGGATAAAAAATATCATTTAAAATGTGTGAAATGCGACCATATAACATCTGATTTTGGAGCATGGTTTGAGCAAGGTCAAAAGTGTCCTGAATGTGGAAGTAATTATTCAGAAGTTTGGTATAGTAGCGACTATAAAGAGTTACCATTAATAATCAAAGGAAATCCAATTAGTTTTTGGCAATATTTTTACTATTTACCGCTTTCAAGACAGGAGAATATTATTTCTCGGATGGAAGGAGCAGTATCTTTGCAAAACTGGTGGTTTCTTGAAGATTTTGCTAAAGAAAAGTATGGATTAGATATTAATGTTCAGGTATATAGGAATGACCTTAATGGTGGAACTGGAACATTTAAAGATGTAGCAGCTTCATTAGCAGCCAGTATTTTTAAGGAAAATGATATTAAGCAATATTGTGTTGCATCAACAGGAAATACTGCTACTTCTTATGCAAGATATTTGTCAATTGCTGGTGTTAATTGTTCGGTTTTTATTCCTGATAATGCATTAAAAGCTTCTGAAGCGGTTATTAGCGCATTTGGTCAGCAGGTTTTTAGAGTTAATGGCGACTATACAAAAGCTAAAGAAATTGCTGCTGAGTATTCTAAGAAATATAATATTTTAATTTCTATTGGAAATATAGATCCTATTAGAGTTGAAGCTAAGAAAACGATGGTTTTTGAATGGCTCCGTCAAATCGATCGGATGCCTGATGTTTATATTCAAGCAATTAGTGGAGGTACAGGTCCAATAGCAATTGATAAAGGTATACGTGAAATTAAATCTGTTTATCCTGACTTGAAGAATCCACGTTTTATTATGGTTCAACCTGATGCTTGTGATCCTATGGTTCAAGCTTGGGAGAATGCTGAGAAGAATGGATTTCCTAAAGGATATGAAAATGAATATCCCATTATTGATAATCCTCAAACAAAAGTGCCAACTTTGGCAACCGGCAAACCTGCAATGTATCCAATAATCTCTAAACTTGTAAAAGAATCAGGAGGTACTTTTATTAGAATGCAAGAAGATAAGATGATTGATTATGGTAAATTAATCGCTTATGAAAGAAAAGTTATTCTTGGACCTGCATCTGCAGTATGCATGGGAGGGTTCTTTGAAGCTTTGAAAAAGGGCTTAATTAAAAACGGCGAAACTGTACTTATTAATACTGGCGAAGGTGTGCGTCGTGCACCTGACTTTGTTGATGAGATGATTTATACAACAAAAAATGTTGATTCTGTAGGTGATTGCAAACCACATGAGATAGATGACTATCGCAAGCAATTGTGGGAAGCGGTACTGAGAGATTAAAGAAATTTAATTGTTTGTAAGAAGCATGGGGCAAAGAACATAGGGCATGGAGTACTAGAAACAAGTATTGAATTCATCCAAGCATTAAATATTTTTTACCAAATTAGTAATTATGAGTGCTTTTAGATTTGAAGATTTAAAAATTTGGCAGGTAAGTATAGAACTAGCAGATGAAATGCTTGACATTGCTGATGAAGTTAGTAATTTAAAATTGTATAGGTTTGCAGAACAGCTTCGGGGAGCATCAATGAGTATTTCGAATAATATTGCAGAAGGAAGTGGCTCTTTCTCAAATAAAGATTTCGCAAATTATCTTGCAATAGCGAGGAAATCTACTTTTGAATGTGCAAATATTGTTTTTTTATTAAATAGAAGAAAACTTATTAAAGACAGCACAAAGGAAAGACTATTTAAAGAACTGGCAGCGTTGAGTTCACAAATTACAAACTTTAGAAAAACCTTGATATAATCTTATATGAATTCTATGATATATAGTACTCCATGCCCTATGCTCTTTGCCCCATGCTCAAAGCCCAATTCAAAATTAACGTAAACTATGCAGCAAGTCACGAATAAAGTTATCTGGATTACCGGTGCATCCTCGGGTATAGGAGAAGCTTGTGCGTATCTTTTTGCAAAAGAAGGAGCTAAATTATTATTAACAGCTCTTGAAAAAGATAAGCTTGAAGAAGTAAAATTACGATGTACAGAGCTTGGAGGTAAGGCTGAGGTATTACCATACAACTTATCTGATATTAATGGAATAGACAAATTAGTTGAGCAGGCACTGGAAATCTATGGTCGGGTTGATGTCCTTTATAATAATGCAGGTATAAGCCAACGGGCAAAGGCAGGAGATACATTATTTTCTGTAGATCAAAAGATAATGGATGTCAACTTTTTTGCTCCTGTAAAAATGACTAAGCTTTTGTTACCAAAGATGATTGAACAGGGAGGAGCAACTATTGCTGTTACAACAAGTATTTCAGGAAGATTTGGTTTCCCGTTGAGGTCAGCATACAGTTCTTCAAAGCATGCTCTTTACGGATTCTTTGAAACTCTTCATGCAGAATATTATGATTATAATATTCGGGTAGTAATAGTATGTCCTGGTAGAGTACAGACAAATATATCGTTTTACGCATTAGAGAAAGACGGCAAGCAGCATTCAAAAATGGATGCCGGACAAGCTGGAGGAGTTACCACAGATCAAGCTGCAAAAAAAATAGTTAAAGCAATAAACAAACAAAAACCTGAAGTTTTAGTCGGGAAAAAAGAACTTTTAATGGTATATATCAAGAGGTTTTTCCCCGGATGGTCAAGAAAATTAGTACGTAAAATAAAACCAACATAAAATGAGCGATTTTAATATTAGTGGAATTCAACAAATTGGTATTGGAGTTGAGAACTTTGCAGAAGCATGGAAGTATTACATCGATGTTTTTAATATGGATGTTCGCATTCTTGAAGATGATACAGTAGCTGAACTAATGCTACCTTATACAGGAAATAGCCCTCAAAAACGTCATGCATGCATTGCAATAAATATGCAAGGTGGTGGTGGATTTGAAATCTGGCAGTATTCTGACAGAAAACCTAAAACTATTGATTTTGATATTCATTTGGGTGATTATGGCATTTTTGCAGCAAAAATAAAGAGTCGTAATGTAAATCTGACATATGAGCAGTTTAAATCTAATCCTAAAATCAAAATATTAGGTGAGTTATATAAATCGATAGATAATTGTCATACGTTTTTTATTAAAGATCCTTTTGGAAATATTTTTCAAATTGTACATGATAAATATGTGTTGAAAGATGAAAAACGTTCTACTGGAGGGCCGGTTGGAGCTATTGTTGGTGTTAGTGACATTGATAAATCAATGACAGTTTATAAAGATATATTAGGGTATGACAAAGTGATTACAGATGAAACCGGAGTTTTTGAGGATTTTGCACCATTAAACTCAGGAACACAAAAATTCAGAAGAGTTTTGTTAACTCATTCAAAACCACGAAAGGGAGGATTTAGTCCTATGTTTGGGCAGTCTTATATTGAATTAGTACAGGCATTCGATAGGGAACCACGTAAGATATATGAAGGAAGATATTGGGGAGATCCAGGATTTATTCAGATATGTTTTGATGTAAGTAATATGAATGCTTTAGAAAATTTCTGTAATAGCAAAGGATATCCTTTTACTATTGATAGTTCAATAAAACATAATGATGTCAATTCTTTTGATATGGGTGAAGCTGCCGGACATTTTACCTATATTGAAGATCCTGATGGTACTCTTATTGAATTTGTAGAAACTCATAAAATTCCATTAATTAAAAGTTTAGGTTTAAATCTGAATATGCGAAAACGTAATCCTGAAAAACCTTTGCCTATGTGGATGCTTAAAGCTCTTAGATTTGGAAGAGTTAAAGTTGAGGATGTCAAGTAATTTTAAATATAAATGATATGAAATGTTGTTTTTGTGACAGCATTTTTTATTTTTACATAGTAAAACCGTTTGTTTGAAGGATTATAAAGACATACAGAAAGAATCCTAAAATACACTTACTGGCAAAACACCTCCACAAATCCATATCCCCTCAAAAAGCTATTTTTCATCCCTTTTTTCATCATTTTAAGGTATTTATGCATAAAAAAATATGAGGTTAATTTGCATGAATTAGATTAGTTCTAAATTGTTTAATTGAAAAATAAAAACAAATAATATGCAAAAAACAGCAATATTTTATAATTCTTCAGCAGCAGAACTTGAGGGTAAATTCGCAGGGCTTCAGCTGGATAACGACAATCAAAAAGATCTGACAGATATAAGGATCAACAATTGGATTGACAGGATAAAACCCGGATTATTTTAGATAGAGAGGTAGTGTCCACATTAGTGTGTCTGAGTTACTAAAAAGTTTCTAATATTTTTAA
>CAYUWD010000072.1:0-19457 GCA_964448235.1 uncultured Bacteroidales bacterium | reverse complement strand
TGTTCCTTATGCATTACATTCAAAAACAGCCGAAACCGTTGAGAATATCGAAATTACCGGAAATGAAACCGCATTTGACAACTGGGATACAGATGTTACAGATGATTTTGATGGAGATTACAACAATTTAACTAACCAACCAAATATTCCTGAAAATGTTAGTGAATTAACTAACGATGCAGGATATCTGACTGAAGAATCAGATGATATTTTCACAAGCTCTCCTGCTGGAACAATTACCAATGATGACATTGCTAGTTGGAACGCTGGAAGTGGAAGTGGTTTTAGTGGAAACTACAATGATCTCACAAATACTCCTGATTTTACTAATTGGGACACAGATGTCACAGATGATTTTGATGGAGATTATAATAACTTAATAAATCAGCCCAATATTCCTGTTAATGTTAGTGAATTAACAAATGATGTAGGATATTTAACAAATTTTACAGAACTTGACGGTGATCCTTTAAATGAGTTGCAAAGCATTGCTATTATTGGAAATAGAATTTATCTTACAAATGGTGGTTATGTAGATCTACCCGAAGGATTTGATGGAGATTATAACAGTCTTTCAAATCAGCCTGACTTTACTAATTGGGACACTGACGTAACAGACGATTTTGATGGAGATTACAACAATTTAAGTAATCAGCCAGATTTTACCGGATGGGACACAAATCAGGCAGACGATTTTAGCGGAAGTTATAACGATTTAACTGATATCCCTGCTAATCTTGATACTGATGCAACAGATGATTTTAGCGGCAATTACAACGACTTAACTAATCAACCTGACTTTACTAACTGGGATACTGATGTAACTGATGATTTCGACGGTGATTACAATAATTTAAGTAATCAGCCAGATTTTACCGGATGGGACACTAACGATGCTGATGACTTTAGCGGAAGTTACAACGATCTTACAGATATCCCTGCTAATCTTGATACTGATGCAACAGATGACTTTAGTGGCAATTACAACGATTTAACTAATCAACCTGACTTATCTCAATATGACAATTCAAATGGAAACAATTGGAATACTGATGGTAATTCAGGAACAAATCCTGCATCAGATTTTATCGGAACCACTGATGATAAAGATTTGGTTTTTAGAAGCAATAATATTGAGTATTTAAGACTTACTTCAAAAGGTCAATTAGAGATTTTTAACACTGGTAAATCTGTATATATTGGTGAAAGTTCAGGCGACAACGACGATCAGACAAATAACTTTAATACAGGTGTTGGAGCATATTCACTCGGAGCAAATACCTCAGGTTATGACAATACAGCAATAGGAGCTAACTCCATGGCAAATAATGAAGATGGTTTATCAAATACAGCCGTTGGTAGCAGTTCATTAGCATTAAATACCAGTGGTAATGCAAATAGTGCATTTGGAACCCAAGCTTTAATTTTTAATACTACTGGTAGCAATAATGTTGCAGCCGGTAATAATGCATCATTCTCAAACAAATCAGGTAATAGTAATATCGCAATTGGAAATCATTCTCTTTACGAAAATGAATCAGGAAATTATAATGTTGCAATTGGCGATAGTACAATGTTTAACAATACAGGATCAAATAATACTGCTATTGGAGACAGGGCAATGTTAAGCAATACCACAGGTCTTTATAATGTTGCAAATGGTGTTAATGCAATGTATTCAAACACAACAGGAAATACAAATAGTGCTATCGGAGCTTACTCTTTATATTCAAATACATCCGGGAACAATAATACTGCAATCGGAGCATTGAGTCTGCAAAATAATACAGAGGGGAATTCTAATACAGCTAATGGTGGAGCTGCGTTATTCCATAATACTACTGGAAATAACAATAACGGGTATGGTTACTATGCACTATACAACAATACAACTGGTAAAAGCAATATTGCTATTGGAAATAACTCTTTAAAAACAAATGAATCTGGTAATTATAATGTTGCAATAGGAGATAGTACAATGTTTAACAATACAGGATCAAATAATACTGCTATTGGAGATAGGGCAATGTTAAGCAATACCACAGGTCTTTATAATGTTGCAAATGGTGTTAATGCAATGTATTCAAACACAACAGGAAATACAAATAGTGCTATCGGAGCTTACTCTTTATATTCAAATACATCCGGGAACAATAATACTGCAATCGGAGCATTGAGTCTGCAAAATAATACAGAGGGGAATTCTAATACAGCTAATGGTGGAGCTGCATTATTCCATAATACCACTGGAAAAAACAATAATGCAAATGGGTTTTATGCACTATATTCAAATACAACTGGTAAAAGCAATATTGCTATTGGGAATAACTCTTTAAATACAAATGAATCTGGTAATTATAATGTTGCAATAGGAGATAGTTCTCTTTATTTTAGTACAGTCTCATTTAATACTGCTATTGGCAACAAAGCTATGTATAATAACACAATAGGTACGTATAATGTTGCTACTGGATTTAATGCTCTAATCAACAATTCAAATGGTCATCTTAACTCTTCTTATGGAACATACTCAATGAATTCTAATACTTCAGGAAGTTCCAACACAGCAAATGGTGCATTAAGTCTCTTTTCTAACACAACAGGAGACGACAACATTGCTGTAGGACACTCTGCATTATATTATAATGAAACAGGAGATGATAATGTTGCAATAGGTAGTTCTGCTTTATATAATAATACAGCAGCAGGAAATATTGGTATTGGACATGAAAGTTTAACAGCTAATACGTCCGGTTCATTTAATACTGCAATTGGATGGCGTGCACTATACTCAAACACAAACTCTCCTTACAATATTGCTATAGGTACATTTGCTTTGATAAATAATTCTACAGGAGAAGGAAATACCTCGATAGGTACAGGAGCAGGAAGTAATAATACTACTGGAACCTATAATACATTTATCGGTTATGGATCAAACGTTTCAAATAACAATCAATCTAATTCAACAGCTTTAGGATATGGGGCTATTGTTACAGCATCAAATCGAATTAGAATAGGTAATGCTTCTATAACCAGAATTGGCGGACAGGTAGGTTGGACAAATTTATCTGACGAAAGAGTTAAAACCAACGTTCAGGAAGATGTTTCAGGTCTTGATTTTATCATGGAATTACGTCCGGTAACTTACAATTTCGATAAAGATGCTCAGGATAGAATAATTGGTGTCACAGATAGCATTGATTATGATGGTAAATATGATATAGAAAAAATAAAATTTACAGGTTTTATAGCTCAGGAAGTTGAAACAGCAGCAAATAAAGCAGGATATGATTTTAGTGGTGTTCAAAAGCCTAGACATGATAAAGATTTATATGGTATAACTTATTCTGAATTTGTTGTGCCTTTAGTTAAAGCAACTCAGGAACAGCAAGTTGTAATCGAAGAACAAAGACTATTGATTGAACAACAAGCTACAACAATCGAAGAACTTATCATAAGAATAGAAAGACTTGAAAATGAGTAAAAAATAAAATTTTCATTGTAAAAGTATTTTTTTATAAACTTTAACAATACATAACTTATAAGTCCGCAGAATATTATTACTTTTGCGGACTTATTTTTATTAAATGGAAGATATTCGCAATATTGCTATTATAGCACACGTCGATCATGGTAAAACAACTTTGGTTGACAGAATTTTACATCAGGTAAAACTTTTTAGGGATAATCAAAATCCTGGTGAATTGATATTAGATAGTAATGATCTTGAAAGGGAGAGGGGAATTACCATACTTTCAAAGAATGTTTCAGTAAGATATAAAGGGACAAAAATCAATATTATTGATACCCCCGGGCACTCTGATTTTGGTGGAGAAGTAGAACGTGTCCTTAATATGGCTGATGGAGTTCTTCTAATTGTAGATGCTTTTGAAGGTCCTATGCCTCAAACCAGATTTGT
Organism: uncultured Bacteroidales bacterium; assembly: GCA_964448235.1. GTDB lineage: Bacteria > Bacteroidota > Bacteroidia > Bacteroidales > ML635J-15 > Bact-19. The sequence continues at coordinate 15,535 of CAYUWD010000072.1, read as the reverse complement.
TTTACAAAAAGCAATCGAACTAGGTCTTAAACCAATTGTTGTTGTAAACAAAGTTGATAAGCCTAACTGTAATCCGGAGTTAACCCAAGAAAAAGTTTTTGACCTAATGTTTTCTCTTGATGCAACAGAAGATCAATTGAATTTTCCAACTGTTTATGGATCAGCGAAACAAGCTTGGATGGGTCCTGAATTTGATAAACCAACAAGTGATGTTAGCTATTTACTGGATGTTATTTTGGATACAATAAAACCTGAAGAATATCCTAATGGTAATTTGCAAATGCGAATCACAAGTTTAGATTATTCATCATATACAGGACGTATAGCTGTTGAAAAAATTACCAGAGGATACCTTAAAGCAGGTACTAATGTTTCCATAGCAAAACGTAATGGAACAATCCAAAAAGCTTTTATTAAAGAATTATACAGATTTGAAGGCCTTGCAAAACAAAAAACAAAACAAGAAATTCATGCAGGTGAAATTGTAGCTTTATTTGGCATAGATAAGTTTGATATTGGTGATACCGTTTGTGATTATGAATTCCCCGAAGGATTAACACCAATTAAAGTTGATGAGCCTACAATGAGTATGTTGTTCGCTAGTAATGATTCTCCATTTTTTGGTCGTGAAGGAAAATTTGTAACTTCTCGTCAACTCAGAGATCGCTTATTCAAGGAAACTGAGAAAAACCTAGCTTTAAAAGTCGAAGAAACTCAATCTGCTGATAAATTTAATGTATTTGGACGTGGAATTCTTCACTTATCTATTCTGGTTGAAACAATGAGACGCGAAGGGTTTGAGTTACAACTAGGACAACCACAAGTAATAATCAAGAATATTGACGGGGTTAAATGTGAACCTATCGAATATCTTACAGTTCAGGTTCCTGATACTTTTTCTGGCAAAGTCATAGAGATAGCAACTCAGCGAAAGGGTGAAATATTAAATATCGAAGTGAAAGATGATCGTGCATATCTTGAATTTATAATTCCTTCGCGTGGCTTAATTGGTATTAGAAATATCCTTCTCACTGCTACTGAAGGTGAAGCTGTTATCGCTCATCGTTTTAAGGCTTTTGAAAAATGGCGAGGTGATTTAGGAATAAGACGTAATGGATCATTAATTTCTATTGAGACTGGTACAGCAATTCCGTACTCAATCGACAAATTACAAGACAGAGGTAAATTCTTTATATATCCTGGAGAAGAAATATATGCAGGACAGGTAATAGGAGAGAATACACGTCAGGATGATATTGGAATTAATGTAACTAAAACAAAAAAACTTACTAATGTTCGTGCTTCAGGAACCGATGATAAAGTTGCAATAGCTCCACCCATTAAATTTTCATTAGAAGAAGCAATGGAATATATTGCCGAAGATGAAATGATTGAAGTTACACCTAAATCTATGCGTCTTAGAAAAATATTACTCAATGAATTAGACAGAAGACGCCTAATGAAAGAAAAGAAAGGAATTATATAAAAATACTGTATATGAACATCCCAAATGATATAAAAGTTTTTTTTGATTCTATTCCGTTTATGGCTCTTGGAACATGTGATAAGAATTATACTCCAAATGTTGTTGTAATTGGATCAAAAAAAATTGTCAATGATGATAAAATATGGATTATTGACACTTTTTTTAATAAGACTAAAGATAATATTCTACAAAACGAAAATGTATCTATTACATTCTGGAAAGGAATACAAGGCTACCAAATCAAAGGAAAAGCACGATATTTTGAATCTGGAGAAACTTTCGAAGATGCAAAAAAATGGATTTTAAAAGTAAAACCAAAAAAGATTGTCAAAGGCTTGGTAATCGTAAATATTAAAGATATTTATTGCATTTCACCAAATTATAATGAAGCAGGAAAAAGGATAAAAGGTTAAAACCCAATTATTGAACCTATAGAATATTTTATTGAAATAAATGTAATGAGTTTTTGGCGGGATTTTTGGAAAAAATCATGACAAAAACAAACATTATTCACTTAACCCGGATTATTCATGCGGTTAACTTTATGTAGCTGCAAGACGTCTAACTCCACCGACATATCTTTATATTTACTCCCTTTGGTCGTGAGCTAAAGGTTCAAGGAGTTAGCAACGAAGCAGATGCATGAAGATAATCGCAAACAATACCCAGATTTGGGGTTCGTTTATTTTGAGGTATTTAAGCGTATGGCATTGTGTAACAATACATTGCAAGCTAACATAATTAGTTGTGGTGAATAATTCGGGTTAAACACTTCTAAATACACAATGGATTATTAGAATGCTTTAATACTTTCAGAATTTTTAGTATTTTTGATAACACATTTTACCAAAAACCAACTATAATGAAAACGCTTTTCCTTACTTTTATTTTAACAATTCTAACTCTATTTTCTTTTTCTCAAAAAGATAGTACAACAATTTATTATCAATATAATTTAGATAATGATATTCGAACAATTTGTGCAGTTTCAGAAATTCAGTTTGAGAGATTAATTTGTGCTGACACTCTGATGAGAGGAAAAGAATTTAATATAATTATAAAAGAGTATAAGAAAGGTAAGTTACACTCTACCATAAATTTAAACACTAAAACCGAAACAGAGCGAGTAAAAATGCTAGTTGATAGAGATACAATATATACTAATTTTAGCTTTTCTCCAGAAACCAAATTTGATGATTCTGATGACTCATTTAAAATAACAATTGTTAGTAAGTTTAATTATAAAAATATTAACTGTGAAGTTAATTATCCAAGCTCTAGTTCATCAAGAACACTTAAAGGAAAGAAAGATTATCACATAGTGCACTTAAGTTATGCTCCATTTATTAGCATTCCATTAAATGAAGAATACCCTGTTTTAGCATACACTCCACCGTTTAATCCTTATACAAAAGATGATATTTATATATACCCTGGAGTAGACAATGTTTTTGACTGGTATAAACAATTTGGAGTTAAACATTATTATGTTTTCTTTTTAGAGATACTTGTTTAATATTTGAAGTATCTCATTTTCTACATATGGTTTTGCAATATAATCATTACATCCGGCTTCGATAGTTTTTTCTCTATCATCCGAAAAAGCATATGCTGTTTGCGCTATAATGATAACATCTTTATCAATATTTCTAATCTCTTTTGACACCTCATATCCACTAATATCAGACATTTGCATATCCAACAATATAATTCCAGGACTATGTTTTTTAAACATTTCTATTCCTTTTAGACCAGAATTTGCTACAATAATATTATCAGAAATATTACATAAAACCAGTTTTAAAAACATAATAGATTCATTGTTATCTTCCACTATAAGAATTTTTTTATCTGTTTTTACTTTATCGAATAAAGTATCAGCATTTGTAAATTCATTGTTACTTTTAGCTTTTTTAACTTTAACTGTAAAAATAAAATTCGAACCTTTATCTAAAGTACTCTCAATCCATATCTTACCACCAAGCATCTCAACATACGCTTTAGATATCGAAAGACCTAATCCGGCACCTTCATAATTACGTGCATGTGATTCACTACCTTGTCTAAACCTATTGAATATATATTTTTTTTGCTCAGAACCAATACCTTTACCTGTATCTTTTACTGAGAATAATAAAACACAATCTGAATGCACTTTATATCCAAATTCAATTTTACCAGAACTTGTAAATTTTATTGCATTTTTTATCAAATTTGTAAGAACGGCATATAACTTTTCTTTATCAGAAATAATAACTGATTCCGAATCAGAAAAGCTACAATAGTAACTAAACTGAATATTTTTTAAATCAGTTTCAGGCTTAAAGAATAGATAAAGATCATTAATCAATATATTAAGATTAATACGATCTTCAAAGATTGGTATCTGACCTGATTCTATTCTTGAAATATCTATAATATCATTTATGATATTTAACATTCGAGTGCCACTTTTTTCAATTAATTTAATATATTCTTTTTGCTTATCTCCTGACAGATTGGGTCGTTTTAATAAACTAGAGAATCCTAAAATACCATTCATTGGAGTACGAATTTCGTGGCTCATATTAGATAAAAAAGCAGACTTTAATCTATCACTTTCTTCTGCTTTCTCTTTAGCAATAATCAATTCTTCCTTAGCTTTTCTTTTTTCTGTAATATCTCTTGTTACACCATGAATCCCTATTAGGTTGTTATTTTCGTCAAGATATGGAGAAACAATTAGTTCGCCCCATTTAGTTGAACCATCCTTGCATATATACTCCATTTCCAAAGTTCTTTTGTAATTTTCCTTGTTTTCAGAATCGGCTAAATACTTCTGAACTTCGTTTTCAAGTATTTTTAGACCCGAAGTAGCACTTTCATGTGTAAACCTTTCACTTATCTTCTGGTTTAGATACTCTTCTTCGGTATAACCTGTAAATTGTTTTATAGATGGTGACACAAATAGGCTTTTACCTTTTAAATCGATTAACCAGACCACGTCTGTTATTTTATTGGCAATTCTTTTGTATTTCGATTCATTCTCAATGATCTTCTTTTCTTTTTCTTTTCTTTTTTTAACTTCATTTCTCATACGCACATTTTTATTACGTATGACAAGCAATAAAATAGATGATGCTAGTAATAAAATAAAAAGTAAAACTGATTTTATCATCTCTAAAAAAATTGCACTTTGCCATGCTTTAGAATTAAAATCCATGCCATATACTGCAATTATCTTACCTGTATCATCATCAACAATTGGAACGAAAACGCTTATCCATTTTCCCCAACGATCTTTATATTCTTCAGTTACAAAAGCTTTAGGATTATTGTAGACATCAAAAAAACCAAATGATGCTTCTACATATTCTTGACCTGGCGGGGAATAATCTGATGACTTAACAGATTCTGAATCTGCTATAAAATAAATTTTATTTTGCTGCTTTTTATATAAATAAGCAAACCTACAATTTGTATTAACTTTCACAACATCTATCAATTCCTCTTTTAAAACTTTATATTCTACTTTAGAGGTGTCACTTATGTTTATTTCTAAACTATCTATTAAATGTGATGGTAAAACAGCCTCTATGGATTTAGCAATCAGAATAATATTTTCCTCTTTATCGGTTTGTATTCGGGTCCAAGTAAAATAAACATACAATACTCCAATAACTATAATCAAAAGAATTGTTATTACTATAGGGAGGTTTTTTAATAATTTACAATTTAATTTATTATTCTTACACATTAACCTATTTTTATCTAACAAATATAATCATTTTAAAGATAATAAATATGAAAACAGAAAATCTACAGAATCTAAAACTTTAATATTCAGAGATTAAACCATTTTTTAAAAAATATAAAACTTGAAATAAAATAATCTTAACAGAATTTCATATTTTTGCTTTATGAACTTTTCCGACAATAAACAATTAAGCTTAGCCTATGATTTTGTAACACATACAAATAAAAATATATTTCTAACAGGCAAAGCAGGAACAGGTAAAACGACATTTTTAATAAATATAAAAAATAATACACACAAAAGAACAGTTGTTGTTGCTCCAACAGGAGTGGCAGCTATTAATGCCGGAGGTGTTACAATACATTCATTTTTTCAATTACCATTTGCACCATTCATTCCCGAAAGCAATATACCAATACCTAAAGAAGATACTCATCAAAATAACTTTGTTCATAAGTTAAACAAAAATAAAATCAAAATAATACAAAGTTTAGACCTGCTGGTTATTGATGAAATAAGTATGGTAAGAGCTGACTTATTAGATGCAATTGATAATGTATTACGAAAGTATCGCCATAATAAAAAACCATTTGGTGGTGTACAATTACTATTAATTGGAGATTTACATCAATTATCTCCGGTTGTCAAAGAACATGAATGGAATTTAGTGCGACAATACTATGACACTTCATATTTTTTTAGTAGTCTTGCATTAAAAAGCACTAATTACACAACAATAGAACTAAAACACATCTACAGACAGGAAGATTTAGACTTTATCAATATTCTTGGAGAAATTCGTAACAACAACCTATCGGAAAAATCAATAAATATTCTAAATCAACGATATAATCCTAATTTTAGTTCAAGTAAAGAGGATGGATACATTACATTAACAACACATAATAGCATTGCTAATAAAATTAATGAAGAGAGATTATCTCAACTAACTACTAAAATTAGAACTTATTGTTCTAGTGTAGAAGGAGATTTTCCACAATACTTATATCCAACCGAAGATAATTTAAAGTTGAAAATTGGAGCACAAGTTATGTTCATAAAAAATGACTCCTCATTTGATAAATTGTTTTATAATGGCAAAATTGGAACTATCAAAAGCTTTGAAAACGATACTATTTATGTTAAATGTGAAGGAGATTTTTCTGAAATTCCTGTTAATAAAGAAATCTGGAACAATATTAAATACAAATTCAATGATAAGTCGAAAGAAGTAGAAGAGGAAGTTATTGGCAGTTTTACTCAATATCCACTAAAACTTGCATGGGCTATTACTGTGCATAAAAGTCAGGGTTTAACTTTCGAAAAAGCAATTATTGATGTCAATAAAGCTTTTGCTTTTGGTCAGGTTTATGTAGCTTTAAGTCGATGTAAATCAATAGAAGGATTGATATTACTAAATAAAATCTCACCACTTTCTATAAAGACAGATAATTGTATTAGAGATTTTGATTTGTTTTCGGAACAAAATCAGCCCAATGATCAAATACTAATACAATCAAAAATTGCTTATCAACAACAACTTATTATTGATCTCTTTGATTTTTCAGAATTAAAAAAATCTTTCTTTTCATTAAAAAAACGATACTTAGAAAATATTTCTTCCTTTTCTTTTGATTATAAGCAAGAATTTGATGAAATGACTAGACCTTTTTTTGACGATATTCTTAATGTAAATGATAAATTTATTAAACAATTAAGATACTATTTTAGTTTAGGAGATTTACCTGAAGAAAATAAAAACTTACAATCAAGAATACACAAAGCTGCAGAATATTATCTTAAGAAAATTGACAATATTTTCTATGCCAAATTCAATTCATTTTATTTCGATTCAGATAATAAAGAAATAAAAAAACAGCTTACTAAAGCCCTTGAAAGATTTGAATTAGTCCTTAAAATTAAAAATAGTGCATTAAAAGCCTCAATAAGTAATTTTTCATCAACTGAATATATTAGAACTATTGCAAATGCCGAAATTGATTTTAAATCAGATTTTAACAAAAAAACCAAAACTCTCTCTTCTTACAAAGGCGCTAATAAAGATTTATATGCAGAATTGAATGCATGGCGTAAATCAATTGCAGAAGAATCGGGCATTCCACAATATATGATTCTTCCTAATAAGACATTGAAAGAACTAGTAAAAATGTTACCAATAACATTAAAAGAACTCGCAAAAGTAAAAGGTTTTGGAAAAGTAAAACTAAACCAATTTGGCGAGGAAATTATAGAAATTATAGAAACTTACTGTATAATTAATAAGATTAAAAGGGATGAAACAATTTTTGATGATTTAAAACCAAAAAGAGAAACAAAAATAGATACAAAAATTATTAGTTTAGAATTATTCAAACAAAACCTTGACATTAAAGAAATTGCAAAAAAAAGAAACCTTGTAGAATCAACTATTTTTGGTCATTTAAGCCATTTTGTACTCTTAGGAGAACTTTCACCATATAATTTAATAAAAAAAACAAGATTTGAAGAAATATCAAATTTTGTTGAGCAACAAGATAATAACACATTAAGCAAATTAATACTCGAATGCGAGAATAAATATACTTATAATGAATTAAAGCTTGTCATTTCTTGTATGAATAACAAAGATGTTTTAAGATAAATTGCATTTTTTTACAATTTTCTCTCCATATATAATAACCCTTTTTAATTAAAAGAAGTATAAATTTATTTATTATTGTATTATTGAAAAGTTAGAACTTACTGCATATAAAACGACTTAATTAAACTCATAATTGATTAAATAATATTTTTCAAACATACTGATATTTAATCCATTACAAATAAAGCGTGTTAAATTACCTTATTTTTTCTTAGCTTGATTTTTTGCTTTGCTTTTTGTTATTTTTATTGTTATTCCTTTCTTTTCGTTAAATCCAACATTTATAGAATCACCTTTTTTAATTTCGGCTTTAATGATTGTTTCTGCCATAGCATCTTCTACATATTTTTGAAGTGCTCTTTTTAATGGTCTGGCACCAAATTTTGGATCAAATCCTTTTTCTGCAATATAATTTTTCGCGGATGGTGTTAACTTTAATTTATAGCCTAGTTCTTTAACTCTATAATATAAGCCTTTTAGTTCAATATCAATAATTTTGAATATATCTTCTTTACTTAATGAATTAAATAATACAACATCATCAATTCTATTAAGAAATTCTGGAGCAAAAGCTTTTTTAAGAGCTCTTTCGATAATCCCTTTTGCATTAGACTCCATATTTGTCTTTCTTGCTGTGGTGTCAAATCCTACACCTTTACCATATTCAGCAAGTTGCCTTGTTCCAATATTTGAAGTCATTATTAATATTGTGTTTCTAAAATCTATCCGTCTTCCAATACTATCAGTAAGACGACCTTCATCAAGAACCTGAAGTAAGATATGAAATACATCAGGATGTGCTTTCTCAATTTCGTCAAGTAGAACCACTGAATATGGTTTTCTCCTAACTTTCTCTGTTAATTGTCCACCTTCTTCATAGCCAACATATCCTGGAGGAGCTCCAACTAATCTAGAAACTGAGAATTTCTCCATGTATTCACTCATGTCTATCCTAATAAGAGCATCTTCACTGTCAAACAAGTATTTGGCAAGCACTTTTGCCAGTTGTGTTTTACCAACACCAGTAGGACCAAGAAATACAAAAGTTCCTATAGGCTTGTTTGGATCTTTAAGTCCTGCACGATTTCTCTGAATTGCCTGAACAACTTTTTTAATAGCTTCGTCTTGACCAACAACGCTATTTGCCATTTCCTTATCCATTTTCAATAATCTATTACCTTCAGATTGAGCAATTCTTCTTACAGGGACACCAGTCATCATGGCAACAACTTCAGCAATATTATCTTCATTAACAATTTCACGTTTGTTGCTAATTTCTTTTATCCAATGGTCTTTCGCAAGCTCTATAGAGTTTTCAATATCTCTTTCTTTATCTCTCATAGATGCTGCTTTTTCAAATTGTTGATCTTTTACAGCTTTTAGTTTGTTTTCGCGTGCTTTTTGGAGTTCTTCTTCTAATTTAATAATCTTGTTTGGGACAGAAGCTGTAGAGATATGCACTCTTGATCCAGCTTCATCAAGAGCATCAATAGCTTTATCAGGTAAAGCTCTGTCAGAGACATAACGCATAGTTAATTTTACACATGCTTCAAGTGCACTATCTGTAAAACTAACTTTGTGGTGATCTTCATATTTTTCTTTAATTTTTTGTAATATTTGAACAGTCTCTTCAGGAGTTGTGGCTTCAACCATTACTTTCTGAAAGCGTCTTTCTAAAGCACCATCTTTTTCAATATTTTGACGATATTCATCAAGTGTTGTTGCACCAATACATTGAATCTCACCTCGTGCTAGAGCAGGTTTTAACATATTTGCAGCATCTAAAGAACCGGATGTGCCACCTGCTCCAACTATTGTGTGAATCTCATCAATAAATAAAATAATGTCATTTGATTTGACAAGTTCGTCAATAATTGCTTTCATTCTCTCTTCGAATTGACCTCTGTATTTTGTTCCTGCAACAATAGACGCCATATCTAATGTAATTACACGCTTGTCAAATAATAAATGAGAAACTTTTTTTTCTACAATTCTTGCAGCAAGACCTTCAACTATTGCAGATTTACCAACTCCCGGTTCGCCAATCAAAACAGGATTATTTTTCTTTCGTCTTGATAATATTTGAGAAATGCGCTCTATTTCAGTATTCCTACCTACAATAGGGTCTAATTTCCCTTCTTCAACAGCTTTTGTTAAATCTACCCCAAAACTATCAAGAACAGGAGTATCAGATTTTGTTTTTTGTAGCGGCTTTCTTTTTGATCCAGGATCTGATGATGCACCATATGATGATGAATCCATATCATCATCTTCATCATCAGAATCAACAGAACCTGAAAATGCATCCATTTCCATTGACATTTTTACCATGTCGTATTCAATATTAAACTCATCAAGAAGTTGTGAAAACCTTGAAGGAACCTTTAATATAGCTAATAATAAATGTCCTGTATTTATTTCGTCACTATTTAATGATATTGCTTCAGAATACATGAACTTTTGTATTCTTTCAGTTGTTTTAGTTGGAACAACTTTATCCATATCTTCTATTGTAAGTTCATTATCAATATTACGAACATGAGATTCTATCTTTTTTCGAAGTTCCATAGTACTAACATCCAGTTCCTTTAAAATGTCAATTGCTTCACATGAAGAATTTCGCAATATTCCTAAAAATAGGTGTTCTGGCCCCAGATAATTATTACCTAATCTAATAGCTTCTTCTTTGCTATACATTATTACATCAAGAAGTGATTGTGAAAATTGTCTTTTCATAATATATTCAACTAATTGTCTTTTAATATCAATTTTATTCTACAAAATTACTAAATTTTCTCACTTGTGAAACAAATAATTATTGATAAAGTTCGTTATTTATTTGACCATCAGTTTTAATACCAATTTAATCACATAATGCCGCATATAAATTGATTGTTTTTTGTTTCTACTTCGTTAAAAAATATTTACAGAACTCTGTTTTGCGCATATTTTTTGCCTTGAATAAACAGAAAAACAATCTGCTATCCAATACGGCATTTTGTAATTAAATTAATATAATAGAGTTTTATAAACAATGTTTGTTGAAAAGTTAATAATTATAGACCTTTCATAAGAAAAATTAAAAGTATATCTTAGTGAACTTGTTAAAAATAACATAACTTATTGAATAATAGATAACTACATTTTAAAAAAATTAAATTATGTCGGAAGAGGTACAAGAATCGCGAATTCTTTCAATTAATATTGAAGATGAAATGAAATCGGCATACATTGACTATTCAATGTCTGTAATTGTTTCGAGAGCATTACCTGATGTTAGGGACGGATTAAAACCGGTACAGAGAAGAATTTTGTACGGAATGTCAGAATTGGGTGTTTCGTCAAATAAATCATATAAAAAATCTGCAAGAATTGTTGGTGAGGTTTTAGGAAAATATCATCCTCATGGTGATTCAAGTGTGTACATGGCTATGGTTAGAATGGCTCAGGAATGGTCATTAAGATACACTTTGGTTGACGGTCAGGGGAACTTTGGATCTGTTGATGGTGACAGTCCTGCTGCAATGCGTTATACCGAAGCCAAAATGGCTAAAATCGCAGATGAGATTTTAGTGGATATTGATAAAGAAACTGTAAACTTCAATTTAAACTTTGATGATACTCTTGAAGAGCCTTCTGTAATGCCAACTAAGTTACCCAATCTTTTGTTAAATGGAGCTAGTGGTATTGCTGTTGGTATGGCAACTAATATGGCTCCTCATAATTTAGGTCAAACGGTAGATGCTATAATTGCATATATTGATAATCATGAAATAGAAATAGAAGAATTGTCAAATGTTATTCAGGCTCCAGATTTTCCAACTGGTGGAACTATTTATGGAATAGATGGAGTACGTGAAGCATATCAAACAGGTAGAGGACGTGTTGTTATTCGTGCAAAATCTGAAATTGAGATTGATAATCATAACCGAGAAAGAATTATTGTTACTGAGATTCCTTACATGGTTAATAAAGCCGAGCTTATTATTAAAATTGCTGACTTAATTCATGAAAAACGAATTGATGGAATCTCTAACATAAATGATGAATCTGACCGTAAAGGTATGAGAATTGTTATTGATGTAAAACGTGATGCAGTTGCTAATGTAGTTTTAAATAAACTATATAAATATACTGCAATGCAATCATCATTTAGTATCAATAATATTGCTTTAGTTAAAGGAAGACCTGAGTTATTAAACCTTAAGGGTCTGATTAGCAATTTCGTAGAACACAGACATGATGTTATCGTTCGAAGAACAAAATATGATTTAAGAAAAGCCGAAGAGAGAGCACACATACTTGAAGGTTTAATAATTGCAAGCGATAATATTGATGAAGTTATTGATATTATTAAAAAATCGCCAAGTCCGGATGTAGCTCGTGAAAGATTAATCGAGCGTTTTGAATTATCAGAAATACAATCAAGAGCAATTGTTGATATGAGATTGCGTCAGTTGACAGGTCTGGAACAAGATAAATTAAGAGGAGAGTATCAGGATCTATTAGAAAAAATTAAAGAACTGCTAGAAATTCTCGAAAATTTAGATATCAGAATGAATATTATAAAAGAAGAAATGCTCTACATAAAAGATAAATATGCAGATGAAAGAAGAACTGATATCGTTTATGCTTCGGAAGACCTTAATCCAGAAGATTTTTATGCTGATGATGAAGTAGTAATAACAATATCTCATCTTGGATATATTAAACGTACAGCTTTAACGGAGTTTAGAGCTCAACATAGAGGAGGAATAGGTTCTAAAGGATCAACAACGCGTGAAGAAGACTTTATTGAGCATATGTTTGTTGCAACTATGCATAATACACTTTTATTGTTTACAAAAAATGGAAAATGCTTTTGGTTAAAAGTTTACGAAATTCCTGAAGGTAGTAGAGCATCTAAAGGACGTGCAATGCAAAATCTTATTAATATTGAATCAGATGACGAAGTTAAAGCATTCATGAATGTAATATCTCTTAAAGATCAAGAATATCTTGATAATTCCTTTATTGTTATGTGTACTAGAAATGGAGTCTTTAAGAAAACCAGATTAAGAGAATATTCTCGACCACGTCAGAATGGAGTAAATGCAATAAATATACGTGAAGATGATAGTTTATTAACTGCAAATATTATTGAAGATAAACAAGGCGAACCTCTTGCAAATGTTATGATTGGAGCTCGTAATGGTAAAGTCATTAGATTTGTTCACCATACTGTTAGTCCAATCGGAAGGACAGCTACAGGTGTAAAAGGTATAACTTTGGATAAAGGAGATCAAGTTATCGGTATGATTATCGTTCGTCCTCATCAGGAGGTTTTGGTCGTTTCTGAAAATGGATACGGGAAAAGATCTAGTATTGATGATTATAGAACTACTAATCGTGGTGGTAAAGGAGTTAAAACGATAAATATTACTGAAAAAACCGGTAAACTAATAGACATATCTGATGTAACAGATAATGATCATCTGATGATTATTAATAAGTCTGGTATAACATTGAGACTCGCTGTAGACGAGCGACTCAGGGAGTTAGACTTATTAATCTAAAAGACGATGATTCGATTGCTTCTGTTGCAAAAATTAAAGATGGCGCTCTAGAAGAAAAAAATGGAAACAGTGAAGAATCCGGAAATGAACAAACTGAAAGCGAAATTTCAGATGCTCCTGAAACTAATGTCGATAAAGATAATAAAGAATAGATTTTATGATTGGCAAAGTATTTGTATATTTGAAACGTAATTAACAAAACAATAATTATTATGAAAAAATTAAGTGTACTTTTTGTTCTGGCAATTTTAAGTGTAACAGTTTTTGGGCAAAAAAGAAATGTAACAAGTGCCTGGGGATATCTAAAAGATGGTTTTCTTAAAGATGCTAAGATAGCTATTGATAAAGCAGTTGATAATGAATCTACATCATCATGGTATAAAACTTTTTATATGCAAGGTAAAATATATCAGGAAATAGGTATTTCGGAAAAACCTAAATATCAAGAATTATGTGATGATTGTTTTGATGTTGCTTATGATGCTTATCTTAAAGCTATTAAATATAATTTTGTTAAAGTAGAACATAAAAATATAGATTTTAATAGCGAACTAGGAATTATGGAGTTTGCCAAAATTCTAAATGAAAATGATGAGCGAAATTATGAAGATTCAGAAGCTCTAATTGATATCTTGATGAATAGATTTCCAGCATTATCAAATGCATTTATTAACCAAGGTGTAACAGCTTATCAATCAAGTGATTTCGAAACTGCATACAGTAATTTTGAAAAAGCTGTTGAAATCTCAACATTAGCATTTAAAGTGGATACTCAATTGTTCTATTTTGCTTCTTTAGCTGCTATTAAAGCTGAAAAATTTGAAGAGGCAATACAACTAAATGATGTACTTATGCAATTAAACTATGGTGCTTCTGATGATGATAAGGTTAGTATTTATTTGAATCAAGCAACAGCATATAAATTTACAGGTGATACTGTTAAAATGCTTGAAACTCTTGAAAATGGGATTGAAAAATTTCCTGATAATAATTATGCTTTAGTTATTGAAACTTTTAATTATTATGTAAATACTGGCGAAAATATAAAAGCATTTGAATATATTACAATGGCAATTGAAAAGAATCCAAATGATGCTCAGTTTTATGTTATCAAAGGAACTTTATTAGAAGAGTTATCTCGTAAACAAGAAGCTCAAGTAGAATATGAAAACGCAATTGAATTACAACCAGATAATTTTGATGCAAATTATAGCTTAGGAGCTTTTTATTATAATACTGCTGTTGATACTCTAGATTGGGCAGATAAAAACATCCCGATAACGGATTTTGCAAAATTAGGCGAGTATAAAGATATTTCTAATCAGTTTTTCGAAAAATCTCTACCTTATCTTGAAAAAGCTTATGCACAACAACCTAAAAATGTAAACGTACTTAGTACACTTAAAACAATTTATTACAGGTTAACAAGAATGGAAGATTATGAAAAAATGAAATCAGAACTTGATGCTCTTACCGAATAAAAAGTATCTTTATGATATAAAAAGAGGCTGTCACTTGTTGTACAGCCTCTTTTTATTTACTTAATCCCTTATCTATTTTGAATATATAACTAAAATATTTTCATTTATTTTGGGAATCCCAAATAATAAGACTAATATTACATCAAAATAATATAAATATAAACTTATGAAAATACAAAACGGAACATTAGTAACTATTGAATATGACTTGTATGTAGATGGTTTTGACGGAGAACTTATTGAATCAGTAAAATCAGACGAACCTGCAATTTTTGTTGTTGGTGGTGAAGAAATGCTCGAAACATTTGAAGATAAACTAATTGGTCTCAAAGAAGGTGATAGTTTTAAGTTCAATCTTTCAAAAGACGAAGCTTATGGCGATGATGACGAAGAAGCGGTAGCAGAATTTCCAAAAGATATTTTTCTCGAAGGTGAAAATGCAAAATTACCTGAAGAAGGAGATTACATCCCCATGGAAGATGAAGACGGAACTGTTTTTGATGGTATCGCAATCGAAATTACAGAGGATTTTGTTGTAATAGATTTTAATCACCCATTAGCAGGAGAAGAACTTTTCTTTACCGGTAAGATACTTAAGGTAGAGAAAGCACAAGCTGAATAGTTAAAACTTAAATA
>CAYUWD010000071.1:0-19473 GCA_964448235.1 uncultured Bacteroidales bacterium | reverse complement strand
TAGTAGTATTAATACTTGTGTTTGTGCTAGCTTATTTTGTTATTGATGGTTTAAATGTGATGTCTTTGGAGTCAGAACGATTTGCTGAAAAAGGGAATATAGCAAGAATAGATAAAATTATTGAATCGCCTTATGTCGTATATGAGGAAAATCCAATAGAATATACAGAAGCAGGGGATTCGCAAATTTCACAGATTATTGATGATTTTGTTGTGAATGAAGAAATCTTGGATTTGTATGTGGAAACAGTAGTTGTTAATAATGAAAATATGGTAATTAAAATTGATGAAGAATTTGTTTTGGATGATGAGATAATTGAAGATATTGTGTTTGAAGAGAGAATTGTTTATACTGAAACAGGCGATAATTTAGTCCAAAATCCGAGCTTTGAAAATTTTAGAATATGTCCCTCAGGAATAGTGGGAAGACCTTCTCGTAAACTAATTCCGGATTGGCAAGTTCCAAATAAGGGAACTCCTGATTACTTTAATGAATGTAGTAAAAAAGAAGCTGGGGTTCCAGAAAATTTCGCTGGAAGAATTGAAGCTCACACAGGTAATGGATATGCGGGCATGATATTACGTCAAAACTTTACTAGGGACAATAAAATTACAGGAGAAAAAGCTGTTATTTATCGTGAATACATACAAAATGAGCTAAAAACAGAATTGGAAAAAGGCAAAACATATAAAATAACTTTCTGGGTATGTAATTCTACAAACTCCCGTTTTGCAGTTGATGGTATAGGAGCTTGCTTGACGCAGGATAATGAGTGGGCAAATCATAAAGAGGTAATGGAGTTAATCCCGGTTGTTGAAAATCCTGTAGGGAATGTCTTAATGAATAGAAATTATTGGGTAGCAATTGAGGGATATTATACTGCTCAGGGGCATGAAAGGTTTATTACTATCGGAAATTTTAGAAATAACTTTTCTACTAACTATTTAATGCAGGATAATGAATCTGCTTTTAATTATTCATACTATTATATCGACGACGTTAGTGTTGTAGAGGTTGTGGAGGAAGTTGAAACATACTTAATAGATGAAAACACAGAATCAGTTGTTGATGAAGATAATTTTTCATTAGCAGAAGGAAATTCTACAGATTGGTAAAATAATATTTATACATATTGCAATTAATCGTAAATTTGGGAAAACAAACCAAACAATTATGAAAAACCTATTATCAATCTTAGCACTGCTAATAATTTTTAGCAGTTTTACTTGCAGCTTTTCATCAAATTCAGAAGTAAAAGATAATACTGAAGAAAATCAAATTATCAAAAAGGAATACAAACTTGACACAGAACAATCTATAATATCATGGACTCGTAATGTCGATTATAAGCATATTAGTAAAAAAGTTTTAATGTTTGGTGCTTATGTTGATGTTACAATGGATAATGTTCAGTATGAAACATCAGGTAGTTTAATTCCAACAGAAGGTGAATTATTTACCGAAGATTATATTATTGTAGAAGGAGAAGTTGAGATCGATCTTAGTCTAACACGTTTTTACAGTGAAGCTGAAGAGAATTTTTTTGTTAATGAGACTTATCCTCCTGCAACTTTAAAAATGAATGAGTTTATTGACGAAGGAGATGGTAATTTTAGTGTTAAAGCTGAATTGATAATGGAAGAAACCTCTGTTCCAGTAGAATTTCCTGGACTGATTACTCAGACTGAAGAAGAAATTGTTTTATCTGCTGAGTTAACGGTTGAATCTGAACAATTACCTATTTTAAATCAACCGGATACTGAGAATGTAAATATGGATGAGATAGTTTTTGTGATGAATTTGATATTTATGCTTGAGTAATAGTTTGATTATTTGATCATTTTTAAAATTTCTTTTAAACTATTTGGTTTTCCAATAAGTTGATTTGTTTCAGAATCTACAAGAAATAATGTTGGTGTGGACAATATATAATATGCGTTAGCTTCCATACTATTAACGCCTCCTTCAGTAAGTTTATGTATCCATTCGGGAAATTTTAATTTCTCTTTTTCCCACTTAGGAATTTCTGTTTCAGATTCGTCGAGGCTGAGAGCAATAACGCATATTTTATTTTCATTTTTTAAATGCCATTCATATATTTCATTTATAAGTGCGTGACAGTGTTCACAATCAGCAGACCAAAACAAAACAATTTTATATGGTGCATTTGTTTTATATGTATGAAATGTTTGTGAGTTGTCATTATTGTCAGTAAAAGTAAAATCTGGGACAATTGAGCCTTTTGTTAGATTCTTTATTCCTGTAACCCTTTTGTCAATTTCCTTTCTTTTATAAGTCATGCAATTAGGGTCTTTAGTGTATTTTTCTAGCATAGTAATGCCTTCCTGGATATTCATCATTTCGTAACCATTGAAAAAATAATCAACCATCCAACCATAGAAATATGGATCTCCCTTTTTTGATTCTTCTATTGCTTTTTCACCGGCTTCAAGAAATAATTCCGTTAGCATTTCCTGA
Organism: uncultured Bacteroidales bacterium; assembly: GCA_964448235.1. Taxonomy (GTDB): domain Bacteria; phylum Bacteroidota; class Bacteroidia; order Bacteroidales; family ML635J-15; genus Bact-19. The sequence continues at coordinate 16,995 of CAYUWD010000071.1, read as the reverse complement.
CTTGTTGCAAGTTCAATGTATTTGTTTACATAATTATCCATCCATGATTTTAAATATGAGGTTCTGAGAATATCTTTGTTATTGAAATCCATACCTGTAAAATAATTATCTATAAAGCTTTGTTGACGTTTCATAATATTTCCATCCCAGTTTACATCAGGAACATAGTAGAAATAGAACATATTTGAACAAAAGAGATTTTTATGTTCTTTGAGTTGTTTGTCTATCCAATCATTGTGTTCTTTTCTTTTATCTTTAAACTCCTTTATTCCTGATTTATAAAAATCAGAATCCTGATTATCATATTTAAGTAGGAAAGTCTGAATTACATCTAACATTTCAAGATTTTGCATTGTCTTGTTTGCAAACTCACTGAGTATTATATTTTCTACGTCTGCATCATTAAAAAATGAACTATCTGAATTATTTATAAAATTTGGATTTGCATAGAACTCAACATTTTGCTCATTGATAATTATCATACGTTCTGCTTGCTTTGGTTTTGCTGATGCTGGCATTCCAGAATATTCAAAGAAAAGAATAAATTCCCCGGGTAAATATTTTTCGGGAATATCAATACTTATTTGTTCACCATTTTTTATAGATGGAAATTCTTTCACAAGATTGTTGTTCCCTTCTGCAATCGAATATATAAGTAGTTTGCTTTCAGATACTCCTGATAAGTTTATTCTTAAGTTTGTCTGTGCATTTAAAGAACAAATCGTTAAAGCAAAAGCAATAATAAGGGAAAGTTTTTTAATTAAATTATTCATTATTTAAGAAGTTTAAATACAAAATTAAATTTAAAATGATGATTAAGCAAGTAATACGTAAAAAATCATGTCAGAATAACATCACTCACAACCTTCTTTTTTAATTCATCAATTTCAAGTTGAATATAACCGGGTTCTGTTGTGTCGATACAATATCCTGCAACAAATTCATCCAAATTTAGCTTTTGTCCTGAAACAGGAGGGAAGAGGCTTTGTTGGATACAGCCATCGATTCCGCTTGGCATTCCATCTGAACCAAAAATCAGGTCTTTCCCCGGAATAAATCCTGCATCATCTATCAGCATTCTGAATGGATTATTAGCTTTGCAATAAGCTTGACTTAATCTGTCTGCATATATAACAGAATCCCAATTGAAATTTGGTTGTAAACATAAAATTATACCTAAATCTTTTGCTCTAAAAGCCTGATTCCTTGTGATAAATTGTGAGTGTTCAATGCGAATCTTTTGTTGTTTTTGTGTTTTTTTTAAATTCTCAACAGATTTTATGACTTGTTCAATCGCTAGATCTCCAATAGCGTGTATTGAAATATCTGTATTGAAACTTAATAGATAATCTAATTTCCCCAAAAATTTATTGTCGCTGTATGTAAGTATAGGGTTTGAACTGAAAGTGTAATTTTTAATAGCAGCTGTAAATGCTCCTAAAGCTCCATCTGTAAAAATTTTAACACCACTCACGATTTCTTTTTGTTTTTCATAAAGTGTAGGATATAGTTCTGGTGAAGTCCAGATTTTAAGTCTGTTTTTGCGTTCGGATTTAGATATTAAATTTATTATTTCAGGATTGGAGACATACATATCGGAATTTATATAAATTCCTTTCTTTAAATACTCTAAAAGATTTATATCCAAATTGTTAATATTAAATTTAAATAATCCTGAGATATAAGTTAATATTTGTTGAAGATTTTTCTCAACCCATATTTGATTATGATTGTTGATTACCCATTCCGGAAATGTTTTAGAAATAATTTTTGCACCTTTTTTGTTAAAGAAATATTTGTGTAAGGAATTATTGATAATAATAACTGACTGATCTGGGTTAAAATCATTTTCAGAAAAGTTGTAGTATGAATCAAACCAACCTTTTGCTACTATGATATTTTTCTTGCTTTTTGATAATAGCTGTAATGCATTATTTTTATCTTGAATATGAAATAAATCAATAGCTTTATTTAGACCTGAGTATGTAAAGAAATGGTTGTGATTATCAACCAAAAGTGGAATTTTTACCATGAATCATCTTCATAAATTAACTCGTCATCTTCATCGATTTGTCCGAGTACTTTAAACTCAGTACGTCTGTTTTTCTGACGACCTTCAGGATTGTCTGTGCCATCTGGATTCGTGTTTGGTGCAATTGGATAATGCTCACCATATCCTTTTGGGACTAATCTTTCTTTATTGATGCCTTTGTCAATTAGATAATCTACAACAGACTGAGCCCTGTCTTGAGATAGTTGCATATTAAATTCGTCAGTATCAACACTGTCGGTATGCGAGCTAATTTCAACTATTAAATTAGGATAGGCTTCCAGGATTTTAAAAATAGTATTATCAATTGTTATTTTTGCAGAATCAGTTAATTCAGCCTTTGAGAATTCATAGTAGATATTTTTAACAACAAAAGATTGGGAAGGAAATGTGCTAACCATAATTGCATCCATAATCAGAGTATCTGAACGCGTAATCCCTTTTGTAGTTAGTGGAAGTCTGATTTCTTTATTATTATAATCTTTAGTTGATATGATATAATCTTTTCCTTGTTCCAGATTAAAGAAATAACTACCGCTAGAAGTTAAGCTTGTTTTAACAAAATACTCTTTACCCTGATTATCCTTTATGATTAAGTTGACGGGATAATCGTAAAGTAATTCTATTTCATCACTTTTATCAAGAACATCAAGATCAAGATCCATATTAGCTTTGTATTCATCTTTAATACTTAAGAAAAATAAAGAGTCTGTAATTCCAAATACTTCTCCAGTAACAGCAATATTTATGAAATCTCTATAGATAAATTCATAAATATCGTCGCAACAATTTTCATGACGAAGAGAATATCCTCCACTTCTATTAGATGTAAAAAATCCTCTATGCCTTGAATCTTCTAATATATAATAAAGATCGTCAAAGCTTGAGTTAATTGGATATCCAACATTTTGAGCACCTTCAAAGCTTTTGTTTTCACCAAAAGTTTTATATATATCAAATCCACCCATACTAGGATGACCTTCGGAACTAAAGTACATAGTCTTTGTGTCAATATTATAATATGGCGTAATTTCATCCATAATTGTATTGATTCGTTTTCCACAGTTTTTGGGTTCTCTCCATTCTTCTTTTCTTGGATGAAAATAGGTGTACCAAATATCAAGTCCACCTCGTCCTTCTTCACGGTTTGATACAAAATATAAAACGTCTGTATTTTTTCTTGATACTCCTAGTGTTGGCATTGTATTGCTTGTCATTGGCATATTGACTATTTCAGGTAATTCATGAGGTTCTTGCCATTCATTGTCTTTTAATTCTGAGACGAATATTTTGCATATTACATTATGTTTAAAATCTTTCTCACAACGAGAAAAGTAAAATCTTTGTTTGTCACCTGAGAAAGCTCCATTTCCTGTATTTATGTTTACTCCGTTTATAGTTGTATCCCATTCTCCTAAATTTTTCCATTTATCTTCTTGTCTTTGAGCATAATAAAATTTTCTTGTAGGTAATATGTCTTCGTCAGGATTGTAATATTTGATTTCGTCTTCTGGTAAAGATGCAAAGATTAGCTTATCTTTATTATAAGGTATTGGAGAAAAGTCGATATGTGGTTTGTTTATGGCAGTGTCTAATAAGGTAATAATTACATTTAATGGACTGTCAACGAAGACTGGTATTGCTGCAATACCTTCGATATAATCTTTGGCTAATCTATTATATGGTTTTAGATCAGAAATTCTCTTTGTTTCAGTAATAAAAAGATTAAAGTATTTATCTGCTTCTTCATAATCACTTAATATATGTAAACAACGAGCATAATTAAATAAATCAATATAATTTTTCTTAGGATCAGATTTGTATGATTTAAGTAGATATACTTTTGCTTCATTATAGTTTTTTTCTCTCAAATAAAGATTTCCTAATGCACTCAAGACTTTGGGTTTGTCTGGTTTAAGTTCGTTGTATATTTTATAATAGTCAATTGCAGAAAAAATATCACCTGATTTATGTGCTATTTTTGCTTTTTTTAAAACTTGCATTGGTTTTAGAGTTTCTGTATCAGGATTTTTATTCTGACTAAAAACAAAAACTACATTAAATATTAAAATGGCTGATATTATTAAAATCTTTTTCATTTGATAACTTGTCTATTTCTATAAAATATTTATTCCCATCTAATAAATTATACTAATATCTGTCACATGGTAATGCTATTCGGGTTAGTGTTTTAGTTAAATCTTTATAAATGATTGATATTTCAAAAGCTCCTCTATTATTTGTAGCTGCGCTGAGTTTAGAAACATTAATATCATAGCTTATTCCAACATCAAATCCATAGGCACTAACACCTCCTGTAAAAATAACTGCATCAAAAGTATTAAGTGCTGTCCTCATTTGAATTCCACCAAAAGCTTTTTCTATAAGTTTTTCTTCCGGGAATAAATAATATCCAAGTGTACTAATTATCCAATCCCCAGCACGTTTGTGATACATTGTAAGGAAATTAGGCTTTATGATAATTTTGTCTTTTAGAGGATACTCGATTCCACCATGTAATGCTATTCTCATGGGAAGCCTGTCTTCGGTTCTTAAAAAAGATTCTTGAGGGCTGTTAATATGAAAAAACGATATTCCTCCAAATGGTTTAAGTTTAGAAAGGTTTCCTTTGTATGAAATCCCAAAATTAAAATCTGGATAATTTATATTTTCATCCCATGTTGTAATATTATTAGGTAAATCAGGATCAAATATACCACTAGTCGTATTGAATTGACTAGGTACTGTTAAGCCATCTAATGAAAAAGATTTAACTATATATCCAATTTGTAAACCTCCACTAAAATTGTGAACATTATCAATTTTCATCATATAACTGACAGAGAGAAATAGTTTATTTATGGTTAACATACTACTTCCAGACTTATCATTTATAAAGAAAACTCCTAATCCAATATTTGAATTTTTCTTAATTTTAAAAGGTTTGTCAAATCCTGCCGAAATAGTGTTATATGGGACTCCAATTGCACTCCATTGAGTGCGATAATTATTAGTGAAGCGCCAGTTTCCGTTAAAAAATCCTGTTTGTGCAGGATTAAGTGACATAGGAGAAGCGTAAAATTGGGTGAAGTGAATGTCTTGTGCATTCAGCGTTTTTGTTGAGAAAACCCCAATTGTTACAATTGCCGATAAAAAAAATATTAACTTTTTCAATGCTTATTGTTTAATAATTCGTTCAAATATACTATTTTTGTTTGGAAAGAAACAAATTTTACAATAAAAAAAGCATTGTTAAATGAAAAAAGGCTTAAAATTATTTTTGGGATTATTATTTGTTATTGTATATTCTGTAAGTTTTGCTCAACCTGTTGTTAGCTTTGATGCTTCGGACATAGAAGCATGTGCTCCAGCGGAGATTACTTTTACTAATACAACAACAGGATGCACAGGAGCTGCTACATATTATTGGTTAGATGGTAATGGAGATAATTCAAATAATGAGAATCCTACTTTTTACTATAATAGTGGAGGTGTTTATACTGTTTCTCTTGAGGTTACCTGTGATGCTTTTACAGAGTCACATACAATGGAGATAACTATCCACGATCCACCTATTGCAGGTTTCGATGAAACACCTTTAACGGGTTGTGTTCAATATGATGCAAGTTTTACTGATGATTCTCAGATAGGAGATGGCCCAATTTTAACAAGGTACTGGTATTTTGGAGATGGAACAAGTTCTGAAATAGAAAATCCTTCGCATACTTATCAAACAAGTGGTAGTTTTAATGTTAGTTTAATTGTTACAGATGTGAATGGTTGTACGGATGAATTTACAAGTAATGGTTTGGTCTCTGTTGCAAATCAACCTGTGGTTAGTTTTACAGGAGATGAACTTAATAATTGTTTTGCTCCTTTAGAAGTTGAATTTACTGCCGATGTAACTACTTCATTTGGTTTAGGATATGAACTAGATTGGGATTTTGGTGATGGTTCTCATGGTACAACATCTCCTGTATCTAATACTTATGTTGCTGATGGATTGTACGATGTCTCTTTAACAGTAACAGATGATTATGGCTGTGAAACTACGGTTACTTATAATGAATATGTGCAAATAGAAACAGCTACTGCAGATTATTTAGTTTTGGAAGGAGATATTGTTTGTAAAGATCAGGAAGTACATTTTCAAAACGAAACAACTTATTCTTGTTTATGGGATTTTGGAGATGGAGCTCCTGAAAGTACTGCACCAACACCAGTACATACATATCATGAATCAGGCGATTATGTCGTTACTTTTACTATTGATCCAGGAGGAGTTTGTGAAACTACTACTCAGTTTACTTTGACTGTTGAAGAAGTTACAGCAAGTTTTACTACTGATCCTGCAGATGTGTATTCTTGTTCTGTCCCTTTTTCTGTTGAATTTATTAGTACTGTATCTTCGAATGTGACAGGTTATTTTTGGACTTTCCAAGATGGGGAATCTTCAGAAGAAGCAAATCCAATTCATGATTATACAACTCCTGGTGTTTATCAACCAACTTTAACAGTAACAACAGAGCATAACTGTTTTTATGCTGCTTATGGCCCATCAATAACAATAAATGTGCCGGATGCAAGTTTTGTGGGTGATACTGTGGAAGGTTGTGAACCATTTGAGGTAGATTTTACTTATACCGGAACTACTCCTACAGAAGAAATAGTTACATATAGCTGGGATTTTGATAATGGAGATACTGCACCTGATGGAAATGCTGAAGAATCATCAACTTTTGATGCAGGAGATTATACTGTTACATTAACAATAACAGATACTCATGGTTGCGAGGGAAGTTCAACACTTGATATTACTATTGGATCAGTTTATGTCCCAACAATAAATGTGTTTAATAATGATGACGAGCATACTGTCCTTGATGATCATAATGTTTGTCCTCAGGATACTTTGGCATTATTTTTACAAGAGTGGGATTCTGAAGATTATGATTTTACCTGGTTAATTGATTCAACACAAAATGAGGATGCAACTGAAGAATTTACTGAGTATTCTTTTGACCAGGATACAGGCTGGATACATATAAACATGATAACAGAATATAATGGTTGTCGGGATACAATTTATTGGGATAGCTTACATGTTGATGGTCCAATTATAGAATCAATAGGGAATACAACTGATTGTGCAAATCCTCTCGATTTTATATTTAATTTAACCCATACAGATGCAGAAACCTGGGATTGGGAATTTTATTATTGGAATGAAGGAACTAAAATTGTAGTAGAAAGTGAGAATGCGTCAACAGATGATACTTATCCAATTACTTTCCCTGCGCAACAAAGTTATTGGTGTAAAGTTACTGCACATAATACAGAAACCGGTTGCGATTTTGTTGACTCAGTAGAAGTAAGTATATCTTCTCCTCAAGCCGTTTTTACTTTAATTCAGGATGAAGTATGTGCTCATCAGAATATTGTATTAAATGGGGGGTCTTCATTAAATGTTACGGAGTATTATTGGGATTTTGGTGATGGAACAAATTCCGGTTGGATATCTGAAATCGCTGTACAACACATGTGGACAGAAGTGGGATATTTTACTATAACCCTTACTGTGAGAGATGGTAATGGTTGTGAAAATTCAATTACTGATGAAATTCATATTTTAGGTCCTGATATTGATATTGATGTTAGTGATACATATGGTTGCAATAGTTTGACAGTTACTTTTACTGATCAAACAGATGCAGATGAAGCTATAAATCAGGTCTTGTGGGATTTTAATAATGGTGATCAGTTGAGTGGCTCAATTGTTGAATATACTTTTAGTCAGGAAGGGACATATGATGTTACAGTATATGTACAAACTGTTTCTGGTTGTGTTGATGATACAACATATCATGATTTAATTACTGTAGCTTCTGTTAATGCTTCTTTTGCTGCTCCAGAGCAGGTAGCTTGTGTTGGAGATGAAATTTCGTTTAGTGCTGCTGAAACTGATCCTACATATGTATATACATGGAATTTTGGAGAGGGGGGGGATGTGATTGGTAATGATCCAAATACAACTCATGCATATAGTAGTGGCGGGTATTTTGACGTAAAATTAAATGTTGACAATCTGCTTGGTTGTATTGATGAAATTACATATGAAGATTATATAATAATTCAAGATCCTACTGCTAATTTTAGTCTTGTAGATAACACATTGTCATGTTATCCTGAAGCTCCAGAAATTATTGAAAATTCTTCAGTTATTCCTCCAGAAACAACACTTATTTATCAATGGATAATGGGGAATAATGATACTGTTGATGTTGAAGAACCGGATTATCTTTATACTATGCCAGGAACATATGATATTATTCTCAATCTTGAAACATCAGCAGGTTGTACAGATTCTTATACACAACAACTTACAATAGAAGGTCCTTATGCAGAAAGGAATATTAGTACTCATGACGCTTGTGTTGATGAACCAGTTTCTTTTGAGTTGACTAATATGAATGATGTTATCGATTATAATTGGGTAGTTGGAGGAGGAGATGCATATGATCTTACTTCATTTGAACATTCTTATGATATTATACCGGTTGATGGATATTATATTGCAAACTTGACTCTTACTTCAGGCCCATTCTGTACTGTTTATTTTACCGATACTATTTATATTCACGATGTTTATGCAGATTTGATTGTTACGGATGAAGATGCAGTAGTGATTGATCAAGGACAATGTTCTCCTTTCGATGCACTTTTAACCAGTGACTCAGAAGGAGATGATTATCGTATATGGTGGATTGATGGAGAGGAATATGGAACAGGCTTAGAAATAGAATCTATAGCATTTGAAAATACTACAATCGAAGATGTTACTGTAGATATTGAGTTAACCATCGAAGACGAGTTCGGTTGTACTGATACTGCAACAACTTCTATAGATGTTTATGCTTTACCAAAAGTGACAATCCAAAGTGATACAATAATTTGCTATGGAGATGAATTTGGCATCTATGCAACAGGTGGTACAAGTTATAACTGGACTCCAAATGTTGCAATCACTGATGTAAATAGTGCAACACCAGCAGTTAGTCCGACCGAAAATACTATGTATTATGTACAGGTGTTTAATGATCATTTGTGTCAAGTTGTTGACTCTGTTAATATTATTGTAATGCAAGAGCCAAATATTACTCTTACTCCGGAAATAGACTCTATTATGATTGGTGATACAGTATTTTCTAACCTGTTAGCTGATCAGGAGAACTTAACTTATGTATGGACACCACAAACTAGTATATCCTGTTTTGAATGCCCAATGCCATATTTCTTCCCCGAAGAAGATATGCGATATAATTTGACAGTTGAAGATAGTCTAAAGTGTTTCCGACATAATTACTATGTAGATATTGTTGTTCGTGAAGAATACTCTCTGGATGTTCCAATGGCTTTTACACCACTTGGAAATCCAGAAAATAGAATTGTTTATGTTAAAGGTTTTGGAATTAAAAATCTCTTGCAGTTCCGTATCTTTAACAGATGGGGTGAAGAAGTATTCTACACTGATGATATAAACCAAGGATGGGATGGATTTTATAAGGGTCAAATTCAAAATATTGACAATTATAGTTATTATGTTGAAGCTGAAATGTATGATGGCTCTGTGAGGACTAAAAAAGGTTATATAATGTTAATGAGATAGGTAAAGAAAATCTTTTCGCATAAGTTTTTATAGTTAATTTTAGCAATATGCTGTCTCATTTTTTGTAAGTTTGCAAAAAGATAAATATTATTATGATTATCGTTACAGGAGCAGCAGGTTTTATTGGAAGTAATTTGGTAGCACAATTACTAGAACTGGGATACAAAGATCTTATTTTAGTTGATGATTTTATTCGTGAAGAAAAACTAAATAATTTTACAAATAAACAAGTAAAATCTTTAGTTGATAGAAATAACTTTTCAAATTGGATTGATCAGAATCATAAATTTATACAATTTGTTTTTCACTTGGGCGCAAGAACAGATACAGCTGAATTTAATCCAGATATTTTATCAAAATTAAATACAGAATATAGTAAAATGATATGGCAAAAATGTTGTAAATATGGATTGCCATTAATTTTTGCTTCATCTGCTGCTACTTATGGAATGGGTGAGTTCGGGTTTAATGATGATTTTAATCCGGAAATGTTGAAACCATTAAATCCTTATGGAGTATCTAAGAATGAATTTGACAAGTGGGCTTTAAAGCAAAAAGTTAAACCGTATTTTTGGATGGGCTTTAAATTTTTTAATGTTTATGGACCAAATGAATACCACAAGAAGAGAATGGCATCAGTTGTTTTGCATGCTTATAATCAAATTACCGAAACTAATAAACTAAAACTTTTTAAATCCCATAATCCAGATTATAAGGATGGAGAACAACAGCGAGATTTTGTGTATGTTAAAGATGTTTGTGATGTTATGGTGTATTTTATGAGAAAGCGAAATATATCAGGTATATTTAATCTCGGTACTGGAAAAGCAGAGACTTTTAATAATCTGGCTAATGCAACTTTTGCTGCAATGGAGCATGATGAAAATATTGAGTATATAGATACTCCAACTGATATTAGAGATAAATATCAATATTATACTTGTGCAAATCTTTCGAATCTCAGAAAAGCTGGTTATGATAAGGAATTTACCAGTTTGCATGATGGAGTAGCTGATTATGTTAAAAATTATCTAATGTTTAAAAAAATAAGATAATTTATGGCAAAAAATAAGAAAAAATTTATTGGAGAAGTGGAGGAAAGCAAATCTGAGAAATCTGCTTTAATTGTTAATGATGGAGTTCAGCAACCTCCAACAATAAATCCAAATATTTCTAGATTTAGAAAACAAAAGCAAAATTTGAGCATCGGCGATTATGTTAATGGTATACTTAATGGTAATGTAAATGTTTTAGGTCGTGCAATTACATTATTAGAAAGTAAATTGCCTGAACATTTTGAACTTTCGCAAAAAATTATTGAAAAATGTTTGCAATATGAAAAACCATCAGTGAGGATTGGCATTACAGGGGTTCCTGGTGTTGGTAAGTCAACCTTTATCGAAGCATTAGGTATGCAGATTGTTAAAAATGGTCATAAATTAGCTGTTTTGGCAGTAGATCCAAGTAGTGAGCGTAGTGGAGGTTCTATTTTAGGAGATAAAACAAGAATGGAAGATCTTGCTGCACATTCATCGGCATTTATTAGACCTTCTCCTTCAGCAGGGTCATTGGGAGGAGTTGCCAGAAAGACTAGAGAAGCAATTATTTTATGTGAAGCAGCAGGTTATGATACTATTTTTATTGAGACTGTCGGAGTTGGTCAATCCGAAACAGTTGTGCATTCTATGGTTGATTTTTTCCTTCTTTTGATGCTTGCTGGAGCCGGTGATGAATTGCAGGGAATAAAAAGAGGTATTATGGAAATGGCTGATGCAATTGCAATTAATAAAGCTGATGGGACTAATGTCAATAAAGCTAAATTAGCAAAAGCTCAGTATGAGAATGCATTGCATTTATTCCCACCAACAGATTCAGGATGGTTACCCAAAGTAATTACTTGTTCAGCTCTGGAAAATAATGGAATTAAAGATGTATGGAATACAATCAATGATTTTATTAATCAAACTAAAACTAGCGGTTATTTTAATTATAATAGAAACTATCAATCAAAATATTGGATGTACGAAACAGTAAATGAAGTCGTTAAAGAGAGATTCTATAATGATGCAAATATTGTTTCACAAATAAAAATTATTGAAAAAGATGTGCTAGATAACAAAATAAGTAGTTTTGTTGCTGCAAAAACTTTATTGGATATTTATTTTAATAAAAAATGATCGGACAATCAATTGTTTATAAGACTCTGGATTCAATTGGAATAAATTATGAGTACTATGAATCTCCAAAAGATTTTTCAAATGAAGATGACGGACAGTTTTGGAAGAGAATAAATTCAACAAGATGTAAAAACCTTTTTCTAAGAAATCACAAAGGGAATAGACATTTTCTAATTATTTCTGATTATTACAGAACTGTAAATGTAAGATTATTAGAACAAAAATTTCGTAAGGGAAAAATTTCCTTTGCTTCTCAGAAACGAATTGAAAAATGGTTAAAAGGTATTCCTGGTGCTATTTCGCTCTTTAATTTATTTAATGATGATGAAAATCATGTAGAAGTATTTGTTGATATTAGTTTGAAAAACAAACAAAAATTAACATTTTTACCAAATGAGCCCAATGCAATTTTAGCAATTACATATCAGGATTTTATTAAAATTCTTGATTTTTCCGGAAATAAATATGAATTTATTAATCTTGTCTCGTAATAAGGTTGAATTTTTCTTAAGTCATGGTTAAAAATTCTTAATATAGTGTTAACAAATAAATTCATATATAATTTATTGCTAATTTTGACTCAAACAAAAATTTTGAAATGAGACATACTATATTATTATTATTATCAATGAGCACTATCTTGCTATTGTTTTTTTCATGTAAAAACACTAATACAAAACAAATGGATTTTGAATTGAATTATCCCAACACAAAAACAGGAGAGGTAGAAGATGACTATTTTGGAACTATAATAAAAGATCCATATAGGTGGTTAGAGGATGATAATTCTGAAGAAACTGCAGAGTGGGTAAAACAACAAAATGAACTTACAAATGCCTATCTCGAAACAATTCCGTATCGCAATAAAATGAAAGACAGATTAACAAAGATATGGGATTACCCAAAAGTTTCGGCACCATTTAAAAAAGGAGATAAATTCTTCTTTTATATGAATGATGGTTTGCAAAATCAAAGTGTTTTGTATTATAAGAACACATTGGATGGTGAAGAAATTGAATTGCTTGATCCAAATACACTTTCTAAAGACGGAACGGTTGCATTGTCTACTATATCTGTTTCTGATGATGGTAAATATTTAGGTTATGCAGTATCCAGAGCAGGAAGTGATTGGCAGGAGATTTTTGTTCGTGAAATACAATCTAGTAAAGATCTTGATGATCATATTGAATGGGTGAAATTCTCAGGAATTTCATGGTACAAAAATGGCTTTTTCTATAGTAGATATCCTGAACCTAAAGATGGAGAAGAACTTTCAGCAACAAATACTAATGCTAAAATATTTTATCATGAGTTAGGAGAAAGCCAATCTAAGGATGTATTGGTTTATGAAGATGTAGATAATTCGGAAACTGGGTTTTATGCAGGTGTTACTGAAAGTAAAAAATATCTGATTATTTCTGCATCTGTTTCAACTTCTGGGAATGCTTTACTTTATAAAGATTTATCTAACGATAATTCTAAGGTGATAACACTTATTAAAGAATTTGATAATGATTTTAATGTAGTTGATGAAATTGATGATGTTTTATATGTATATACTAATTATAATGCCCCACGTTATAAAATAATTAAAATAGACCTTAAAAATCCAGCAAAAAATAATTGGGTAGATTTTATTCCTGAAGAAAAAGGGGTTTTGAAAGATATCAGTTTCATAGGAGATAAATTTATTGTTAATTATATGATTGATGCACATTCTGTTGTTAAAGTATTTGATAAAGATGGTGTTTTTAAATATGAATTAGATAATAATACAATTGGAACTATTAGTGGGTTTAGTGGTGAAAGAGATGATGAATATACTTTCTATACAGTAACATCATTTGTTAGTCCTGCAACAGTATACAAATATGATATTCAGAATAATAAGTCAGAAGTTTATCAGAAATCAAAATTAGGAATTAAAACAGATGATTACCAAACAAAACAAGTTTTTTATAGTTCTGCTGATGGAACAAAAATTCCAATGTTTATTGTTTTCAAAAAAGGAGTAGCTCTTGATGGGAATAATCCAACACTTTTGTATGGATATGGGGGATTTAATATTTCCTTAACTCCGTATTTTAGCCTTTCCAGATTATTATGGCTTGAGCAAGGTGGAGTTGTTGCTATAGCTAATTTGCGTGGTGGTGGCGAATATGGCGAAGAATGGCATAAAGCAGGGACTTTAATGAATAAACAAAATGTATTTGATGATTTTATTGCTGCTGCTGAGTATTTAATATCTAAAGGATATACTTCTGAAAAACGATTAGCAATTCAGGGAGGATCTAATGGGGGACTATTAATAGGTGCAGTTATAAATCAACGACCCGACTTGTTTGCAGTTGCTTTGCCTGCGGTTGGCGTTATGGATATGTTAAGGTATCATGAGTTTACTATTGGAAGATACTGGGCTACAGATTATGGAACAAGTGCAGATAATAAAGAAATGTTTGAATATCTTTATGGGTATTCTCCTTTGCACAACATTAAGCCAGATTTAGAATATCCTGCAGTATTGGTTACAACAGCTGATCATGACGATAGAGTTGTGCCTGCCCATTCGTTTAAATATATTGCAACATTGCAAAACACATATAAAGGAGAAAATCCTGTCTTAATTAGAATAGAAACTCAAGCAGGACATGGCGCAGGAAAACCAACTTCGAAAGTTATTGACGAAATTGTTGATCTTTATTCATTTGCATTTTACAATATGGAATTTACTCCGGTTTATTAAATAATAAATAAATAATTTAGTTCAAGTCCCGATTTTTAGTCGGGACTTTTTTAGTTAGTTTCAGATGTGGGCTTTCCAACAATAGTTAATATCTTTTGAAAAAAATAAATGTAAGTAAAGATTAAATTTATTTATTTTGAAGTATGCAAGTAAATTATTTGGTTATTGAAGGAAATATTGGTGCAGGAAAAACTTCGTTAACGAAGAAAATAGCTGAAAATTTAAATGCAAAGCCGATTTTAGAACAATTTGCTGACAATCCATTTTTGCCAAAATTTTACGATAATCCAGATAGGTATTCCTTTCCTTTGGAATTATCTTTTTTGGCTGATAGATATCATCAGCTAAAAAATAATTTAGATAGTTTGGATTTATTTAGTGACCTAATAGTTTCAGATTACTTTTTTATGAAATCACTAATATTTTCATCCTCAACTTTACATGAAGATGAATATAAGTTATACAGACAATTATTTGACATAATTTATAGTTCATTACCTAAACCTGATATATATGTTTATTTACATAAAGACGTAGATAACTTGCTAAAGAATATTAAATTGAGAGGAAGGGAATATGAACAAAATATTTCGTCAGATTATTTAAAAAGTATAGAAAATGGCTATTTTAGTTTTTTTAAACAGCAAAAAGATTTGAAAATAGTAGTTATTGATACAAATTATATAGATTTTGTTAACAATCCTTTACATTATGAAACTATTGTCAATACTATATTTGAAAGGAAATATATGAAAGGAATTAACAGAATTGTATTTTAATTTGTAAAAAGTATTGATTTTGTATTTTTTTTTATGAAAATCATTGTTATTTTTGCAATATCTATTAATTAAGTGTGAATATAATTAGAATGTCAAATATTTAAATGATTAAATTATGAAAAAGACCTTATTTTTTGTTCTCGCTATCGCAGTTATGTTTTCTTTAACAAACTGTAATGGTCTGAAAAAAATGATTGAAAATGCTGATGATATTAATTATTCAGTAAATCCTGAAGTTCTTGAAATGCATGCTGGTGAAGTTGCTGTGAATATTAAAGGTAATTTTCCTGAAAAGTATTTTAATAAAAAAGTAACAGCTACCATTACTCCAACTTTAGTTTGGGAAGGTGGCGAAAAAGCCTTAACTCCTGTTTATGTTCAAGGAGAAAAAATTGAGGGAAATGCAAATGTAATTGAATATAAAACTGGTGGCTCTTTCAATTATGATGACAAGTTTGAGTATAAAGCAGAAATGAGAAGATCAACATTGGAGTTACGAATTACTGCATCAAAAGGGAACAAAACTGAAGATTTTGAACCAGAAACTGTTGCTGAAGGTATTGTCGCTACTCCTGACCTTGTGAAATTTGTCGGACAAACCAGTGCTGCAAAAGATAAATTTGTAAAAGACATTCCTGATTCAAAAATGGGACTTGTTAATTATGATAAAAATAGAGCAGAATTAAAGTACAATGAACGTAAAAGAGACGAAATCGTTGAATTAAAAGAGTATGTTGAGGCTGTTAGTGAGGATGAAAGAAAAGAATTCGTTGATGTAGAATTAATTTCTTATGCTTCTCCTGAAGGTACAATGGAAATGAATACTAAAGTTTCTAATGACAGATCAAAGACAATCGATAAATTCGTTAAAAATGAATATAGAAAAATTGAAGAGTTTAAAGATGATGATTTCTTTAAATATCTTGTTACTGAAGAAGATTGGGAAGGTTTTAAAAAAGCAGTTTCTGAATCAAACCTTGCTGATAAAGATATGATTCTTCGTGTTGTAAATATGAATACTGACCCTGAAAAACGTGAAGAGGAAATTCGTAATATGACTGCAACTTTCGAAGAATTGGAAAAAGAAATACACCCTTTACTTCGTCGTTCTGAAGTGAAAGTTAATGTAATGCTTATTGGTCATACTGACGAAGAGATTGATGCTCTATTTACAGAAAATGTGGATAGTTTAACTTTTGAAGAATTATTGTACTTAGGAAATCTTAAAGAAGATTTAGATGACAAATTAGCTGTTTATACAAAAACTACAGAGAAATTTCCAAAAGAATGGAGAGGATTTAATAATCTAGCTTGTGTTCAGTATAAAAAAGGTGATATTGCTGGTTCAAAAACTTCTATCGAAAAAGCTAAAAGTTTAGAAGCTAATGGAACTGTATTCAATAATTTAGGTAATGTTTATTTGTCAGAAGGTAATATCGAAGAAGCTGAAACTAGTTTCCAATCTGCAACAGGTGTGCCTGAAGCTAGTGCAGGACAAGGTGCTATTGCTATTAAAGCTGGCGAATATGAAACTGCTGTAGATTTCTTTGGTGAAATGTGCTGTTTTAATGCTGGTCTTG
>CAYUWD010000070.1:14838-19495 GCA_964448235.1 uncultured Bacteroidales bacterium | reverse complement strand
CTACGCTACATTTCAGGAAGAGAGAAAAAAGTGCATTTACTAATTGAACTTAAGAAGTGCTGAATTATTCAAACGCTTTCAAGCTCAAACGCGATCGGAGTCGCGCTTGAGCTAAAGGAAAACTTTCGGAGCGTTTGAATATAAATGATATTTAATCTTTACTTATTGCGGCAATAAAAAACTTTATGTAAGTTTGTGTCAAACTAAATAATTATGGAATTTTTGTATATAGTTTGGGATGCTGATCCTATTCTTTTTCAAATTGGTGAACGAGGAATTCGATGGTATGGTTTTCTTCTAGCAATTGGATTTCTCTTGGGATATCTAATTATTTCAAAAGTAATGAGAAAAGAGGGAAACAAACAAGAAATTATCGACAAATTAGCTATTTGCGTTATCGTTGGTGTAGTCCTTGGTTTAAGATTGGGACATTGTTTCTTTTATAACCCCGGATACTATTTATCTAACCCTGTTGAAATATTAAAAGTCTGGGAAGGCGGTCTTGCAAGTCATGGAGGTGCTGCTGGCATTTTAATTGCAGTTTGGCTTTATTCCAGAAAACATAAAATGAACTATCTGGGAATACTAGACAGAATTGTACTAATCGTTCCTCTTGCAGGAGGAATGGTAAGACTTGGCAACCTAATGAATTCAGAAATAATTGGTGTACAAACAAGCGTCCCATGGGCATTCAAGTTCCTAAAAAATAATGCAGATTTACAACCTGCAATTGATACTGCAACCGGACATTGCAACACTATGGACATGACTTGCTTGGTTGATTACTGGACACCTCGTCATCCAACGCAACTCTACGAAGCAATTTTTTATTTCATAATGTTTATCTCATTCTATTTTATCTTTAAAAAGTTTATCCAAAAATGGAAAGAAGGAACATTCCTTGGATGGTTTATAACTATACTTTTTGCTTTTAGATTCGTAATCGAATATACAAAAGTGCATCAAGTCGAATTTAACGGTTGGACATCTGCAATAAGAATGGGTCAAATATTGAGTATTCCATTTATACTTTTAGGTTTGGCACTTATGGCAAGAGGTTATGGCTGGTTTAAAAAGAAAAGCCCCGTTCCTGAAGAAAAAGACAAAACATAAAATAAATACAATGAAGAACTTTACATTTTATAATCCTGTCCGAATACATTTTGGACAAGATCAGTATGATAAAATATCTGAGGAACTTTTAGGCTATAATAATATTCTACTCACGTATGGAATGGGTAGTATAAAACAAAATGGCATTTACGATAAAGTCAAAGAACAGTTACAAGGAAAAAACATTATAGAGTTTGGTGGTATCGGGGCAAATCCTGAATATGAAACACTAATGCAAGCGGTTGAAATCGGTAAAAAAGAGAATATTGATTTCATTCTTGCTGTGGGTGGCGGAAGCGTTATCGATGGTTCAAAATTTATTGCTGCTGCGATTCTATTCAAAGGTGACGAACCTTGGGATATGCTTTCAAAATACACTCCTTTTGATTCTGCAATTAGCTTAGGAACTGTTTTAACAATTCCTGCAACCGGCTCTGAAATGAATGGTGGTGCTGTAATTACCAGAGTTTCTACAAAAGATAAGTTAGCATTTGGAAATCCGCTTTTAATGCCTGTTTTTTCAATATTGAATCCTGAAGTAATGTATTCATTACCTGATGTTCAAATCTCTAACGGAATAATTGATGCATTTATTCATATTACAGAGCAATATATTACATATCCTGTTAATGGGGCTGTTCAGGATGCCTATTCTGCATCTTTATTAAAAGTCTTAATCGAAGAAGGACCAAAAGTTTTAGAAGACAGAAAGAACTATGATGCTAATGCAAACCTTATGTGGGCTGCAACAATGGCTCTAAATGGTTTATTATCTGCCGGTGTGCCGGAAGATTGGGCTACTCACATGATTGGACACGAAATAACTGCATTACATGGAATTGATCATGCCCAAACTCTTGCAATAGTTTTACCGGGAGTTTTAAGAGTAATGAAAGATGAGAAAAAAGAAAAACTGCTTCATTTTGCAAAAAATGTATGGAATATAGATATTTCTGATAAAGACTCTGCCATAAAAAATACAATTGAAAAAACCGAAGAATTTTTCCACAGTTTAAATATTAAAACTAAATTATCAGACTACAATATTCCTGAATCTTCAATAGATATAATATGCAACAAATTGGAAGATCGCAAATACGTAAAACTCGGAGAAAACAAAAACATCTCTCCTGATATTGTTAAAAAAATACTAAAACACAGAATTTAGTATAATTATAATGTTTTTTTTATTAAATTTGACAACATTACAAACCAAAAACTATATCCTATGAAGAAATATCTACTTTTCGTTGTTGTTACAACAATCAGCATTGTCATGTTCGCACAGCAAACAACAAGAAACCTAACTTGGGATGCCACAGAACGTGAATATCTAGAATATATACCGACTTCATATACTGGAGAAAATTCTGTCCCAGTTGTATTTTGTCTTCATGGGCTAGGAGATAATATGACTAATTTTTCAAATTATCTAAGCCTTATTGCTTTTGGAGAATCTACCAATTGGATAATTATTACACCACAAGCACTTATGGCCTCTATTCCAGTTTTAGGCGAAATAGGAACCGCATGGAATTCAGGTGCAGGTGCAGAAGGGACAATGCTTGGAGATCAAATACTCAACGAAGATGTTGATGATTCAGGCTTTTTAATCGCAGTTTTGGACTCATTAGAAAATCATTTCAACATTAATACTGACTCAATATTTTTTATGGGATTTTCAATGGGAGGTTTTATGAGTAATAGAATGGGCATAGAACATGGCGACAGAATTACAGCAGTTGCATCTGTAAGTGGAACCATCGGAAAATTTTTACCATTCACACCAACAAACAACATAAACACTTTACATATACATGGAACAGCTGATCAAACAGTATCTTATGAAGATGCCGAAGTAAATTTTGGCTCAGGATTAATCTACTCTGTTGGTCAAGGTGCTGAAGAATGTGTCGATAGTTGGAAAACCTTTAACAATTGTGAAGTAACACCAATTGTAAATATTTTTCCTGATACTCAAGCTGATGGGAAAACATTTGAAAGATATATTTACCAAAATGGAGACAATGATTCATATACTGGATTTATAAAAGTTATTGAAGGAGATCATGAATGGTATTATACACCACAAAACGACATGGATTACACTACAGAAATTTATAAATTCTTTACAAACACAATGGATTTTTCTGTCGGAATTAACAATAACAATTTATCAAATAATGACATCTCACTTTATCCTAATCCTGCAAAAAACTTTATACATACAGTTGTTGGTGAAAATGAAACTGCTGTTTTAAAAATTTATGATATTTTAGGGTCATTAATAACAACTGAAAAAATAGAGCATCAAAAAATTATTGATTTAAGAAATCTACCTGAAGGAATGTATATCTTTCGATTCTTTTCTAGTAATAAAATACTTGACAAAAAAATTATGATAACAAGATAAATAAAAGCTCCGAAATTTCGGAGCTTTTATTTATTTAAAAATTCGGATACAACCTTATTAACTTCAGATTTTGCCCGTTCTAAATCATCATTTATAATTCGCACATCAAATTCATTCGCAAATTTTAATTCATACTTAGCTTTTTCAATTCTTGTTTTAATCGCCTGTTGATTGTCAGTAGATCTATTTCTAAGTCTTTCTTCCAACTCTTCTAATGATGGTGGCATAACAAAAATACTAAGAGCTTTATCTTTATAATAGTTTTTTATATTAATCCCTCCTTTAACGTCAACATCAAAAATTACATTATTTCCTGTAGCTAGGATTCTCTCTACTTCAGATTTAAGACTGCCATAAAAATGATTCTCATATACCTCTTCCCATTCAAGAAACTCGTCATTAATAATTTTCTGTTTGAAATCCTCTACATTAAGAAAATAATAGTCCTCTCCATGTAATTCACTCCCTCTTTTTTCCCTACTACATGCAGAAACAGAAAACTCAAGTTTAAACTCTTTATTCTTTAATAAACTATGTACAAGAGTCGTTTTACCTGCTCCACTAGGAGCAGAAAATATTAGAACTTTACCCATTACAAAACATTTAATAGTTGTTCTTTAACCTTCTCTAATTCATCCTTCATCATTACAACCAATTTCTGCATATCAGCATTATTTGCTTTTGAACCCAGTGTATTAATTTCCCTACCGATTTCCTGCGATATAAATGTCAACTTTTTACCTACCGGACAATCTGATTTTATTGTTTCCAGAAAATACTCACAATTTTTCTTCAACCTAACTTTCTCTTCATTTATATCCAATTTTTCAACATAATATATAATTTCCTGCTCATATCGATTTGCATCTAAATTACCATTATTATTAATATCTGATAAACCTTGTTTTAACTTTTCACGAATTTTACTTATTCGATCTTCTTCAAAAAGTTTAATCTTTTTAAGCAGAGTTAAAATGCTATTAATATTTATTACAATATCCTTTTCAAGACTTTTACCTTCTTCAATACGATAGCTCATCAATGCTGATAACGCTTTTTTAATTGTTTCTAACACCTGCGCCCATTCATCATCAGCAAGCTCTTCTGACTTGTTTTTTAATACATCAGGCA
>CAYUWD010000070.1:0-14815 GCA_964448235.1 uncultured Bacteroidales bacterium | reverse complement strand
GGATTTATTAAGTAAAGTGTCTTTAAATTGGTTTAATTTAATGTTATTAGTTTTAGAAATATGTAATAATTGAACATAATAATTAACTAAAACATCCTCATTTATTTGAGAAACACAATCAGTTCCGTTTAGTTCAACAAACATACAGAAGTCTATTTTACCTCTTTTTAAATTTGAAGATATAAGTTTCCTTATTTCTAACTCTTTCTCTTTATAATATCCCGGAATTCTGGTATTAATATCACTTGTTTTGGAATTAAGAGATTTAATATCAATGCTTATTTTTTTATTGTTATACTCTAAGACTTCACGTCCAAAGCCTGTCATTGAAACTATCATAGGTTCTAATTTTTTACAAATATGCAATAATTTTACTTATTATTAAAACAAAAAACACAGGGCAAACGCATTTAAAAGTTTAAAAGATTTAACAAATATTGATTATTCCATGCAGCATTAAGTCTTTTTCCCTTAATTCCCCTCTTAATTGATTTATCTTGTTTTAAAATATTGATGGCAATTCGATTGAGAGATGAAAAGTTCTGAGCAGCATTTTTTCTAAAAAGGCAACATCAAGTATCCAGTGTACCTTGTTTTCTATTCCCCAATGTTTTCTTACACCATTTTGAATAACTTTTGCATTATCAATAGATGAAGTATAATAATTTGTTTGAAATTCTACTTTCCCAATTACCTTAAAATGACGAGTTCGTTTAATCCTAACAATTGAAGTTAAACCTGGCCATTTTTCAGAATCTTCTACTAAGCTAAGACCTATTAAGATAGAGCATTTTCTTGTTTTTATTCTACCATGCCCATAGTTAATATCTTTATTGTAATCATTTGGTGTTAATACACGAAAGCTGCTCATGCACTTACAATGTGGGTTGCTCTTTTGGCTTCTTGTGCTCGACTCCCCCACAAATTGTTTTGTCATCTATACTAATTAACGTGAGATAGATCTAAGATTCTAGTCACAGAAAGTTCTATTTGAATAGGAGTGTTTGAATAACCTAAATCAATAGTATCTAATCCGTAAAAATTAAAACGATCTGCATCTTCATATGTAAAATCTATTACCCATCCCGGATACAAATTAAAAAATCTTTCCTGTGAATAAACAACATTTATTAATATTGCAAATAATATTATCAAAAAAACTTTTCGCATACACAATTTTATAAAAGTTTATTTTTCTTTTACAAGTTTTATTGAAAATTCCATTTTTGACCCATTATAAATAACGCAATTATATGTACCTTCAATCAGGGCACCGGTTTTAAGAATAATCACATCACGCAAGTGCTTAAACTCTTGTTCCCTGACTGTTTTACCGGTTGCATCAACAATAACAAATTTAATAATAAATAGAACTGTTTTTTTATTGTAAAAATATAAAAACTTGCAGCATGATTAAATAACACTACAAGTTAATAAATTATTAATTATCAATTATATGTTTTTTGTTAAATTCAAGATTACTACCATTGTTTTTAATAATGTCGCCGTGACTTAAAGGCACACCGACAGTCTATTAAAAAGCTTACTCCTTAACAAACTTCCCCGTAAATATCTTTCCTCCGCCCCAAAACTGAATTGTAAAATAGCCTGAAGGTAGATCTGACACAGCGACTTCGGAACTTCGACTTCGCTCAGTCACCTCAGTCTCAGCCTCCTTATTTAGTGTCCCCGATTGAAATAATTTACCATCCAAACCATATATCCTGTACTCAAACTATGTATCACTACTGCCTTTATAGTCAAAACTCACTGTAACATAGCTTTTAGCAGCATATGTTGATATGCCATAAACAGTATCGTTAATATACCTTACTGCATTTAACAAGCCTCCACACTCATCTATTTCACAAACTATAGACGTATTAGAGTTGCCAGCATCTAAAGTGTCTGATCCTAAAAGCAAATAATTATTTTCTATTTTTTTTGCAAAAACAGCTTATATATAAAATCTTAATACATAACAAAAAAATTGTCATTCTTTGACAATTTGCCCATCATATCATAATCTTTTCAGACCTCAATTCCGAAAGCTTTCAGAACAGTCATAGCAAAAACATGCGCCAACAACATCAGTATTTGTAACACACAGACTACGAATATCCCAATAAATCCCGAACCTAAGTTCTAGTATCCTCGGGATAAAACAGGACAGAAATGGTATAATTTGTTTTTCAAACACATATATTACAGTTTTATCGTTTATTTAAAACAACATTACATAACAATTTCTTGTTTTAATAAGGATTTCCGCAGACCATCGTACACGAGACTAGAAGAAATACAAAAATCACTGATTTTTTATTCTTCGGAACCAACATACCGATTACTGATTACAAAAACACCGACAACTACAGGCTAAAGACACACAAGCTATCCCTCATCATACAACATAATCTTATCGATTTTTGTGTCCTGAATTTTTAAGATTTTAAACTTAATTTTTTTTGCATTATCAGTAATGTTGATAATTTCACCCTGATTAGGGAAACTACCATAATGATATAAAATATATCCGGCCATTGTCTCATAATCATCAGATTCTGTAAGATCAAAACCGAACTCTTCATTAAAAGCGTCAAGTTCGTGACGCCCACTAATTATATAATGCCCTTCCGGTGTAATTTGGACACTCATTTCCGGCACATCATGTTCATCTTCAAACTCACCAAATATTTCTTCTAAAATATCCTCAACAGTTACCATCCCCGATGTACTTCCAAACTCATCAACAACTATTGCCAGGCTTTTCTTATCATGAATAAGTTGCTCAAACAATTTTTTTGCAGACATCGTTTCGGGAACAATCATAATTTGACGAATAACATTTCGCAATTTTTGTGGATTCTTAAAAATGTCTTTGACATTTACATATCCACTAATTTCGTCAACATTTTCCTTGTAAATCAATATATTTGAATGACCTGACTCAATAAATTTTTCTTTTAATTCTTCGAGTCCAATATTAACAGATACAGCCTGAATTTCGTTTCGTGGGACAATACACTCTCTAAGTCTTATGGACGAAAAATCCATTGCATTTTGAAATATTTTTAATTCCTGAGCTTGTTTACTCTGAATATTACTAATCTTACTTTTGTCAATAATATCATCAATATCGACTTTTCCAAATGCTTTTTCCTTTGCATTTTTATCAATATTTCCACGCACAAAAACTCTAAGGATCAACTCAGATAGCCACATTGTAAAAGCTACAATAGGATAAAACAGATAATAAAATACTATTAAAGGCAAAGAAAATGTGCTTAATGCAGTATTACTTAAAATCCTAAAAAGTGTTTTTGGAAGAAACTCGGCAAAAACAAGAATAAACAAAGTAGACACAAAAGTCTGGATAAGTAGCACATAAAATTCTCCTATTACAAAACTTTCAATTGGAGCTTCCAGCATTTTTGCCATAAAAATACCATAAATAACAAGAACTAAATTATTCCCAACCAGCATAGATGAAATAAAATATGCAGGTTTATTATTAAATACATTTAAGATTCTAGAGTTCAATCCGGATTTTTTAGAGGCAAGCTCTAATCTAAGTTTATTTGATGAAACATAAGCTATCTCCATTCCTGAGAAAAAAGCTGAGAATATCATCGATATAATAATAATAAACCAATTCATTATTTATCTCTATTATGTCGCTTTTCGTTATTTTTCCTTTGCATTCGTCTAACACCAAACATGCCCAGACTTATTACACTCAAACCATATATTAACCATGCTTTTTCTATCCCTATTTTCATATGATAATATATACCCATAATCAAACAAAACACTGCCATTAATATCCAGGCATATTCAATAATTACAAAAAAAATCTTCTTATTCATCTTTTACGTTAATTGTTCCTGTAGGTTTTAAAATTTTCCATTTTGAGAAATCCTGATTAGATTCAAATCCTTCTCCAAAGAGTATTTCTTCGGCAGTAGTAATCCGAACAAATTTATCAGAATAAATAAGCTCTTTTTTCATATCCCAATATAAAAGTTCTGTATTTATTTTTTCTTCTTTTTCGGCATTGTTTACTTCAACATCTGACTTTGCTTCCCAAATTTCTTCTTTAATAAGATATCTTGCATAATCACATCTTAATGTTCCAGTAATTTCCATAATAGAATTATAAAATTCCACACTTATTCCTTCAGGGTATTCATCATATTTAAGTTCTCCATGTTCATATCTAACAAGTTCAGGAGCATAAATTCTAACTTTAACTCTTCCAGAATCGCTAAAATTTGTTTCAAGATCATTAACCCTAAACGAAGGCATATCATTAGAAACGGTAAGCTTATTTATTTCTTCTATATCATTATTACATGAAATAAGTGTCGTGCCAATCAAAAAGATTAGCACGACACAATATGTTAAGCTTATTTTAGTTTCTTTAATCACTATTTAATACATCTGATAGTTGTTGATTCGTTAATCCAACAACCAATAGTAACAGTTTGTCCCTCACTAAGATTTAACCAAAAGACTTCTTCAAGAGTTGGGAATCTGGATGAATACCTACCTATTAGTTCATTTGCTTCTTTAATAATATCTTCATCTTCTGTTACACTTTTAGCTTTAACAAACTGATCAACTATTAACCAATTAACACTTTTCTTTTCGAAAGCAGTTTCTCCGCAACCAGTTGCTGCATATAATCTACCAATAAGCATATAAGCTTTTGCATAGTTTGGATCCTCACCCAATGCATTACGTGCAGCAATTCTTGCAGCAGAATAATTTTTAAGAGTATTATAATAAAGTAACCCTAACTCATAATACATATCAGCTTTTTTGGCAGGTTCTTCTTCCAATTCTATCGCTTCTTTATAGTATTTTTCAGCGTTTGCGCCATCACCTCTTTTAAAGTATCCTTGTCCAATAGAGTGAGCTGATGAAGAAGTTTTTTCAACCCCATAAACAGCTACTGCTGCATTCATGTATAAATCTGACAATTTACATTCATCTCCGGTGCCTCTATCCAATAAATCAACAATTTTTTTTGCAAGATCGGTATCTTCTGGATTTGCATCGAATTTTGGTCCAAACAAACTAATTATTGCAGCACAATCGGCTGCTCCAGAATTAACAAATATTTGTTCAATATCCTCTGAAGCCTTTTGAATTTTCGCTTTTTTATTTTCAGTTACATTTTGCAATTGACTTGCAATTGCATCAGAAACATTTGAATAAATTTCTACTACATTTTCTTTTGTTAATATTTCGCTAGAAAAAAGTACTGCAGCAGTATTCATATAATATTTTAATGCAAAATATTCTGTTTTATCACCCCTTAATTCGAATGAACGAGCAAAGACATCAAAAGCCTCTTGAACTTGGTCTTGACGATACTTCAACATCGAAACGCCTTTACGACCGAGCACCAAACCTTCTTGTCCAAAATACTGTATTCTGTTATCATAAACCATCATCAAAGTATCGATATAAGCTTGCTTTGTGTCTTCGTCAGCTGCATTTGCGATAAAATGCTCAACTATTTTTGTACCATGTATATAGATGTTTTTTGTTGCTTCTGGACAATTCAAAAAGCACCATCTCCAAGCAGGCATAGCATCTTTTAGATTACCTTGATTAACGAATTCTGTGTAAGTAGATAGTTTTATTCCACAAGTTTCTGGGTCATCTCCATACTTACTTTGATCTTGAGCCAAACTAAGGCTACTTATCATAAGTCCTATCATTAAAACCGGCAAAAAAACTTTCAATTTCATAACTAATTTATTTTTATTTACATTTAATTTTATTTAATCAATCTTTCTTTTAACAAACCAAGTCTCGGCAAGATTAAAACTCAATCCTAAAATAGCATAATTCTCTTTAACAAGACTATTTTCCAAAGTTCCTCTTTGTCCAATCTCTAGTGAGACATTAAAAAATGTTTTAGAACGTTTCAATGGTAAACCTAAACCAAAACTTATGCCAAAGTCATTAATTGGAGTTTGTGTTGTCGATAATTTGAAATAATTTTGATTATAATGAATCCCTGTTCGATAAGCTACACCTTGCCAATAATTATATAAACTCCCTCTGGTTCCTCCCGGGACATATTCCATTCCAAAAGAAATAAGTTGTCCTTTATTCAAATTATCAATGGTTCCAAAATAACCAGCATTTTTCCAATCTTGCATAGTATAATCAAGACCAACAAATAATTTATCACTATATTGATATCCTAAACCAAATCCTATAGTTTGAGGCAAACCAACAGATCCAATTTCATCATCGGCTTGAAAAACAGTATCAACTATAGCCGAACTTGTTGTAAGTGTATGATATACAATACTAGAACGTTTAGCTGACAAATCAGAATTATATCCATATACACCTCCTAATGAAATCTTGTTTTTTTCATTCAAAGAAAAGGAATATTTTAGTCCAAGATCAAAAGTAAAATCATTTACCTGAATAATATTTTGTTCAAACACATTAATATATTCTCCTGATTCATCGTCAAAAACTATTCCGCTGGATTGATATATTTTGCCAAATAAATAAGAAGCAGTAATCCCGACATAAAAGTCATTAAACGGATTAAAGGCATTTGTCAAAAACACTTTATTTACACCTCCATCACCTGCAAAAAGGTAATTTTTGTCTACATTTAGTAGAGTATCTACTGCGCTAATAGAATAACCAACATCACTAAAAGGCAAAACCCCGGCGGCAGCTTTCCACCATTTTGTAACAGCAAAACCAAAATTCAAATGAGACAAATGAAAATCTGATTTCACTTGGCTATATTCAGGATTTCCTATACTATATAAACGAGTTCCGCCATTTAATCCAAAATCAAAAATAAAGGTTAATGAATCAATTTCGCCAACTGTAGCTGGGTTAATATGACTAATCCCCTTACTAGAAGGAATTGTATACGATAGACCTCCCATAGCATTATTCCTAACCAATGTCGAACGCATGACATCTCCTATTCCATATCGTGTATATGGAGACCCTACTCTTCCCTGAGATAGTACTGACAAACTTGTTAGAGTAACAATTATAAGTATTAATATTTTTCTACACATTAATTTCTAAAATTTTATTTAATCCAAATGCAATAAGATTTGGTTCGACAAAAATGCGATTTTTTATCAACTTTTCAAAGAAAAAGCTATCTCCCCCTGTAAAAATGACAAATAAATCGTCAAACTTGCTACTAAAAGCACTTATTACTCCATTAACTTCATATAAAACCCCATTTTGTACTCCAAGAGTAATTGATTCAAAAGTTGTACTACCATATTCTGCATTCAGATCTCTGTTAATACTTAATAACGGAAGTTTTCCAGTAAAATTATACAAAGCTTTAAATCTAATATTTATTCCAGGAGAAATTGTTCCACCATGATAAATCTTACCTCCTTCTAAAAAGTCATAAGTAATTGCTGTCCCTACATCTATAATCAAAACATTTTTATCAGGATACAACACAACAGCCCCAGACACTGCTGCTAAACGATCATTTCCCAAAGTATCTACAGTTTTGTATTTTATCTCAAATGGATATCTCAGTTTCTCACTAACAGCAAAAAAATTATCAAATTGATTCCTAAGATAATTCTCTATCTGTATATCATCATTTCTTACAGAAGAGTAAATAACATTATTAATGCTATATTTAGATTTAGTTACATAAATTACATCCTTAAAAGCATGAATATCTATTTCAACTTTATCTTCAACTAATTGCCCTTCATCAAAAACAAATAGTTTTAAGTTTGTATTACCTAAATCTACTACTAAATTCTTCATTATGATATAATCAATGCAAAAGTATAATAATCTTATAGAAATCTTCAAATAAAAGACATCTATTATACTTTTTCAGCTCATTATTTACGCAAATCATAAATTTTACATAAAATTCCACATTATAAACCTGCACCACTTCTTCAACCACTTGTAAATTAGAGCATTCAGTAAATTTTATTCGATCTAAAAAAATAAAGCTAAACAATCGACAATATCACTTTCTTATATATTAATAAGTAAATATCGTTAATTATTTTCATTTGCATGTTTATAAATAATATTAATTTATTATCTTCGCAGCCTGAAAAAATATCAAATAAAATTAAACTAATTATAATAAAACGACTATAGTAATGGCAGTATTACAGAAAATCAGAAGCAAAGCAGGGATTTTTGTTATTATTTTTGTGGGTGTAGCATTATTTTTATTTATCATTGATCCAAGCACCTTTCAGCAATTATTTGTAAAAAATGAAACAAGTATTGCAGAAATTAATGGTGATGATATCGAATACACTGAATTTCAAGAATTTTATGAACAACATCGTAATTTTTTACTTGTAGCACAACGTAAATCTAATCTAGAGACTGACGAAGACAGAAGCATTAGAGAACAAGCATGGAATGATATATTACAAAAATATTTATTAGAACCCTATTATGAGGAAGTTGGAATATCTGTTAGCGAAGCTGAACTAGAAGACATGCTTTATGGTTCAAATATACATTATGTTATATTACAAAATTTTACAGATCCTCAAACAGGACAAGTTGACACTGCACAAATACGCAATTTCTTTGAAAAATCCGGAGAAGATCCAAACTATCAAATTATTGCCGAATACTGGAAAACAATAATTAAACGTGATCGTATTAGCACAAAATACAATAATATGGTTGCAAAAGGATTCTATACTCCAACACAATTAGCAAAACTAGACTATCAAGATAAAAATAACATCTACGATTTTGAATATGTTTACAGAGCATATAAAGAAATTCCTGATGAGAAAATAACAATAAGTGATTCAGACTTAAAATCATATTATGATGAACACCAACAGATGTTTCAGGTTGAAGAAAAAAGTCGAGATATAGAATATATAGTATATAATGTTTTACCTTCGTCCGAAGATACTCTTAAAATAAAAACAGATATTGAAGATATGTACTCTGAGTTCAATGCTCTTGAAGAAGGATATGCAGACTACGCATCTAGGTATAGCGAAGTAGGAACTCTTCAACGATTTATTTCTCAAAAAGACCTCCCTACAGGATTAAATCCTGATTTCTTTAATCAGGAAATTGGGACTACTTCAGACATTATACTTTCAAACAATGAGTTTTATTTTACAAGAATTATTGATATTGCAGAAAGACCAGATTCTGTAAATGCAAGCCATATTTTATTGATTCCTAACGATTCTGTTACCATTGAACAATGTTACGCAAAAGCAGATAGTCTAAAAACACTAATCGAAGATGGTGAAGATTTTGCTATTCTTGCTCTAATGAATTCAGAAGACCCAGGATCTCAACAACAAGGAGGAGACTTAGGGTGGTTTGTTGATGGAATGATGGTTCCAGAATTTAACGAAGCTTGTTTTGCAGGTGAAACAGGTGATATCAATATTGTAGAAACACAATTTGGCGTTCATATTGTTAAAGTTACTGAACAATCAGAATCTAGTAGAAAAATTAAACTTGCAACTGTAACAAAAGAAATTCGATTCTCTGATCAAACATCTAATTACTATTTCTCAATTGCAAGTAACTTTAGTGCAGATAATAATACAGGAAAAAAATTCGACCAAGCTGTAATTGAAGATAATCTTATTAAAAGAGTTGCAGATGAACTTAGCGAATTAGATACAGAAATTAGTGGTATCGAAAATGCAAGAGACATTATCAGATGGGTATATAGAGAAGATGCAAAAGTAGGAGATGTTTCTACAGTATTTAATTTTCAGGATAAATTTTTAATTGCTAAGATTTCTGCAATTAAAGAAAAGGGAACTGCACCTTTTGAAACTGTTAAAGATATTATACAACCAATTGTTATGAAAAACAAAAAGGCTGAAAAACTAATTGCAGAACTAAATAAAGACCTTGCAGCAAATATGGATATCAAAGCTATTAATAACAAATACAATAAATTAACTGATACTATTACAAATATTAGTTTCAACTCTTTCTCTTTACCCGGTGTTGGTATTGAACCAAATGTAAATGCAGTTGTAACAAATATTGGGATGAATAAATTGTCTAAACCAATAAAAGGCAATAATGGAGTTTTTGTTGTAAAAGTTATTAACGAAACCATTGCTCCTGATAAAACAGACTTCTCTGAAGATAAACTAAGTATAATGAGAAACCAAGCAGGACAAGTTTACAAATTATTTGATGCAATTAAGAAAGAAACCGAAATAGAAGACTATAGAGCACGCTATTTTTAGTCTATTAATATTCTATAACAAAAAAAGCGGTTTTTGATAACCGCTTTTTTTGTATAATTCACTCTAACTATAGTTTAATTAGTAATTTAATAATAAAATTAATATTGCTGCAGTAAGAGTTGAATTATCATTTACCATTCCATTATAACCATAAGAAGGTAAAGGATTGTTTTTTGCATCTTTTAATATTTGAGATAGTAAAACATCACTAATTTCAACAGATTGTTTTTCATATTTATACAATCTTAATCCACTTATTAAAAAGTAATAATATGCAATATCAAATTTTCCAGATTCAAATATATTCTTAAAATATCCATTATCAATATTTTCCTGAATTATCGTCGCATAATAATCTGCAACATCAAAAGCAGCTAAACCTGACCACATACAATATGCTATAGCTTCTGATGCCGGAATTACTGAATTATCTTTTAGATCATAACTAACAAAAGTCATCATTTCAGTATTAAAAAAGTATGCATTAAATTCCATTTTTATTGTATCCATCTGTCTTTGATACATCTCTGCATCTTCCTCGTAACCAATTACTTCTGCAATTTTTTTAAGACAATATTTTTCAGAAAACAATAAAGCATTAATATCAGGACGTTCAATACCAAATTGATCTTCGCACCAACGATTATTATTTATATCATGATTCAAATACCAATATTTATGATATGCCGTAAGCATAGGATATATTGTTGTCATTAAATCCACATCAGGACTAACTGAAAATATATTCCATGCAGTCCATGCAGCCATGGGTTTTTCATTAAGTATTTGTGAACTATCCCTACAATTTAATATTGGAATTATCTTATTTAATGAACTATCTACATTTAAATTTGAGATGTTTGATGCCAATGAATTTATTGCTAATCTTGTATCATATCTAATTAATGACGAAGTATAAAACCAAGCTTCATCTGTATTAATATAAACCTCATCTTGTCCAGTTCTTTCAACAAAAAAGTAGTTTCTAATACCAGGTATAAAACTACGCAAATTTAGGTACATTGTTTGTAGAGATTTCATTGTAATTTCTTGGAGTTCTTCCTTCTCAACAATAATATTACTTATTAAAAATCTCCACAACTTCTCATTTCTTTCGAAATATCTGGATGGATAATTCAATGCTTCTGATACTAACATAACATCTTGTTTAGAATCTCCTTCAAAATATTGTGACATTATCATAACAAGCCTAAGAGTATCTCCCGGCAGCACCATTTGGGGTTCTTTAAAAGAAAATTCATAATTATCAGGATTAAAAGTCAAGTTCATCTCATCATCTAATCTAAAACGTAACAACCAAAAGATTTTACTTTCTCCATCAATTTTATACATCCAACCATCAGTAAACTGCTCGGAATCACCAATTTCCTCATAAGCAGATCCTTTTATCATTAATGACATTGGAATGCTAATTTCAGATGTATTTATCGCATCTACTTGCATTAAACAAGATCTACCTGAGATAAAAATAACTTTCTGCTCTAAAAAATATGATTCGTAAATGTACTTTTGATAAAGCATACCGGGATATTGAACAATTTTATGATCTTTTGCCGATTCAAATTGGATCTTTCCAATACCTGCTATTCCAAAATTAAATTGAATTAATGACTTTCCAATCCATTTATTCATATATGTGCTATATGGGCCTGCAATTTTACCCCAACGATATGGATTAGAATCATCAGGAAGACCTATGCCAAACCAAGAGCCATTTGTATGAAAAGTATTAGTAATAGAATCTGTTGCAGAAACTGGAAAATGAGAGTAATTTAATTGATCTGGATAATCATATAATGTCTGTGAACTCAATACAGAATATAAAAATATTAACACAAATAATCCGGATAGTTTTCTCATAAATCAAATAAAATTTATTTTTTCGTTAAAGATACTTAATTTTGAAAAGAAATAAAAACTATGCCAAAATGAGTATAACAATCGAGATATGTGCAGATTCATACAAATCTGTTGTAAATGCAAACAAATCTATAGCCAACAGAATTGAACTTTGTTCTGCATTAGAGATTGGAGGAATTACACCATCGATAGGTTTTGTTAAACAAGCTACAATAGAATCTGTCATACCAATCAATGTACTTATACGACCACGAGGTGGGAATTTTGTTTATTCAGATAAAGAATTTGAAATTATGTGTGAGGATATTATAGCATTAAAAAAAACAGGAATTAATGGAATTGTTTCTGGTGTTTTAAAAGAAAATGGTCAAATAGACATAGAAAAAACAAAAAAACTCGTTGAACTATCCAAACCTTTTGAATTCACATTTCATCGCGCATTTGACAACTGTCCAAACCAAGATGAGGCAATTCTAGATGTTATTAAAACTGGATCAAACAGACTCCTTACATCTGGAGGATATATGAATGTTGACGATGGAAAAGAAACAATTCTTAATCTTCATAGAAATCATGGAGATCAAATAATAATTATGCCTGGTGGTGGAATAAATAATATTAATACCAAAGAATTTATTGATTCTGGAATTAAAGAAATCCATTTATCTGCTTCTACTTTTCATTTTGATAACACTTACAAAAACCCCAAATTAGGGAATATGGGATACCTTAAAGATAAAAATGGAGCAATTGGGTTTAATGCTTCAGGAGTAAATCTGATAAACAATCTACCAAAATCTTAGATTCTGGTAAAACCAATAATATTTAACATACACAAACAAATTATTTACAGTGATTACTAAAATATGAATGGCTGTCTATATTTTTCCAAATCTCTGTAGCCCATGTTGCATCATCTACATCAATACAGATTAAATTAGGATTATATTTAGCATTAAAACTAAAAATCTCTATATTATTTCCATTATCCATTTTCAAACTAATTAATTGATTCCCAGAACAATCAAAATCTATCAAATCAGAATTATGACTTACGTCTAATTTAATTAATTTATTACTATTGCAGTTCAAATCTCTCAAAGAAGGATTGTTTCTTACATCTAATATTGTTAATTGATTATTGTCACATCGTAAATATTCCAAATAAATATTATGACTTACATCCAATTTGGTTAATTCATTATTAGAACACCATAAATCTCTCAAAAATATATTATTACCAATATTTAAAGTAGTTATTTGATTATTAGTACAATTTAAATATTCTAGGTTAGTATTATCACTATTATTTAATGTAGACAATTTATTATTACTACAAATTAAATCAATAAGAGCAAGATTATTACTAACATCTAAAGTAACTAATTGATTATCATTACAACTTAAATATTCCAGATTAACATTATTTCTAAAATCTAATGTACTTAATTGATTATCATTACAACTTAAATATTCCAAAGCAGAATTATTACTAAAATCTAACGTAATCAATAAGTTATCAAAACATCTTAAACTAGTAAGAACAACATTATTACTTATATTTAATCGGGCTAATTTATTACTATAGCAATCTAATTCAATAAGAGCAAGATTATTGCTAACATCTAATGTGGTTAATTTATTTCTAGAACACATCAAATATTTCAAATTAGTATTATTACGAACATCTAATATGGTTAATTGATTATCATTACAATTAAAAATTTCAAGAACTACATTATTACTTACATCTAATTTATTTATTGAATTATCACTACATCGTAATTTTATAAGATTAATATTATTACTAATTTCTAATGTGCTTAACATATTATAAGAACAATCTAGATAAATAATCTTAGTAAATGCCTCAATTCCTGTCAAGTCTAAAATATGCTTATAACTAACATTAATAGAATCTGTTGCCAATGCCTCACCTACTTGTATTTCTCCATCACCGTTAGTGTTAATTGATAAATTCGCAATCAATGCCGCTTTAAAATTAGCATCAGGAATATTTACTATTTGAGCTGTAACAAATGAAGCAACAAATATTATTGCAACAAGTAGTGTTGTTTTTTTCATGACTTTTTTCTCTAGTTAATATGCAAATATAACAACTTTTCATTGCTATAATATTACTATTAAAGGAAAGTAAAATAACAACAAGAAGCTAAAAAGATACTTTTCTGCTCCCCCTCTCTCCGATAGCTATCGGAGTGAACCTAGGACCTATATTTTTCTTTCAGCTTTATAATTATCTCTGGGTATTTTTTAAGATTGTTAATATAAACTTTGCTTTTCATTCTTTTTATATGTCGTTCAATAGCATTAGACTGCTTTTTTGATTCACACTCTTCGCTTAAAAACAATTGCCAATCATCAGCTTTTGCAGTGTATTTATTCGTTCCATAGTACATTGATAAGTGTTTTTCTAATCTATCTTCAGGTTCTAACAATGTACTACCAGTATAATAAACGTCAAGTTTTGCGCTATATAATATATAAATATATGCTTTCATAAACAATTTGATATAATAAAAAAAGACCGAATTTCTTCGGTCTTTTCTGCTCCCCCTCTCTCCGATAGCTATCGGAGTGAACCTAGGACCTATATTTTTCTTTCAGCTTTATAATTATCTCTGGGTATTTTTTAAGATTGTTAATATAAACTTTGC
>CAYUWD010000069.1:6235-19702 GCA_964448235.1 uncultured Bacteroidales bacterium | reverse complement strand
TTATTTTTTTTATTAAAAAACTTGAAATTAATTTGGTTTTAACTTAGAATACTCAATGCATCGCACTGTAACACCTTAGTCACTTTAAATCATGACAAAAACAAAGCTAATTCATAATAAAACTTTTGTTGGATTTTAACTCTTGCTGAATCTTTCGGAGAGTTCATCTTGAGTGAGTATGTACATTAATAACTACTAAGTCGCTATGAATAGACGTTTATCCGACTCTTGTTAGCGTGCCCCAATAACATGAAGCTTAATAAAAGTATGTTTGAAAAATGACCCGGAGGGTCAAATATCTATAACCCCATATCAGCATGCTGATATGGGGTTAATCAAATATACAAGCTCGTTTTTGGCGGGATTTTTGGTAAAAAAATCGTGACAAAAACAATATAATGCTACTCTAGGAGTATATTAGCTTTTACAAGAATCGGAACTATTGCTGGAGCGCGACTCTGATCGCGTTCCAGAAAATAATAAACACAATTCTATATCGTTCTATTTAGGAATGCTTTTTGCAAAAGATTTTTTTGTAAATTTGTAAAACAACAAAAACCAAACAATATGAAACTGCTAAAATTTAAATCAGGAATATATAAAAAAATACTTGGAGTGTTTGGCGCAGCCGGATTTTTAGTAACTTTTCAAGCTTGTTATGGAACCCCTCAAAGTTATGTTAGCGTAGAAGGTAGTGTTAAGGATAAAGAAACAAACGAAGGAATTGCTAATTTGCAAGTTAACGTTTATTCTGAAACAGATTCTGTTTGTCTTACAACAGATGAGAATGGAAATTTTAATCAATCAATTATTGCAGATAGCAACTTTTATATCAAAATTGTTGATGTTGACGGAGCAGAAAATGGTAAATATCAGGATTTTGATTCCACACTTGTAAATGGAGATCATACAGTAGAAGTTAGCTTACAGAAAGACTAAAATGCCCATACCTATGAAACAAAAAATTGTTCGTAATGTATTTTCAAAATATGCACGAACACAGGCTCAATTACATCCTCTGACTTATCTTTTCTGGGAATGCACTTTACGATGTAATCTTAATTGTTTGCATTGTGGTAGTGATTGCAAAAAAGAAAGCAATGTAAAAGATATGCCAATTGAGGATTTTACTAAAGTGTTAAAAGAAATATCTACCAAATATGAACCCGGAAAAGTTATGATAGTGCTTACTGGTGGCGAACCCATGGTTCGTAAAGATTTGGAAGAGTGTGGGAGAGAAATTACCAAACTTGGCTTTCCATGGGGGATGGTAACAAACGGAATGATGCTCACTCAGGAGCGAATGAATTCCTTAATAGCTTCGGGTTTGCGCTCAATTACATTAAGTGTTGACGGATTGGAAGATAACCATAACTGGCTTAGAGGAAGTAAAAAGTCTTTTGCTGCCGTTAAAAATGCATTAAAGGTAATTTCCTTACAAAAAGACCTGATACATGATGTAGTTACCTGTGTAAACAAGCGTAATTTATTCGAACTTGATCAGATTAAGCAACTATTGATTGACTCTGGTATACAGGCATGGCGATTATTTACAATTGCGCCTATTGGTAGGGCTGTTGAATATCCTGATTTACATCTGGACGGTAAAGAAATTCGCCAACTTTTTGAATATATCGAAAACGCCAGAAAGACAACTGAAATTGAAACCTCTTTTTCCTGCGAAGCATACGCAGGCGAATACGACCATAAGATACGTAATGGCTTGTTTTTCTGTAGAGCAGGTGTAAATATTGGTTCTGTTCTGGCAGATGGTTCTGTATCAGCATGTCCAAACAATAGCTATGAATTTGTGCAAGGGAATATTTACAAAGAAAGCTTTCTTGATATCTGGGAAAACAAATTCCAAAGCATGCGCGACCGCTCATGGATGAAAACCGGCATCTGCAAAAACTGCAAAGAATTCAAATACTGCAATGGCGGAGCAATGCACCTTCGCGAAAACGACCACTCAGAGATTTTGAGGTGCTTGTGGCGGGAGATGGGGAAAGCTTAATTCAAAAGTGCTTTCTGTAAAAAGCAAAAAAATAAAATGCTTTATTGAAAAAGCATAGTGAAATAATGCTTTATGTAAAAACTATTTTGTATATTTGCTTTATGAAAATAGCAAAATATGGAAAATCTTATTGGAAAATCAATTCAGAAATCGAAAGATGTAAAGGATAAAAAGAGAAGATATCTTTATAACCAGATTGATTGGACTCAAAAACTGATAGTTATTCTTGGTTATAGAGGTTCGGGAAAGACAACACTAATGTTGCAATATCTTTCTCATAGTAAGAAAAAGGGAGTTTATTTTAGCTTGGATGATTTTTATTTTGAAACTCACAGATTGGTTGAAACTGTTCAACAGCTTTATAACAAAGGATATAGACTTTTCTTATTTGACGAAGTTCATCGATATATGTGGTGGGCGAAAGATTTAAAGCAACTATATGATGATTATAGTGATATTCAAATAGTAGCAAGCGGTTCTTCTATTCTAGAAATATCGAAGGGAAATGCTGACTTATCTAGGCGGGCTGTAAGCTATCATTTGCATGGACTATCTTTCCGCGAATTTCTTTGGTTTAACAAAGACATTGAATTGCCGGTACTACAACTACACGAGATAATTGAAAAGCATCATGAGATTAGTCCTGATTTGCTTGATAAATTTAATTATGCTCGTGAATTTAAAAATTATTTATCTTATGGCTATTTTCCATATTTTTTGCAAGGAACAAAAAGCTACTTTCAAAAACTACAGGAAACCATAAGTGTGGTAATAGATACAGATATTGCTCCTTTTGAGGAATTACAGTATTCTACAATTAGAAAAATGAAAAGGTTGCTTTATGTACTAAGCCAATCAGTGCCTTTCACTCCTAATATTAATAAATTATCACAAAATCTGGAAACCCCACGTAATACTGTATTAAGGCTGCTAGATTACTTGGGAAATGCACAAATCTTATATCTGTTAAATTCTACATCAAAAACTGATAGCTATTTGCAAAAGCCCGAAAAGGTATTTTTGCAAAATCCAAATTTTATCAATCTTTTTTCAGATCAAAAACCAAATATTGGTAATATTCGGGAAACATTTTTTGTAAATCAACTTAGTGCAGTTCACAATTTAACATCTGCTAAATTTGGAGATTTTCTTGTTGATGATAATTATATTTTTGAAGTTGGTGGGCCATCAAAAACACTTGAGCAGATTAAAGGCGTCCCAAATTCTTATCTGGCACTCGATATGAAAAACGGTACAGGCAATAGAATTCCTCTATGGCTGTTTGGATTGCTGTATTAACTAGTAAAGCTCTATATCTGGGAAAATAAATTCCGGAATATGCGTAACCGCTCCTGGATGAAAACCGGAATTTGCAAAAACTGCAAAGAATTCAAATATTGCAATGGTGGAGCAATTCACCTTCGCGAAAATGACCACTCAGAGATATTGAGGTGCTTGTGGCGGGAGATGAAGAAAGTTTAATCCAAAAGTGCTTTCTATAAAAAGCAAAAGAACAAAATGCTTTATGTAAAAAGCATAGTAAAATAATGCTTTATGTGAAAACTATTTTGTATATTTGCTTTATGTAAATAGCAAAATCTGGAAACCCCACGTAATACCGTATTAAGGCTGCTCGATTACTTGGGAAATGCACAAATTCTATATCTGTTAAATTCTACATCAAAAACTGATAGCTATTTGCAAAAGCCCGAAAAGGTATTTTTGCAAAATCCAAATTTTATCAATCTTTTTTCAGATCAAAAACCAAATATTGGTAATATTCGGGAAACATTTTTTGTAAATCAACTTAGTGCAGTTCACAATTTAACATCTGCTAAATTTGGAGATTTTCTTGTTGATGATAATTATATTTTTGAAGTTGGTGGGGCATCAAAAACACTTGAGCAGATTAAAGGCATTCCAAATTCTTATTTAGCACTTGATATTAAAAATGGAACAGGAAACCGGATACCTCTTTGGTTATTTGGATTGCTGTATTAACTAGTAAAGCTCTATATCTGGGAAAATAAATTTCAGAATATGCGTAACCGCTCCTGGATGAAAACCGGTATCTGCAAAAACTGCAAAGAATTCAAATACTGCAATGGCGGAGCAATGCACCTTCGCGAAAACGATCACTCAGAGATTTTGAGGTGTTTGTGTTGGGAGATGGATAAGAATTGAATATTTTTTTGGATTTTTTTAACTTAGAGTACTTTCTGCAAAAAGCATTATGTGTATTTGCTTTATATAGAAACTATTTTTTAATTATAACACTATTTTATTATCCGTTACTAACGGTTACTAACGGTTAGTAACGGATATGATTTTGAAATCATTACAGCACAAGATCTTATATTCATAAAAGAAAAATTCCAGAATATGTGCGACCGCTCCTGGATGAAAACTGGCATCTGCAAAAACTGCAAAGAATTAAAATACTGCAATGGCGGAGCAATGCACCTTCGCGAAAACGACCACTCAGAGATTTTGAGGTGTTTGTGTTGGGAGATGAGGGTGTAGGTGTTAGATTAAAATTGCACGTAATTATGAGTGTTTTACTTATTTGAATCAGTATCAAATGTGTCTTCTATTAATATAAATTCTGTTGATAAGTGATCATCAGCGTCTAAGACTATTTCCTCATTATTATACATTTCTTTTGCTTTTAAAATGGCATCGGATTTATTTTTTGCTTCAATATTAATTAATCTAGTTAATACCTCTTGTACTTCTATTTCAAAAGTTTTCATATTTGATCTTTTTATATTTACCACGACCAACAAAATCAATAATTCCTTTATCACGAAGTATTTGGAGTTGTTGCCTGATTTTATCTTTAATGAAATTGTTGTTAGGGTATTTCAATTTGAGTTTATTTTCAAAATTATAGACTTCTTCTAGGTAAAAAACATCTGTTTTAATTGTATCGATACACTCCATAATGTCTAGTATCCATCCTTTTGCCTCACTTGATTTTTGCCTTAAAAACAAAGTTCTATTAAATGATTGGGTTACAGTATTTGGGTCAATAATTTTGGTATTCTTTACTAAAAAGACTTTGCCTGATTCAACAATTTTTGAAATATCAATATTGCACCCAACCCAACCAGCTCGTTTAGCTGTTTCTGCAAGAGGGGGCCTTTTAATGATAATTTCTGATGTGAAAAATTGTTTAGGAATTATTAAAAAGTCATTTACTGTCCATTGTTTATTATAGGTAATGAAAAAGAAATTAGGATTGTTTTCAGAATTTATTCGCTCAATCATGGTACTATAGGCGCCATCAGTTATTGTATTTGTGATTTTTCCGTTTTTACTTTTTAACTCAAACTCTTCTTTACATTTTTTACAATAGAAATCTGCAACAGGCCTGTTGTTTTCAAATTCATTTAAATATAAATTACCACAACTAGGGCAATAAGCATTGTTTAGCACCCAATTTTCTGTTAATACTCTAGCGATTTGAGAATTACTTTTGTATCCTAGAGCTAAGTTAGTATTAAAGTTTAAATTCATTGGATAGTATCAAATGTTTAGGTTTAATAGTTCGTTAAATTATTTATTGTAAAAAATAATAAAAGTAGCTTCACAAAGCTACTAAAATATATTTTCGTTTTCAAAAAAAGAAAAAATTGTAACGACTAAAACTATATATAATTTAATAAGCCGTCTTCTGTCTCCTCCAAACATCCAGCTTCCAGCTCCCGTCTAAAAATAATACTTCCAAACCAAACTTCCCAGCAAAAATACAAACGATATTATCAGGAATATTCTAATAACACCTTCGCCTTTTTTAATTGCTAAACGACTGCCGAAAAAATTCCCTGCCATATTTGAAAGAGCAAGAGGAATTGAGATTAGGAAAAGAACTTTTCCACCAATGAGAAATGCTACCAGGCTGCCAACATTCGACATAAAATTGAAGACTTTTGCATTTGCTGTTGCCTGAATAAGTTTCATACGAGTAAAAAAGAAAAATCCCAGAGTTAGAAATGAGCCAGTTCCAGGGCCGAAAAAGCCATCGTAAAAACCAATAACAAGACAAATAAGTGGAATAATTATTAAGTAATCAATTTTAGTAAGTTCGTTATCGTTCGTTTTGCCTTTTCGAGGAATAAGTGTTGCAATAATTCCTAATGGGAGAAGAAAAATTATAATTTTTCCAACTAATTCGGGTTCAAAAAGCAGTATAGTCTTACTTCCTAAAAATGATCCGCCAAGTGAAAAAGCAATTCCTGAAAGCAATACCTTCCAAAGCATTTTTTTATTTAATAGAAAGTTTAGAACTGCTGTTCCCGTTCCAAAAGAGGATGCAAGTTTGTTCGTTCCCAAAGCTAACTGTGGAGGAATGCCGGCAAACAAGAGAGTAGGTAAAGTTATCAGACCACCACCACCGGCAATACTGTCAATAAAGCCTGCTACAAAAAATGCAAGACACATTAAAACTATTACGCCTACTTCAAACTCCATAATTGAATTTTATGCTGACAAATGTAATGTTTTTTTTGAAAGCTCAAGCTCGACGCTTGTTGAATCTCCCGAAGCTCCGTCACCGGTCATCCGTCATCGGTCACCTGTCATTAACAAAAAACGCCGGCAAACTGCCAGCGCTTTAAATATCATTACACTTAGATCTAGGTGGCTGAGCGGAGCCGAAGCCACCGGTCACCCGTCATCCGTCACCGGTCACCCGTCATCGGTCTATTTAATAACAGTCATCTTAATAATCTTAACATCTTCTTTAGGTCTGTCGTTTTTTCCTGTTTCTACACTTGCAATTTGGTCAACAATATTTAACCCTTCTTTGACTTCGCCAAAAACAGTATACTGAGCATCAAGATGAGGTACGCCACCTACTTCAGCATATGTGTCACGTTGCTCCTTTGTGAATTCTGTGTATAGCTGTTTCTCCATACTGTCAAGCTGCATGTCTGTGTATTTTTTACCTTGAACAATATAGAATTGAGAACCTGAGCTTCTACGTTGAGGGTTTGAAGCATCTCCTTGACGAGCTGCAGCAAGAGCACCTTTTCTATGAAAATATTTAGGTACTATTTCAGCTGGAAGAGTGTAGCCAGGGCCTCCATTACCTAATGCTTTTCCAGAAGGAGCATCCTTTGATTGAGGGTCTCCACCCTGTACCATAAAATTAGAAATTACTCTATGGAAAAGTAAACCTTCATAGAACCCAGATTCAGCTAGTTTTACAAAATTATCTCGGTGAACAGGCGTTTCATCATATAACATGATTGTAATGTCTCCTGCTGTTGTTTCGATTTTTACTTTTACAGATTGAGCAAATGCTCCAAGTGTCATTATAGATACTAATGTAAGTACGAATAATTTTTTCATAATATTTAGGATTTAAATGTTTTAAATTCGACGATAAAATTAACAATTATTTTGCCAAAAAGGTTCATCTGGGGTAAATATTTATTGTTTAGATGAATTGTTTTTGCTAAAATCATTACATCCGTCATCGGACATCGGTCATCGGACATCGGTCATCGGTCATCGGTCATCGGTCATCGGTCATCGGTCATCGGTCATCGGACATCGGACATCGGACATCGGTCATCGG
The DNA here is from genome assembly GCA_964448235.1 of uncultured Bacteroidales bacterium. GTDB lineage: Bacteria > Bacteroidota > Bacteroidia > Bacteroidales > ML635J-15 > Bact-19. The sequence continues at coordinate 12,104 of CAYUWD010000069.1, read as the reverse complement.
ACATCGGACATCGGACATCCGTCATCGGACATCTGTCATAAATTTCTTTACATCAATAATAAATCTTTCATGAAGACCTTTTCCTATTTCACCCTTTTCATCGAAAGCAGTAACTTTAAAAACTAGTCTTTTTCTATCGACTTCGATTAATTCAGATTGACATGTGATATAAGCATTTAATAAACTTGCTTTGGAATGAACAATATCTACTTTTGTACCAACTGTTGAGAATCCTTTAGGAAGGTAAGGGTCTACAGATTTTAGACAAGTCTTTTCCATTAATTTAATCATAGCCGGAGTTGCAAAAACTTCTACTATTCCACTTTCATAACTAGCAGCTGTATCTTCAAAAATAACATTTTTGTTCTCTATTCCTTTAATCCCTGTATCTATTTTTATTTCCATTGCTATTTTGTTTTTTATCAGTTATTGTTAATTATAAAAACACACCCGTCATCCATCATCCGTCATCCGTCAGCCCCTCTCAAAACCTAAAACTTATACTCTGCTTCACTTCCTTGCTTAAACTCAATGAAACCGGACATAAACTAGGAACTTTTTTTATTAAAGCTATTTGTTTTTTTGTCAGAGTGCACATTGTAAAGTCGTATTCGACTTTAATCTCTGCAATTTTTCGTAAAGGAAGTTGTGCCATTATTTTGGTGGTTTTCCCTTTAGCTCCTTCAATAGAGAATCCATGTTCCTGAGCTGTGATACCCATAATAGTAAGAATACAGTTACATAATCCTGTCGCAACAAGATCCGTAGGTGAAAAAGCCTCGCCTTTACCTTTGTTGTCAACCGGAGCATCTGTAACAACGACATGACCCGACCTGACATGCAAGTTTTCTGTTCGTAGATTTCCTGTGTAGGTAGTTTCTGATGTATGCATAGTTTTTGATTGTAAAATTACAAAATATTTTTCATCGCAATTTGTTTTGTGCGTAAAACTTACATAATCCGTCATCCGTTCCGAGAAATATAAAATCTTCATTTTATTATTTTCTCAAGAATCCTCGTTAAAACACGAAATGGCCTTTCGTGTTTGTTTTGAAATTACGAAAAAACTTATTTTTTTTTGGATTTAAGAATTATACAATTTCTGTTTTATCGGGATCATCCGTCATTTTTCTTACATTTGTAAGAAAAAAATAATGCGTCTATTTTACGATCCCGATATAAGCGGTGATTTTCATGTTCTTAAGCAAGAAGAATCACACCACTGTACCAAAGTTTTGCGCCTAAAACGAGGAGATGAGGTTTATATTACCGATGGTTTGGGTAAGCTTTATCAGTGCGAAATTCTTGAAATACATCAGAAGAAAACTCTTGTGAAAATAAATTCTAAAACTAATGGAAAAGATAAAAGAGATTATAGATTACATATTGCTATAGCACCAACTAAAAGTAACGATCGTACCGAATGGTTTATCGAAAAGGCTACAGAAATAGGAATAGATGAAATCACACCAATAATCTGCAAAAACTCTGAGCGTAAAGTGATTAAATATGATAGAATAAACCGAGTTGCAGAATCGGCAATGAAACAATCATACAAATCATATCATCCGATTATTAATGAGCAGATAAATTTTGATAAGTTTATTAAGCAGGATTTTGGAAAAGTACAAAAGTTTATTGCTCATTGCGAGAAACATGACGATAAAATCTATCTTGGAAATCTAATAGAAAAGGAGGGGAGTTCTGTCATTCTTATTGGTCCTGAAGGAGATTTTAATGCAGATGAAATTCAGATGGCAAAGGAAGCCGGTTTTATTCCAATATCATTAGGTAAAAGCCGTTTGCGCACTGAAACTGCAGGTGTTATTGCTTGTGATATAGTATCAATAATAAATCAAATATAAAAATTAACCAACCAAGCATGAAAGGAAAGTACATTTTATTATTATTCGTAGTCTTATCTTTTGAATCCCTTCATGCACAAAAGGAAGAATTAGATAAACACTGTCATTATAAAGTTGGTGAGATAGTAGAATATCTTAATGAATCAATAAAGGAAGTGTCTGTTACTTCATATCCTTCAATTATTGATGAGAATGGAATTATTGTTCCTGATTTTGAAACAGACTTTTCTCATTACAAATATACGATTTGGTTTAAAGAAGGAGAATTAACCGGATCCTCAGATCTTGGAAGAGATAGTGGAGGTCTATATACATTTGTGTCAAAAATTAATAAAGATGGTTTGGCGACAGAGAAAATATATTCAAGCTCTTTCGATACTATTAATGTGATTTTGTGTGAGTATGATGATGTTGGTAATTGTGTACTTGAAAAATTTTTGACATCTGATAGGAAAACAATAGAATTGTATAAAAAGTATTTTTATGATAATCTAGGCAGAGTAGTTTTAATAAAGCATTATAAATCAAACGGAGACGTTGCATATAAAAGAGCAATATCATATAATGAAAAAGGTAATGTCGTTTCAAAGAATAGTTATATTTATGAGGATGATAATATAGATATATTGTACAGAGAAACTAATTATTATATTTATGATAATAGCGGGAACTGGATATGGAAGTACATCTATATGCAAGATAAATTGGAATGGATATCTGTTAGAAAAATTACTTATTATTAATTGGGGTTTATCAAATTGGGGAATTAAAAAGTCCCTTTTGAAAATTATTTTTATTTTTGCATCATTATTATTCTGAAATACTCTAAAAATTAAAATATGAAAAATTTAAAAAGTGGTGAATTTTTGGTAAAAGAAACTGAATCGTCAAATGTATTTATTCCGGAAGAATACAACGAAGAGCAGCAAATGATTGCTCAGACAATTAAGGATTTTTTGGAAACTGAACTAAATCCAATTCTTAACGATTTAGATAAAGGAGACCGTGAACTAATGGCTCAGACAGTTAAAAAAGCTGGTGAGTTAGGTTTGATGGGCATTGCAATTCCTGAAGAATACGGAGGATTTGAACAGTCATTTGTAACTCAAATGTTAGCTGCTGAAAATATTGGTGCTGGTGCTTCTTTTTCTGTTGCTTTTATGGCTTCAACAGGTATTGGAACACTTCCAATTATGTATTATGGAAATGAAGAGCAAAGACAAAAATATGTAACTAAACTTGCTAGTGGTGAGTATATTGGTGCATATTGTTTAACTGAGCCAAATGCTGGTTCTGATGCTAACTCCGGTAAAACTAATGCTACTCTGTCTGAAGATGGTAAATATTATATTCTTAATGGACAAAAAATGTGGATCACAAACGCAGGATTTGCTGATACCCATGTTGTATTTGCAAAGATTGATAACGACAGAGTTTTGAGTGCATTTATAGTAGAGAAAGATATGGAAGGTGTTGTTATTGGTCCTGATGAGCATAAAATGGGGATTAAAGGTTCATCTACTGCTCAAATATATTATAATGATGTTAAAGTACCTGTCGAAAATATGATTGGGCGTCGTGGTATGGGATTTCGTATCGCTTTGAGTATTCTTCATATGGGGCGTGTAAAATTAGGTGCTAACGTTATTGGTGCAGCGAAAAAATCAATATCTGATGCAATTAAATATGCCAACGAACGTAAACAGTTTAATATGCTAATTTCAAGTTTTGGAACAATTAAACATAAAATCGCAGAACAAGCTGTTAGAACATTTGCATTAGAATCATCAATATATAGAGTAAGCAATGATATCGATGATATGATGATTGAGCTTAAAGATGGCGGAATGGATAAAGGTCTTGCTTCTATTAATGCAATTAGTCATTATGCTGTTGAGGCTGCTTTATTAAAAGTATATGGATCAGAAGTACTTGATTATGTTGTTGATGAAACTGTTCAAATTCATGGGGGTATGGGATATTCTGCTGAAATGGAGGCAGATAGAGGATATCGTGATTCAAGAATAAATAGAATTTTTGAAGGAACAAATGAAATAAATAGACTTTTGCTTGTAGAAACTGCTATCAAACGTGGTATGAAAGGTGATTTCGACATGGCTAGCGTAGCAGAAAATTTATATAGTGATATTGAAAATTGTCGGGAACATGGTTCAGAAAATGAAGATTTATTTGATAAAAATATAAGATATATCAGAAACTTTAAAAAAGCTGCTTTAATATTAATACATTCAGTTTCGCAGAAATTTGGTAAAGCGATGCTTAAGGAACAAGAAGTTATCAATAATATTAGTGATATTATGATTCAAATTTATACTGCAGAATCTTTAGCACTTAGAATTAAAAAATTATCGAAAAATAATTTGAAACAGAATATTGACATTTATAAAGATATGCTGTCTGTTAATGTCTATGATGCTGCCGCAATTGTTTCTAAAAATTCTATTGATGCTGTTTGTTCTACTGAGGAAGGTGAAATAGGAGTAAAAATGTATAAGGCAATAAAAAAATTACTATGTGTTGAAGGAGTGAATGTGAAAAATGCAAGAAGAAGAATTGCTGATTTCTTATTGGAAGAAAATCAATATCAATTGTAATGTATAAAACATAAAATTTTAAAAGGCTCCTTTATGAGCCTTTTTTTATGCTCGTTTTTCAGATATATTTATCCTTAATTGAGAGATAAACGAATCCACAATTATTTCTGATATGACTTTAGTTTCACCATTTTTGTTTTTATACATGCGATTTACAAGATGTCCGTCAACAACAACTTCGTCTCCTTCGAAAAGTCTTTTCTTAATATTATCTGCAGTTTCGTTCCAGGCAATTGTTTTGTGTTTCATTGTCTGCTTGATCTTTCTTTCTTTTGTTTGATAGGTGTCTGTGGTGCTTATAGTAAGTTTGGCTATCCTGTTTCCAGTTTTGAATTTGATATATTCTGGATTTTCTATCACTGTTCCGATTAATATTACTCTGTTTCTTAAATTCATGATTATTTCTGTTAGGTGATGGGTAACGGGTGACAGATGCAGCTGTGTATTTTAAGAAAATGCTTATCTGTCATTCGTTAGCCATCAAGTTTATTTTATACTTTTTTTGAATGCAATTAGGTTATTCATCAATTCGAAGCATTTTTCATAATATGATTTAAACTCATCTTCGTTAATATATTTCCTATATTGTGCTTTGTACAGACATGTTACAACCTCTGCTAATGACCTTATTGAGTAACCAATGAATCTGTTAAATTCCCTATTTGATTGTCCTATAGAACCTTCAGAGATATTAAGTGCTACAGAATCAATAGCTCTTAATAATTGAGAATTTAGATTGTATTTTTCTTCTATTGGAAAACTCTTTATTAGTGTGTTAATTTTCTCACCTAGCTCCATTGAGAGTTTCCAAACATGTAGTTTTTCAAATTTAAATTTCATAATTAATATTTTAGTTTTGTTATAAATTAATGTAACAGATGACCGAGACTGAGATTTTCATCCGTCATCGGTCACCGGTCATCAGTCGTCCTTACGCTGCCTTCGGTCTGCAAATAATTTCACTAACTCTCACTTCGGTAATATAGCGCTTGATGCCTTCTTTGTCTTCGTAGGTGCGATTTTCAAGTTTCCCACTAATGATTACCTGTGTCCCTTTTGTACATTTTTGCTCGATTTTTTCTGCATAACCACCCCAAGCTACAATATTAAACCACATTGTTTTTTCTTTGATTTCATCGCTTGCTTTGTCTTTGTAATATTCACTTACAGCTACACTAAAGTTTGCAACTTTTGAATTGTTTACTTCTTTTACTATTGGGTCATTTCCCAAGTTTCCAATTAATTGTACATTGTTTCTTAAATTCATAATTCTATTTTTTATTTGTTAATATTTTACTTTGTTTACCTGTCACCCGTCATCTGTCACCCGTCATCCGTCACCCGTCATCGGTCATCGGTCATCGGTCACCCGTCACCCGTCACCCGTCA
>CAYUWD010000069.1:0-6135 GCA_964448235.1 uncultured Bacteroidales bacterium | reverse complement strand
CCGTCATCGGTCATCGGTCATCGGTCACCCGTCACCCGTCACCCGTCATCCGTCACCCGTCACCCGTCACCCGTCATCCGTCATCCGTTACCGGTCATCGGTCATCGGTCACCTGTCATCCGTCACCGGACATCCAACATCCTTACGCTCTCTGTTTATTATCACTTCCATTTGTTTTACTTACAGCACTTTTGATATTTCTGTAAATCAGGCTCTCTGCTAGAATCTCTGATATTCTACGTGTGTTTCCATCACTATCTTTATAAGAGTTATTTATTATTCTACCTGTAACTACTACTTCTGTGCCTACATTAATGTTTTCGGCTGTTAGGTCTGCAATTTTTCCCCAGGCTGTTACATTATGCCATTCAGTGTGTTTAATAAACTTACCATCTACTTTTTTTACATCATCAGTTGCCAATCTGAAACGTGCCATTTTCTTTCCACTTTGAAATTCTTTAATTTGTGGTTCGTTGCCCACATTCCCGATCAACTGTACACGATTTCTTAAATTCATAATTAAAATATTTAGTTAATAATTGTGATTGCTGTTTTAACAATCATTGTCGATGCAAAGATGCTGCACCTAAAAAGAAATAGTCGGTTTTTAAATATTTGCTTTCGTTTAACATTCGTTTGTAAACGACAAAAAGCGGATAAAGTAAAGATAATGAGGCATATAAGAGTTTGTGGAGATTCGGCAAAAATGAATAAAACAATTATTTTGAATATTGTGTTATGAATATTTAATGTATATAAATTTGACGTTGATGATAAAATAAATTTAACTTTGTTGAAAAAAGGAAAAGGAATGAAAAGACCTGAATATTTAACAAAAGGAGATAAAATACTTATTCCAAGTCCAGCTGGTAGGGTTAGCGAAGAAAGTGTAGCAAAATCAGTAGAATATCTTGAATCATTAGGTTTTATTGTTGAAACCACTGAGAATTGTACTTCTAGGTATTATAATTATTCTGCTAATGATTCTATTAGACAGAAAGAATTTCAGACAACTTTGGATGATCCAGAAGCAAAAGCGATTTTATGTTCTCGTGGTGGTTATGGTACTGGTAGAATATTTGACAAATTTGATTATACAGAATTTTTCAAGAATCCAAAATGGATAATTGGGTTTAGTGATATTACAAATCTTCATTTAGCATTAAATAAAATGAACATTATGTCAATTCATGGTCCCATGACTCAATCTTTTTCTTTGGCTGAAGACACCGAGTCAGTTGACAACTTAATAAAACTCTTAATGGGTATCGAGACTGGAATAGAAGTAGGGGCTGATTTAAATAATCGAATAGGAAGTTGTTCAGGTGAATTAATAGGAGGGAATCTATCAATAATATATAGTATGCAATCAACAAAATATGAGATTGACACTACAAATAAAATATTATTCATAGAAGATTTAAACGAGTATTTATATCATTTAGACCGTATTATGATAAATCTTAAATTATCAGGCAAATTGTCCGTATTAAAAGGTTTGATTGTTGGCGGTTTTACTGATATGATAGAACATAAAAATCCATTCGGAAAGTCTGCAAATGAAATAATTCGAGAGCATGTTGAGGAATATAATTTTCCAGTATGTTTTAATTTTCCTGCAGGACATATTCCAAATAACCAACCTTTTGTAGTGGGAGCAAACTATGAATTATATGTGAGCAAAGAGACTGTAATGCTTAAACCAGAAGCTTAAATAGTACTATTTTTGATTACATCCATAATATTTTGAGCAAGCTTATCTGCGTTTTCTTTATTGCTGCTTTCAGAATAGATTCTTATAATTGGTTCAGTATTTGACTTGCGTAAATGAACCCATTCTCTTGTTTCGGGGAATTCTATTTTAAGACCATCAATAGTGTGCAGAGGATTGTCTTTGTATTTTGCTTCTATAGATTTAAGAATCTCATCAACATTTATCGTATTGTCTAATTGAATCTTGTTTTTAGAGATAAAATATTCTGGATATGATTTTTTTATTTCGCTTACCTTGAGTTTTTTCTCTGCTATCATACTTAAAAATAGTGCAATTCCAACTAAAGCATCTCTACCATAATGTGATTCTGGGTAAATAACACCTCCATTACCTTCACCACCAATTACAGCATTTGTTTCCTTCATTTTTGCAACTACATTTACTTCTCCGACCGCTGAGGATGCATATTCTTGTGCATTTTTTTCGGTAACATCTCTTAAAGCTCTGGTTGATGATAAGTTAGAAACAGTATTCCCTGGTGTTTTTGATAATACATAGTCTGCAACAGCAACAAGAGTGTATTCTTCGCCAAACATACTTCCGTCTTCACAAACAATTGCTAATCTATCTACATCAGGATCAACAACAAATCCAACGTCGGCACCTTTTTCTTTAATCACCTTGCTAATTTCTGTTAAGTTTTCGGGAAGTGGTTCTGGGTTATGTGGGAAATCTCCATTTGGTGTGCAATACAACATTTCAATATCCTGAACACCTAAGCTTCTTAAAAGTTTTGGTATTGTAAATCCACCAACTGAGTTTACACAATCTATTGCAACTTTGAATTTGGCTTCTTTTATTGAATCAATATTAACAAGCGATAAATCTTTTACAGAATTAATATGAAAATTCTCATAGTTCCTTGCTATAGAAATCTTTCCAAGATCTTCTACTTGACAAAATTCTGCTGAAGATTTTTCTGATAAGTCAAGAATAATTTTCCCATCTTCTGCACTAAGAAATTCTCCATCAGAATTAAGAAGCTTAAGAGCATTCCAGTTTTTGGGATTATGACTAGCAGTAATTATTATTCCTCCTGATGCTTTTTCTTTGATTACAGCATATTCTGTTGTTGGTGTAGTAGCTAGTCCAATGTTTAATATGTCAAAACCTAAAGACGATAAGACAGAAATAACAATATTTTCTATGATTTTTCCTGTTGGTCTGGCATCACGACCTACAACAATTTTATTTGCTGCATGATTTTGTCTTTTAACCCAAATGCCATATGCCGTTGTATATTTAACTATATCATATGGCGTTAAATTTTCGCCCTGTGTACCACCTATTGTACCTCTTATTCCTGAAATAGATTTTATTAAAGTCATATCTGTTAAAAATTAGATTGCAAAAGTAGTAAAATATTGTTTTAAGTGGCTAATGTTGGAGCATTTTAGAAAAAAAACAATAATATTTTAGAAAAAAATTTGTGAGGAATATAATTATGTGTAATTTTGCAGCCCTTAAAAGATTGATGTAAATTATTTTAAAATTATAAATTATGATTATCGTACCGGTAAAAGAAGGTGAAAATATTGATAGAGCTTTGAAGCGTTTTAAAAGAAAATTTGAGAAAACTGGTGTTGTTAAAGAGATGAGACGTCGTCAAGCTTTTATTAAGCCTTCAATTTTAAAGCGTCAGCAAAAATTACACGCAATATATATACAGCAGTTGCATAGTCAGCAGGAGAATAATTAATTTTTTCCGTATATTTTGTAACAAAAAGTTTTACTATACGTAATATCATAAACTTATTGAGACTTACGTAAGAAGTATGAATATAGGACTTTTTGTCAAATACCTGAATCTAGAAAAAAGATACTCACAATATACAATAAAATCATACGAAACTGATTTAAAACAGTTTCGTAATTTTATATATGATAATGGTTTTGGGGGAGAAGATTCTATAGATTTCCTTACATTTCAAAATATTAGATCATGGATTGTTTATTTATCCAAAACAGACATGTCAGCCAGAACAATAAATCGAAAATTGTCATGCTTAAAAACATATATAAAATATTTGCAAAAGATAGGTGCGATTAGTGAAAATCCAATGTTAAAGATTGTAAGTCCTAAGGTAAAGAAAAGATTGCCTGAGTTTGTTCAGGAAAATCAGATGAATAAGTTAGAATTCGGCGAATTGTTTAGTGACGATTTTTTTGGTATTAGGGATAAGTTTATTGTCGAGTTATTATATAATACAGGAATGAGAAAAGCTGAATTAATAAATGTAAAGCATATTGATTTTGATTTTCAAGAGGCAAAAGTTAAAATTTTAGGCAAAAGAAATAAAGAGAGAATTTGTCCGTTAAATCATTACATTATTAATATATATACAGATTATATTAAAAAGAAAGAAGAAATGAATTTTGGATTAGCTGAAAATGATTGGTTATTTGTAACTAATAAAGGTAATAAGTTATATCCAAAATTTGTTTATAATACTGTAGTTAAATATTTAAATTTAATTACTGGTATTGATAAAAAAAGTCCACATGTCCTTCGTCATACATTTGCAACCCACATGTTAAATCACGGGGCTGATTTAAATGCAATTAAGGAATTGTTGGGTCATTCAAATTTGGCTGCAACACAAGTTTATACACATAATACATTTAAAAAAATTAAAGATATTTATAAACAAGCTCATCCAAGAGCATAAAGAAAGGAAAAATTATGAATATAAAAATTCAATCTGTAAAATTTGATGCTGATAAGAAATTAATTGATTACATTGAATCGAAAGTGAGTAAATTAAATCAAGTTGCTGATGACATTTTAAGTGCAGAAGTTATATTGAAATTGGATAAATCGAATAATAATGACAATAAAATTGCAGAAATTAGAATAGACGTTCCTCATAAGTCAGATGTTTTTGCAAAAAAACAAAGCAAGTCCTTTGAGGAATCTATTGATAATGTGACAGTTGCGTTGAGAAGACAATTGAAAAAGTTTAAAGAAAAACAAAGAGGATAAAAAAAAAGAAAAAAAAGTTTTATAATTTTTTGGAGATAAATAAATAATTCATACATTTGCAAACCTTTTTAATAAAGGATTATGTTCTTTAAATGTATGAATTATTTTTTTGATATTAGGCCAATGTAGCTCAGTTGGTAGAGCAGCTGATTTGTAATCAGCCGGTCGGCGGTTCGAGTCCGTTCATTGGCTCAAAATTTTATAATATTTTTGTAGGGGAGATACCAAAGTGGCCAACTGGAGCAGACTGTAAATCTGTTGTCTTTCGACTTCGGAGGTTCGAATCCTTCTCTCCCCACTGCTAATGTCGCGGGAATAGCTCAGTTGGTAGAGCATCAGCCTTCCAAGCTGAGGGTCGCGAGTTCGAGTCTCGTTTCCCGCTCATAGGTGCCAATGTAGCTCAGGGGTAGAGCGTTTCCTTGGTAAGGAAGAGGTCATGGGTTCAATTCCCATCATTGGCTCATTTTTTATTGAAGTAAATTTAAGTTTTAATTATTAATAGTAAATATTTTTAAGCCATGGCTAAAGAAAAATTTGAAAGGTCGAAACCGCACGTAAATATTGGTACAATTGGACACGTTGACCATGGTAAGACTACACTAACTTCAGCTATTACTAACGTATTAGCTAAAGTTGGTTTGTCTGCTATAATGGATTTCGATTCTATTGACAATGCTCCTGAAGAAAAGGAAAGAGGTATAACAATTAACACTGCTCACGTTGAGTATCAGACTGCTTCACGTCACTATGCTCACGTTGACTGTCCTGGTCACGCTGACTATGTTAAGAACATGGTTACAGGTGCTGCTCAAATGGACGGTGCTATTCTTGTTGTTGCTGCTACTGATGGTCCTATGCCACAGACTCGCGAACACATCTTATTAGCACGCCAGGTAAATGTGCCTAAGATTGTTGTTTTCTTAAACAAAGTAGACCTTGTTGATGATGAGGAATTACTTGAGTTGGTAGATATGGAAGTTAGAGAACTTCTTAGCTTCTACGAATTTGAAGGTGATGATGGTCCTGTTATTCAAGGTTCTGCTCTTGGTGCTCTTAATGGAGAAGCAAAATGGGAAGAAAAAGTGATGGAACTTATGAACGCAGTTGATGAGTGGATTCCTATTCCTAAACGTGATAACGAAAAACCATTTCTAATGCCTGTTGAGGACGTATTCTCAATAACAGGTCGTGGAACAGTTGCGACTGGTCGTATTGAAACTGGTGTAATTAATACAGGTAACGAAGTTCATATCATTGGATTAGGTGCAGATGCTCGTAAAACTGTTGTTACAGGTGTTGAAATGTTCCGTAAGATTCTTGATAGAGGAGAAGCTGGTGATAACGTTGGTTTATTACTTCGTGGTGTTGATAAAGATGA
>CAYUWD010000068.1:0-19874 GCA_964448235.1 uncultured Bacteroidales bacterium | reverse complement strand
TTTAATGACTTTGATGTTTTTTAATTTCATTTTTTAATTTTGCAAAAATTTTGGTTTGAAAACATATACAAATATAAACGAAAAAATTCCAAAGAATTGTGTCGCAAGCATCGGTTTTTTTGATGGAGTACATATTGGACACAAGTATTTAATAAAACAATTACAAGAAAGAGCCGACACAAAAGGGGTTGAAGAGCTGCTTATTAGTCTTTGGCCTCACCCCTCTATATTATTTAATCGTCCTATTAAATTACTTAGTACACTAGAAGAAAAAACAGAACTATTTAAATCATTGAACATAAAAAATGTATTATTTTTAGATTTTACTCACAAAATAGCGTCAATGAGTAAATATGATTTTACAAAAGAAATTTTGCAAACCAAGTTAAATATTTCAGAACTAATCATGGGCTATAATAATTCGTTTGGGAGTAAAAACAATAATCTTATTGACAATAAAAACGAGATTAACCTTAAAATATCGAAACTTGGCAAAACAATCATTGCAAAAAAGGATGTTAATTCTTCAATAATAAGAGACTTAATACAAAATGGCAATGTAGAAGATGCTGAAATTTTATTAGGATACAGCTATTACATATCAGGAAAAATTGTCAGTGGATATCAAATAGGTAGAAAAATTGGATTTCCGACAGGCAATCTAGACAAAATTTCTGACATAAAATTAATTCCACAGAATGGTGTATATATAATAGAAGTTTTAACAAATGGCAAATGGCATCCAGCAATGTTAAACATCGGAACTCGTCCAAGTTTTGATGGAAAACAAAAAAGCATAGAGTTTCACATTCTAAATTTTAATGCAGATTTATACAATAAAGACATTACAATTAGATTCAGAAAAAAAATTCGTGAAGAAATTAAATTTAAAAACACAGATGCCTTAATCAGTCAATTAAAAGCAGACAAAGATGAAACTATTAAGTTTTTTAACTAATTTTGTCAATTCATTAAAACTAACTATTTTTGCACAAATTTTAAAATAATCAAATATATTATCTAGATGGAAGAATTAATTAGCACATTACCTTATAAAGTTAAAGACATCAATCTTGCAGATTGGGGCCGCAAAGAAATAGAGATAGCAGAAAAAGAAATGCCCGGTTTAATGAGTATTAGAAAAAAATACTCTGCTGAGAAACCATTAAAAGGAGCTCGCATTACTGGATCATTACACATGACCATTCAAACAGCAGTATTAATAGAAACACTTGTTGAATTAGGAGCAGATGTTAGATGGGCAAGTTGCAACATTTTTTCGACTCAGGATCATGCTGCTGCTGCAATTGCTACCACTGGAGTTCCTGTATTTGCATGGAAAGGTGAAACTTTAGAAGAATATTGGTGGTGCACCTTACAAGCACTATCTTTCCCTAAAGGACAAGGACCAAACCTTATTGTTGATGATGGAGGTGATGCAAGTTTGTTATGTCATAAAGGATACTTTGCTGAAAAAGATCCTAGTTTACTAGACAAAAAACCTGCAAATAATGAAGAAAGAGTAATTCTTCAAGAATTAAAAAATGTGCTTAAACTCGACAATCAAAAGTGGACTCGTACAATTAAAGATTTAAAAGGAGTTTCTGAAGAAACTACAACAGGAGTTCATCGTTTATATCAAATGATGGAAAATGGCACATTATTAATTCCGGCAATAAATGTAAACGACTCTGTAACAAAATCAAAATTTGACAACCTTTACGGTTGTAGAGAATCTTTAGCTGACGGAATAAAACGCGCTACTGATGTAATGATTGCAGGAAAAGTAGTTGTCGTGTTAGGTTACGGAGATGTAGGAAAAGGCTCTGCAAGATCAATGAGAGGTTATGGAGCTAGAGTTATCGTTACAGAAATTGATCCAATATGCGCATTACAAGCTTCTATGGAAGGATTTGAGGTTACAACATTAGAAGATGCTCTACCAGAAGGAAACATTTTTGTTACAACCACTGGAAATAAAGACGTAATTACTGCTGAACATATGAAACAAATGAAAGACCAATCAATCGTTTGTAATATAGGGCACTTTGATAATGAAATTCAAGTTGATACTTTGGATAATGATCCAAGTGTCACTAAAGTGAACATAAAACCACAAGTTGATAAATATGTCCTTGAAAATGGGAATTCTATTTTCTTATTAGCAGAAGGTCGCCTTGTAAATCTTGGTTGTGCAACTGGTCATCCATCGTTTGTTATGAGTAACTCATTCTCTAATCAAACCTTAGCTCAATTAGATCTATGGAAAAACAACTATGAAATTGGAGTATATAGACTATCTAAAAGACTCGACGAAGAAGTTGCAAGATTACACTTAGACCAAATAGGAGTAAAACTCACAACTATGAGCCCAGAACAAGCAGAATACTTAGGCGTTCCAATTGAAGGGCCTTACAAACCTGATCATTACAGATATTAAAAATATTGTAAACACACAAATAATTATAGTCGGAAGAGTTTCTTCCGACTTTTTTATTAAACTAATCTTTGATTTTAATTTGCATTATTAATATATAATGCGCTTCCTTCAAGATATGTCAAATATTGAAGAACCGGATATTTTGACGGGCTATCAACAATAGAACCATCATATATCGAAAATTTTGATCCGCAATTTCTACAAACCAAAAAAAGACCTGTTGAATCCACATCTAAAACGGCATTCATTTCATTTGGATCGTTAGGACAATTTCGTTCATATGCTTTATAAAAGTCAGTAAATTGACAATATAAAATAATTCCCTTTACACCTCCAGTTAAATACAAATAATTTCCGGGAGTTTTTACTGACATATATTGCGGCAAATCAGGATATACAATAAAATTCACATAGACATATGGAATTCTGTTTTCATTATCGCATGATGGAATTATTGTAAAAACAAATATTCCTATTAATATAATCGTTATCTTTGCAAATAAGTTTTTCATAAAACAATTTATCAATGACAAATTTAAAGAAATTCTTTCAAGTTATAACAATTACATTCCTAATTTTATTGCCATCCATTACATTTTGTCAATCAAACAGAAGTATTGACAACGAAAAATATATGAAATCACAAAAGTCTAAGCATATTAGACCAACCCGTGAAGAAAGAGTGATGATGAAGATTGAAAAAAAGACATTAAAAAAAGAAAAAAGAAAAAAAAGAATTGATAGACGTAAACATAAAAAAGCCGTTCGTAAACACAACAAAAAGATTAATGGTGGCGGCAAAGATCTTGTTGGAGGCAAAAAAACTTGGCGAAGAATGAAAAAGTCAAAGCGAGAAGCAAAAAAACAAAAATAAATAATTCTATGTTCAGCAATACATTTATCTAATTATAAATTACTTAAGTATATATTTCAAAAAAAAGTTCATTTTTAAAAGGAATTATTTTGGTCAATAATTTTTTGTGTAGTATATTTACACTTTTCTAAATGGGTTAAGTTATTGTATAAAGTAAAACTCTATTATGTTACGAAAATTACTAATAATCATTATGGCACTCTCATCAGTGAGTGTAGGTTTGTATGCACAGGGGACACTAAGTGGAACCATTTCAGATGCAGCAACTGGTGAACCAATCCCGTTTGCGAACGTGACGATTGAAGAGAATGGAAATATTGTTACTGGAGGAATGACAGACTTTGACGGTAAGTATAGCATTAAACCTATACCAGCTGGCAAATATTCTGTATCTGCTTCTTATGTTGGTTATGCAACCTTACAGTATACCAATGTTAAAATCCCGGCGGGTAGCATTACTTTCCAAAATTTTGAATTAAACCCGTCAGCTGAGATTCTTGCCGAAGTAGAAATCAAGGAATATAAAGTTCCATTGATTGCAAAAGATCAAACAGCATCAGGTGGTACAGTAACCTCTGAAGACATTGCAAAAATGCCTGGTCGTTCTGCAGCAGCTGTTGCAACAACTGTTGGTGGTGTATATTCCGAAGATGGAGAAGTTGGATCTATTAGAGGTGCACGTTCAGAAGGAACAGTCTATTATGTAGATGGTGTAAAAGTACGAGGATCTTCTTCGGTTCCAAAATCAGCCATCGAACAAGTTCAAGTTATTACTGGAGGTTTACCTGCTCAATATGGCGATGTTACCGGTGGGATTATCAGTTTAACAACTAAAGGCCCTACTTCTAAATATTTTGGAGGAGCTGAAATTGTAACTTCTCAATATTTAGACCCTTATGGATATAATCTTGGCGGACTTATGTTATCTGGACCTATCTGGAGTATTGAGGAAAAAGGCACAAATAGAAAAAGAACAGTAGCAGGATTCCTTTTATCTGTAGAAGGTAGCATTATTGAAGACCCTAGTCCATCAGCTGTTGGAGAATGGAGAGCTGACGATGATATTATACAAGACATTAAAGATAATCCATTACAATTAGTTCAAGCAACTTCTGGAGCTATAATTTATCAAAACACAGATTATTTGCACGAAGACGCATTCCAGAATTATAAAACAAGAAATAATGCTAACAGTAAAGCTTT
Source organism: uncultured Bacteroidales bacterium (assembly GCA_964448235.1). GTDB lineage: Bacteria > Bacteroidota > Bacteroidia > Bacteroidales > ML635J-15 > Bact-19. Next base: position 15,357 of record CAYUWD010000068.1, on the reverse strand, counting down.
TAACGTTGCAGGTAAAATTGACATTTCTCCTATTAGAGATTTAAATCTTACTTTTGGAGGAACTATTGACTATAGAGATCAAAAAGCCTATAGCTATGGTAATCAAATATTCAATTCCGAAAACAATGGAGATATGAATTATAAAAACTGGAGAGTCTATGGTAGAATAACTCAAAAGTTCCGTGATAATTCAGAAAGTGAAAAAGAAGCAATTATCAAAAACCCATATTATACAATACAAGTAGATTACTCTCAAACATTTTCAAAATATTACAATAAAAACTTTAATGATAATTACTTCCAATATGGACATTTAGGTGCATTTAACACAAATCCTGAAAAATATTTTAATTATGGTACTGACTCTTTAACTGGTTTATCAGGTTATGTACATGAGTCATGGTTTTATCGTATCGAAGATTTTGAAACTGGAGAACACAACCCAGATTTAGCAAGATATACAGAACAATACTTTGAATATTTTGATGATTATTATTATAAAGATGTTAACTCAGTAACTCTAAACGGAGGTTTATTAAACGGAATGTCCGCTCCAAGTGTATATGGAATTTGGGCAAGTCCAGGTAATCCATATTCTAACTATACTATGAGTAATGCTACTCAATTTAGAGTATCAGCTTCTGGATCTGCTGACATAAAAAATCATGAAATAAGTCTGGGATTCGAATTTGAACAAAGAAGCGATTCTTATTTTGCCGTTGCACCTTTTGGATTATGGAGTCTTGCAAGAAGTCTAACAAACTATCATATACTTGAAAGAGATCTTGAAAATCCTATTATTTATAGAGACGAGAATGGTATTTTTCTTGACACAATTGCATATCCAAGACTATATAATGAAACTTCACAATCAAGATTTGATATTAATTTAAGAGAATCATTAGGATTAGAGGTTGATGGTTTAGACTGGATTGATATTGATTCATATGATCCTGATACTTTCGAATTGAGTTGGTTTAGCCCTGATGAATTATTTAATCAAGGAAGTAGCTATGTTGCATATTATGGATATGATTATAAAGGAGATAAATTAAATTACAAACCTACATTTGATGATTTCTTTAATAAAACAAATGACGAAGGATACAGAGAAAGACCTATCGCTCCATTTGAACCAAATTATATTGCAGGTTATATCCAAGACAAATTTGCTTTTAAAGATCTTATATTTAATATAGGTATCCGTGTTGACAGATATGATGCTAATCAAATGGTTTTAAAAGATCAATACACTCTTCATGAAGCATATACAGTTGGAGATACAGATGAAAGAGGTCTTATTGCAAGTATAGATCATCCTGAAAACATTCCGGAAAATGCAGTTATTTACGTAAATGACTTATCCTCACCAAGTGGAATTAATGGTTATCGTGTTGGTTCTATTTGGTATGATGCAACAGGAACTGAAATTGAAAATCCAATTCTTATTGCAAGTCCAAATGGTATGGCTCCATATTTACTTGATCCAGATGAAGAATTAAATAGTAGTGCATTTGAAGATTACAAGCCTCAAATTGTAGTTATGCCTCGTATTTCATTCTCATTCCCAATTTCGGACGAAGCATTATTCTTTGCGCATTACGACATTTTATCTAAAAGACCTAGTTATGCTGCTCGTTTAAATCCATTAGATTATTTATTCATTTATCAAAATAGTTCAGATTTAATAAATAATCCAAATCTAAAAACAGAAAAAACTATTGATTATGAATTAGGATTTCAACAAAAACTTGGTAACACTTCTGCCTTAAAACTATCAGCATTTTATCGCGAAATGCGCGACATGCAGCAAGCTATTGCAGTTAATGGTGCATATCCAATCGATTATTTTACTTATGGTAATATTGACTTTGGTACTGTAAAAGGATTTGGAGCAACATATGATTTAAGAAGAACTGGTAATGTAACCTTAAGAGCATCTTACACATTACAATTTGCAAATGGGACAGGTTCAAGTTTTGAATCAGGAGCTGCAATTGTAAAATCAGACAAACCAAATCTTAGAACTACTATTCCACTTGATTTCGATCAAAGAAATAACTTTGCTATTACAGTAGATTATCGTTACGGAGGTAAAGTATCAGGAACACCATATAACGGGCCAAAAATTGCAGGTAAAAGTATTTTAGCAAATACTGGAGTTAACTTTGTAATTAATTCAGGTTCAGGATCTCCTTATACAAAACGTAACAGACCAAGTGCAGGTACAATTGTAGGTTCACTTAATGGTTCTCGTAAACCTTGGAGAACAACTATAAATATGCGTTTAGATCGTGACATTAAACTAAAACTTGCTGATAAAAAAGATGATGGATCTAAAGAAAAGTATGGATATCTTAATGTATATCTAGAAATATCCAACTTATTAAACACAATGAATGTTATTGGTGTTTATGATTATACTGGCAATCCTGATGATGATGGGTTCTTGAATTTTGCAGATTATCAATCTACTATCGCAACACAAAATGATGTTGAAGCATACAGAAATTACTATGCTATGTACATAAATTCTCCATATAACTATAGTTTACCTAGAACTATTAGATTAGGAGTGCAGTTTAATTTTTAATTAAGATTTGTTACAAAAGAATTATAAATAGCGAAATATGAAAAGCCTAAAAAGAATATTATTTATTGCTGTCTTAAGTGTTATTTCGAACTACATGTTTGCAGACAAATGGCATGGGGTTCAAAGTACTCCACCTCCAACTACTCGTGCAACAGAGAATTGTGATCCAGGAAAAACCTCTACAGAATTAAGCATCAACAATGTTAGAGCATTAATTCATACTGGTGGTGATATGTGGTGGGACTTTCAAGATGCATTTTATATAGTTCCTGCTGATGGAAACACAAGTGCTCTTTTTGCAGGAGCTATCTGGGTTGGTGGTAAAGATGCTAATGATCAGTTAAAACTTGCTGCTCAAAAATTCAGACAATACGGTATCGATTATTGGCCTGGTCCACTAATTACCTCAGGTCCTGAAATTGCAACAGTAAGCAGAGAAATTTGTCGTGAGTATGATAAACATTTTTACATCACAAAAGATATGGTTAAAGAATTTAGAGATTGGTATGCATGTACACAAGATGTAGATTGTGATGTTGAAGATCAATTTCCTGCATATTCAATTCCTGATATAATTATGAATTGGCCTGCTCATGGTCCTGAAGGAGGATACGATTACAATCTTGCTCCTTTTTGGGATGTTGATGGTGATGGTTATTACAATCCATTATTTGGAGACTTTCCATATTACGAATTTACAAATGAAGGCATTACAGATGATCCAGATTGTTTAAGACCACGTAATAGAGAACCAAAATTATTTGGAGATGAAACTTTATGGTGGGTATATAATGATAAAGGTAATATTCACACAGAAACAGGAGGTGCAGCAATTGGAATGGAATTTAGAGCTCAAGCTTTTGCTTTTACCACAAATGATGAACTAAATGACATGACATTTTATAATTACAATATTATAAATAGATCTACATATACATTATTTGAAACATTTTTTGGAGTATGGACTGATGCAGATTTAGGTTTTGCAAAAGATGACTATACAGGTTGTGATGTACAACGTGGGTTAGGATATATGTATAATGGTGATGATGATGATGAAACTGCTGAAGGTATTAATGGCTATGGAAAACAACCACCATCTATTGGTATTGACTTTTTCGAAGGTCCTTATCAAGATCCTGATGGAAAAGATAATAGTACAAGTTACGATACTATTGATGGTATAAAAGTTCTTAATTGTGAAAAAGGAGATATCCTTAATGGGAATATTAATGGACTTAATTTCGAAGATGGCACAATAGATAATGAACGTTGGGGTATGAGACGATTCTTATATTTTAATAATTCTGGAACGGGTGCGAATGAAAATACTTTAGACCCATCAACAGCTGCAGAACATTATAATTATCTTACAGGATTTTGGCTTGACAATACTCCATTATCTTATGGAGGAACAGGTCACTATCAAGGAGGAGCATTAGATATTAAAGCAGATTTTATGTTCCCGGGAACTCCAACTACAGATCCTTGTGGTTGGGGACAAGGAGGAATTCCTCAAGATAACTGGTCAGAAGAAGAACCTCTCGGAACAGGATCATCTCCAAATCCAAAAGGAGATAGAAGATTTGTACAATCAGCTGGTCCTTTTACATTATATCCAGGAGCTGTAAACGATATTACACTTGGTGCTGTTTATGCTCGCGCTCCTTCGGGTGGTGCATGGGAATCTGTAGAATATGTTAGAAATGCAGATGATAAAGCTCAAATTCTTTTTGAAAATTGTTTCCGTGTTCTTGATGGACCAGATGCTCCTGAACTCAAAATAATAGAAATGGATAAACGTTTAATCTTCCATATTTATAATAAATCTTCAAGTAATAATTATCTTGAAGAATATGTAGAAAAAGACCCATCAATTGTTTGTACTTCAGATATTGACCCTTGCGATGAGTTTTATCGTTTCCAAGGTTATCAAGTATTTCAATATGAAAATACAGAGGTTAGTATTTCTGACAGATATAATGATGCTTTAGTTAGAGAAGTATTTCAATGTGACATTAAAGATGATATCGACCAAATTGTTAATTATGTTTGGTCAGATGAACTTGGAGCAAATATGCCTATTGAAGAAGTCAATGGTACTGATAATGGAATAGTTCATACATTCGCTATTGAAACTGATGTTTTTGCTTCAGGAGATTCTCGATTAATAAACAACAGAGAATATTATTACTCAGTCCTTGCATATGGATACAATAATTCTATGCTTTACAATCAATCTATTCAGGAGACTTTCTTAGGTCAGAAAAAACCATATCTTGCAGGTCGTAATAATATTAGGAAATATACTGCAATCCCTCATATAAATGATCCTGAAACAGGTGGAACAATAATTCAAGGAGATTATGGTTATGGACCTAATATTACTATGCATGAAGGTTTTGGAAATGGAAATAACATTCTTGAATTAACACAAGAAACAATTGATGAAATAATGTCTGGGTATCCATGGAAAGCAACTACTAGAAAATATATTAATAGTTATGGACCAATAGACATAAAAATTATTGATCCATTAAATGTTCCAGAAGACAGTTACACAATTAAGTTTAATGAAGTATCAACATCTTCTACAGGAGTAATGGGTGTTAATAACGGTACTTATTTGGAATATGAGAATTATTCTCCTTTTAGTTATACTATATACAATTCTTCAGGCGATAGTATTGTAAGTGAAGTTATGGTTCAACTTGAAGAATCATATGAACAATTATTTATTGACTGGGGTTTCTCAATATCTCTTTCTCAAGTAAACTTACCTGCATGTTTTAATAAAAATTTATATCAAAATGGGTTCTTATCTGCATCCATGACATTTGAAGATGAGACAAAGCCATGGTTATATTTTGTTCCAGATGGAGATGGTCAGGATGCACTAAACTGGATTAGATCAGGAACTTATTCTAATGAAGATGCTATTAGCGATTGTATTGACATAAGTTTTGATGACTATAAAACAAGTACTGATTTTTATGACAGAAATCAATATTTTGAAAAAATTCTAGGAGGAATATGGGCTCCCTATTTCTTAGTTAGTGATTGTAAATACGGCATTGCAAATTCTATCCGTTCATCTCTCGACATTCAGAAAAAGCAACCTATCTCTAGTGTTGACCTTGTAATAACAAGTGATACATCAAAATGGACAAGATGCTGTGTAATTGAAATGTGTGAAAATGAATGGACTACCGACGATGAATGTGGACTACCATTAGCTATTACTCCGGCTGTCAATTACAGATCAATTGATAATGCTGTTAAGTTTTCTATGAGAACAAGCCCATCAGTTGATAAAGAAGGGAATCCTCTTAACGACAGTACAACAGGTCTAGGTTGGTTCCCTGGATATGCAATTGATGTAACAACCGGTGAAAGATTAAACATTGTTTTTGGAGAAGATTCATGGATGTCAGGAGAAAATGGCGCAGATATGATATGGAACCCATCTGACAAATTTTATTCACAAGGTCTTTATTCCGAGAATGGACCAAGACTTGGTGGTAAACATGTTATATACATTATGAGAAATAATGGAAACTTCTCAACACCAAATATGTTTACTGTACCTGCTTATGATTCATGTAAATACATTTATGAAAACTTTAAAAAATATGAAGAGAGTGGTTATAGTTCGACAATTTGGTTTAAAAGCATTTGGGAATCTGCTATGTGGTGTGCAATTCCAATGAAAAATCCAGATTTTGACCTTTTGGAAACAGATGTTACTATTAAACTTCGTACATCTATGCCATATATGCTAGCTAAATTTGATAATGCTCTTGAAGAACCTGTTAACGGAAACTATCCAATGTTTACATTTAACACATCGGATGTTAAAACATTAACAGAGGATCACGATCAAGCTGTAAGTGCATTAGATTTGATAAGAGTTGTTCCAAATCCATATTATGGTAATTCATATTATGAAAACACTCAATTAGATAACTATGTAAGAATAACTAACTTGCCAGAAAAATGCGTTATCTCTATTTATAATGCTAGTGGTGGTTTAGTTCGTAAATTTAATAAAGACAGTCAAAGCACAATTGTGCAATGGGATTTAAAAAATACATACGGGATTAGTATATCAAGTGGTGTTTATATTGTACATGTTAATGTGCCTGGTGTAGGTGAGAAAATCGTTAAGTGGTTTGGTGCATTACGTCCAATTGACTTAAATAATTTCTAAAATTGTTCATAATATAAATCAAAAAATATGAAAAATTTATATTTAATTTCAACAATACTGGTAGCATTCACAGTAAGTATTTTATCAACTGAAGCATTTGCAGGAAATGAGCAGCGAGTTGGTTCTAGTGGTGCAGCAGAATTATTGATTAACCCCTGGGCTAGAAGCACAGGTTGGGGAGATGCTAACGTTGCATGCGTAGTCGGTCTTGAAGGTATGTACCAAAACATTGCCGGTATGGCATTTACTCGTAAAACAGAACTCGCTTTTACTAACACTCAATGGATGGCAGGTGCCGGAGTTGTTTTAAATAGTGGAGGATTTTCTACTAAAGTTGGTGAAACAGGCGTTCTTGGTCTTAGTGTTATGAACATGAACTGGGGTAAAATCGATATTACAACAGCAGATTTACCAGAAGGTGGTATAGGTACTTATAATCCAACTTTTAATACAATTACTTTAGGATATGCCAGAGAATTCTCTAATAGCATATATGGTGGTATTGCTGTTAAAATGATAAATGAAAGTATCTTTAATTGTGGTTCGGGAGGTTTTGCTATTGATGCAGGAATTCAATATGTAACAGGCCTTGGTAAAGATAAAGCAGGTAATAGAAATAGAGATAATCTTCATTTTGGTATCACTATGAAAAATGTAGGTACTACTATGAAATATACAGGTGATGGTTTATCTTTTACAGGATTTTCAGAAAATGGAACTAGTATGACTATAGAACATCGTAGTCAGGAATTTGAACTACCTTCTCTTATTAAAATTGGGTTTTCATATCATTTCAGATTAGCTCCAAAAGTTGATGAAGTTAATGAAACTGTTTCTTCTGCTCACAATCTTGTTATAGCAGCAAATTTCACTTCAAATTCTTTTACAAAAGATCAATATCATATTGGTATGGAGTATGGCTTTAAAGAGTATTTCTTCTTAAGAGGTGGTTATATCTATGAGGATGGAATACTTGAAGTTGACACACGTTCTACTGCATTTACAGGACCAACTGCAGGTATGACTCTTCAAGTTCCTGTAAATAAAGAAAATAAATCCGTTCTTGCAATTGATTATTCGTATAGATTTACAAGTCCATTTGGTGGAGTTCACACATTTGGTGCAAGAGTAACTCTATAATTAAAAAATTATAATATATCTTTAAAAAAATCCCGTTTAACGGGATTTTTTTTGAATTTAACTTTAACTTCATTGCTTTTTATTATATTTTTTTGTAATTTGAAGATACCCGTCCAAAAAAGTGTGTCTAATAAAAAAGTTTCCAACATTTTTAAGAAGTTTGTAATTGTAAAATAAGAACTTAAAAAAATGTCAGAAACTATGAATTTAACAAAAGAACAAACAGAAAGAGTATTATGCAAATTTTTAGAACAGGAAAATGGTTTAAACAAGGTTAAACATAGTATTTGGAGAAGATTCATGGATGGAAGGTGAAAATGGAGCTGACTTGATATGGAACCCTACTTCTACTATTGAAACAACAAATGATTTAATTTGGGGAGGAAAGCATGTTATTTACATTATGGGAAACAGTCTAGGAATATCAGACCTCTTTTAAAATTCTCCTAGATACGACTCATGCCAATGGATTTACAACAACTTGATCTCATACGAAGAAAACGAAGAAGCAATAATTCATTTAAAAAATGTATGGACATCAGCTATGTGGTGTGCAATTCCAATTCAAAACCCTGAATTCAATTTTCTTGATTGTGATGTTAAAATAATACTTCGTGTTGCCACTCCATATCATCAGGGAAAAGGTGAATTTGAAATAAATAATCCAATAGATAACAACTTCCCAGTCTTCAAATTCTCTACTCATGGACTTAAGGCAGAAACTTCAAACTAAGATGTACTTTCTGAACCTCTCGAGACAATAAACATCACTCCTAACCCATTTTTTAGGGAAAATCATTATGAAAATTACGTCTATCAAGATTATGTCAGGATAATTAATCTTCCACAAAATGCTAATATTTCAATTTATAATGCTTCTGGTTATCTTATTAGAAAAATATCTAAGAATGATTCAAATTCATATTACCAATGGAATTTAACTGATAAATTCGGGAATAAAATTGCAAATGGAATGTACATTATTCATGTGGAAGTTCCCGGAGTTGGAGAAAAGTTATTAAAATATTTGTGAGTAATTATTAATGCTATTCTAAAAGCTGATTTTTAGTTTTCAAATGATTTTATGTAAATTGCAGGAAAATTGCCTGCATGCTAGGAAAGCTCAAGAATATTTCAGTAACATACAAATTATCCGGGATTATAACTCTGGTAATTATTATTGCTATGCTTTTTGTAGGAATATTTACCTATAGCACCAATAAAGATGCAATTATTTCAAGAACGTACGACCAGTTAACATCTGTCAGATTTGAAAAAACACAAAGGATAGAGAATTTTCTTAATACAAAAGTTCTTGAATTAGGTCAGTTTGCAAATACTTCGGATGCAGCAAGTATTTTTGAATGTGTTATAAAAAATGACACCCTCTCTCCTTCTATTATTGATATTGATGAATTTAATCATTTTATTGGTGATTATTTACGCATGCAAGGACAAGTCAACAGATTTTTGGTTCACTCTGAATCAGGTACATTTTCTATAAATACAAGCATCTCAGATGATGAATTCTCAAAAATCAATCTTCTAAATCTCGAAAATTACTTTAATGTAAATACAGTAAATGATCAAACAATTATTACTGATTTGCTTGTAAATGAAAATAATGAGATTGTGTTTTTCATTCTTACAAAAATAAAATGCGAAAACAACAATGCATATATTGGTTTTGAAATTCCATCAACACAAATAAACAACATCATGCTTGAAGACAACCCTTACAATGGTTTGGGAGCAAGTGGAGAAGTTTATTTAGTCGGACAGGATCATTTAATGAGAAGTCAATCTCGTTTTTTAGAAAAATCAGTGCTTCATACACAAGTACCAAATCCACTAATCAAACAAGAAAACCCTAAAAAATCCGGAACAAGCATGGTTGTTGACTACAGAAATGCAAAAGTACTCAGCTCGCATGGTGTAATTCAATGGGGAGATACTCAATGGATGATTTTCGCTGAGATCGATTACAAAGAAGCATTAATTCCTGTTGAAGCTTTTCGTGATAGTATAATTTTTCTGGGTATACTTGGTACAATCATGTTTACCGCTGTTGTAATGATTTTAATAATCACAATTACTAAACCGATATCAAAGCTAAAAAAAGCTGCAGACGAAATTTCAGATGGTAATTACAATGTAGAAGTTCCTGTAAGAAATAATGATGAAATCGGTCAACTTTCGCTTACATTCAATCAAATGGCAAAGAAAATCGACCAGCAAAAGAAAAAACTGGATTACGACAGGATGAATCGAGTTCAGGAAATGATCGACTGGCAGGAAAATGAAAGGCAAAGATTGTCAAGAGAGTTACATGACGGTATTGGACAACTTCTGTTGAGTGTAAAAATGAGATTGGGCAGGATTAAAGGAAAGTCTAAAAATGATGATGGAATTATCGAAGACACACAAAGTATACTTCAACAAACTGTAAAAGATGTCAGAAATATTTCAAACGACCTAATGCCCTCTATTTTAAAAGAATTTGGGTTAATAAAAGGGATAGAAAATTTATGTAATGAAGTTTCTCATAATTACAATATAAAGTCAAATTTCGAAACAAACATTGAGACAATAAATCATCTAAAAACCTCTACATATTTATACAGGATTATTCAGGAGGCAATAACAAATGCTATTAAACATGCAAATCCAAAAGAAATAAGTATCAGATTATTTTTGGAATCAAACATAATTAAACTTACCATTTTTGATGACGGACAAGGATTTAATCCGAATGTACAAACAAACACAAGATCAAATGGCTTAGTAAACATTCGGGAAAGAGTTAAGCTATTAAATGGGAAATGTAGAATTACTTCAAAACCGGAACAAGGAACTAAAATTATTATTGAAACACCAAATCCAGATTACAATGAGTAAAATTAGCATTCTTTTAGTTGATGATCATAAAATGTTCAGAGATGGAATAAAATCTGTTCTTTCAGATGATAATAACATAAATATATGTGGTGAAGCCGGCACTTATGACGAAGCTGTCAGCTTTTTAAAAAAGGAAAAACCGGATATTGTAATTACTGATATTACCCTTCCTGAAAAATCTGGAATTGACTTATGCAAAAAAGTAAGTAAAGACCATCCAGACATAAAAGTTCTGATGCTATCAATGCATCAAAGCGAAGAGTTTGTAATGAACTCTATAAAAAATGGTGCTTCAGGATATCTTCCAAAAGAAACAGGTCACGAAGAATTACTTTTTGCGATAAAAAAAATTCATCAGGGTGAGATATATTTCAATCATGATATTTCACAAACGATAATAAAAGGATATCAAAAAACTGAAAATAAAGAAGAACTTGACCCAAGAAGTATCTTATCAAAACGCGAATTAGAAGTTTTAAAACTATACGCAGAAGGATATACCAATGCTGAAATCGCTGACAATTTGTTTATATCAGTACGTACTGTTGAATCCCACAAAACTCATATATTGCAGAAATTAAATCTAAAATCACAAGTTGATCTTATAAAAACCGCAATTAAACACCAGATTATAAAGTTATAACTTTACGTGATTCACGTAAAAACTTTCCGACATTCTCATAATTTAATTCAGAGTATCCCGAATTGACTACAAACACAAGCTTTTTCATATTTGCATAACAAATTAAAATGTTATCATTATGAACAAAATCGGACTTTTTACTATTACTTTTTTATTTCTATTTATTGGAATTTGCAGTAGCATAAATGCTCAGGACGAATCTCCAATTAGTGTATACGTTGACCTTTATAGCAGATATGTATGGAGAGGTACAGATTTTGGAGCTTCTCCAAGTCTTCAGCCTTGTCTTGAATACTCTGCAAAAGGATTCACAATTGGAACATGGGGAGCATACACAACAAACATAAACTCTCCAGCTCAGGAAGCTGACATCTATCTTGGATACACATTTGCAGACGACATGTTTAGCGTTACATTCACGGACTATTTCTTCCCAACAGACGGAGCAGAAAACGACTATTTTGTTTATGACAGTAATACAGTACATGTATTTGAAGCATCTCTTTCATTTAATGGGACAGAGAATCTACCCCTGTCATTTCTTGTAGGAACACTCGTTTATGGAGTAGATTATGATGCAAATGGAGACAATAGATATTCTACATACTGTGAATTAACATACTCACCAGAAATTAAAGGTATGCCTGTATCAGTATTCATGGGTGTAAATCTTACTCCTGCTTCTGACGACGATATGAATGCAGTTATTCCAGTTGGTGGATTTTATGGTGACGACCTTGGTGTTTGTAATTTTGGTTTCTCTGCTGAGAAAACCTTAAATATTACAGAGACTTTCCAAATGCCCCTTAATGTGAATTTAATTACTAATCCTATGAAAGGGAATATTTTTTTAGTAGCTGGATTCTCATTCTAGGCTATATAATTAAACCAAATATTAATTTTAATACACACTATTATGATTTTTAATGCTATTTTTGATTCAGGAACAACGGCTTTCATGATTCTATCTACAAGCCTTGTTATGTTAATGACTCCCGGACTTGCTTTCTTTTATGGTGGTTTAGCTGGTAAAAGAAATATTCTTGGTATTATTATGCAAACATTTTTATCACTTGGGATCACAACTATTATGTGGATTACTTTTGGGTATTCCTTATGTTTTAGTGGTGGTGAGGGTGGTATAATTGGAAATTTCGATTTTGCATTTTTAAACAATATACCTTTTGATCAAGCTTTTGATGCTACAGGTGGTAAAAACTACCCTACTTACATATTTATTGCTTATCAAATGATGTTTGCAATTATCACTCCTGCACTAATTACCGGAGCTTTTGTAAATCGTATTACATTTAAATCTTATCTTATTTTCCTAATTGCATGGCAAGTTTTTGTTTATTATCCATTTGTACATATGATTTGGGGTGGTGGTTTACTAACTCAATGGGGTGTTCTTGACTTTGCCGGAGGTATTGTAGTACATGCTACTGCTGGTTTCGCAGCTCTTGCATCTGTATTCTATGTTGGTAAGCGTCGCGATACAGCCTCACCACCAAACTCTATTCCACTGGTAGCTATTGGTACCGGTCTTCTTTGGTTTGGTTGGTATGGATTCAATGCCGGTTCTGAATTAGCTGTTGATGAAATAACAACACTTGCTTTCCTTAATACTGACGTAGCTGCTTCATTTGCAGCAATTACATGGCTAATTATTGAATGGGTAAGAGAAGGAAAACCAAAATTTGTCGGTTTATTAACAGGTGCAGTTGCAGGTCTTGCAACAATTACTCCTGCTGCCGGATTTGTCCCATTATGGGCTGCAATGGTTATTGGTATTGCCGCCGGTTTAGTTTGTTATTTAGCTGTACAGCTTAAAAACAGACTTGGTTGGGACGATGCTCTTGACGTTTGGGGAGTCCACGGAATGGGTGGAGTTCTAGGAACTATTCTTCTAGGTGTTTTTGCCGTTCAAGCGGTTGGTGGCCAAGCAGGTCTAATTGACGGAGATGCAACTTTCTTTGGTAAACAGGTTATTGCCGTTGTAATAGCAGCAGTCTATGCCTTTGTCTTTACTTACTTAATGCTGTTTGTTATCAACTTTATTACTAAAGTTAAAGTTAGTGAACAAGACGAAGATCTTGGTCTTGACGAATCACTGCACGGCGAAAAAGCCTATGATGAAGGTGCACTATAGGCGTTATAGTGTTTGATGTTAGTTGAACAATAAAAGTCGCATTTAGCGACTTTTATTTTTTTATAGTAACATTTTATAAACATTTTATGATATTTTTTGCTTTTGTATTAATTTTATTACTAATTTTGTTTCTAGAAATCTCTGACAAAGGGGTTTCTTTTTATTTATATTCAATTTAAATTTTTAGATATGTCTGAAATTTCATATTTAACAGAAGAGGGTCTCATAAAACTCAGAAAAGAATTAGATAAACTTGTTAATATTGACAGGCCTCATATTTCTAAGCAAATTGCTGAAGCACGTGATAAAGGTGATTTATCAGAAAATGCTGAATATGATGCAGCAAAAGAAGCTCAAGGATTACTTGAAATGAAAATTAGTAAGCTTCAGGAAACTGTTAGAAATGCTCGAGTTATTGATCCAACACAGATAGATACAGAAACTGTACAAATATTAAATGTTGTAAGGCTTAAAAACCTAAAAACTAATTCAGAAATGGAATATACAATTGTTTCAGAATCTGAAGCAAATCTCAAAGAAAAAAAGATCTCTGTAAACACTCCTATTGCACAAGGCCTTTTAGGGAAAAAAGTAGGCGATATCGTTGAAATTCAAGTTCCTAACGGAACTGTCTCTTTTAAGATAATTAATATTTCGATTTAATTATGTCTAGTATTTTTACAAAAATAATAAATGGAGAAATCCCATGTTATAAAATTGCTGAAAACAATAATTTTATCTCGTTTTTAGATATTAATCCCTTGAAAAAAGGACATACTTTAGTAATTCCGAAAATAGAAATTGACTATATCTTTGACAATAAAGATGAAACTCTTGCTCAACTTATAGTGTTTGCAAAAAAGATTGCTCTTGCAATAGAGAAAGAAGTAGATTGTAAAAGAATTGGGCTTACAGTTCTTGGTCTTGAAGTCCCACATGCACATATGCATCTTATTCCAATGGATAAAGAATCTGATTTATCTTTTTCCAACCCTAAAATTAGTATGACACACGAAGAATTTGAAGATCTTGCGAATAAAATAAAAAAACACTTATAATTGTATTACAAATTCTAATTTTACTGATTTCTACTATTTTTTTTCGTGCAATTTTTATCTAAATTGTGTTTCCCTCCGGCACACAACAAGGTCTTGTAATAAAAGTTGACTCTATGGGTTGTTTGGAAGAGGGTTGTGGCACAACTAATATCAGGCATACAATAAATGCACTTAATACAGAAATCTACCCTAATCCTGCAAGCGAAAAAACAACAATTACACTTACCGGGCAAACAAATACTGCACATATAAAAATTTACGATGCAAAAGGTTGTTTGTGGATTGATATTGACAGTCAGGGCGTGACTCAAAGTCTCACCCTGAATAAACAAACTGCCATTGAACTGAATGTCTCGCAATTACCTGCTGGTGTATATACAGTAAATATTTGGGCTGAGGGTAAGTTTTATGTTGGGAAGTTTGTGAAAACATAATTCGATCTTGCCAGTCAGAGTGTGTCTTTAAGACACGCCCTGACTTAATCAGAAGACAATTTTACGTTGGAAAGTTTGAGAACTAATGAAAATGTTTGGAATTTGTTTTTTTTCTATTGTTTATTATTCATTGCTTATTATTCAATAAACTCATGTTCCGCATAATTATATCCTGCACACTGATATCTTATAAACATCGATTGTATATAACGTTTTAAATATTATGACT
>CAYUWD010000067.1:0-19942 GCA_964448235.1 uncultured Bacteroidales bacterium | reverse complement strand
CTAAAATCGAATAATTTAAAAACAAAATTATTTACTTGCGGATTTTAGGTATTATATTTTTAATGGATACACTAATATTCAATAATTACTTGAGGTTTATTATTAGTGTTTTTTGTCATATTAAATATAGCATCTTTTTTTTCAAGTGCTCTTATTTTTTTGTGTAGCTTAAAACTCCAGTGTTTTGTTAAGTACAAATTTCCGACAGCATCATTTTGAGGATAGAATACAAGAGTTTCATTGTTTTTTAATCTGTGAATTACTTCAATCATTTTATCTGTGCCGTATTTTGTTAATTTCATATTAATTTTGTTGGCAGTATCGTTTTTATCAATGGAGATTCTGGATTGAGTTAGTATTTCCCCTCCATCAATTTTATTGCTGATTTTATGAATTGTGTATCCTATATTTAATGGGTCATTATTTAATATTGCCCATTCTGTACAGTAGGATCCTCTGTAATATGGGGAAAGTCCCCAATGTAGATTTAAAACTAAAGGGATATTATCAATAATATGATTTTTTATTATTGTGGTTCCATGTACGATAATTATGTCAGGATTTATTTCTTTGATTTTATGTTTAACCGAAATGTCATTGATACTAGGAGTGTTAAAAACTTTTATATTTGAAGCAAGACTCTGCCAATTAGTTAAGATTTTATCATAGTCCTCTTTAAAACGAAAAGAGGTTTTAAATTTATACCATATAATTTTTATAGAAGTTAATATGCCTTTTTTAAAAATCTTTTTTAAAATTTGATTTCTTGGAGTTTTTTCTCTGATTACTAATTCTATGTCATGATGTTTTGCTATTTCATTAACAAAATGATGTAAATATGGTGGAGGTCCTATAAAACAAACTATTTTCATTGAAGTATTCCTTTTAACATGGTTTTGACTTGTATTCGTGAACGCATTTTATTTATCATAAATGATCCATTTTTATAAATAGGATTAAATCTATTTAAAGTCATATGTTCATTTTGGGAAATTGGGATGTTGTTCTTTTTCTGAATCGTTGTTATTCCAAGTTTATAGCCTAATGCTTTAGATATACTAATAACTTCTTCTGAATATCCTCCATAAGGATAGGAAATGAAATCATGATTCAGCCCTGTAATTTCTGTTAGTATTTTTTGAGATGTTTTGATTTCAGTTTTGATTTTTTCAGGACATAAGTTTTTTAAAACTTCATGGTTGTGAGAGTGATTTCCGATTATTACATAAGGCTGTTGTGAGAATGATTTTAGTTCTGCAGGATTGAGCGGTCTGTCTTCATCTCCTTGAGGTTTAAAGGAATTAATCCCAAATTCATTTGTGATAAAATCTTTTATTTGTACAACAGGTAATGGGTTTAATGAAATTATTTCTTTTCGAATAAGTTTTTCATTTTGGTTTCTTTTTTTTCTTTCAAAATAAATAATATCTGACCAATTCTTTTCATTATTTATCATTAGTCCGGTAGAGATGAAAAATACTGCAGGAGTTTTATATTCTTTTAAAATATCTTGAATCCAAGTGTTGTTGAAATAACCATCATCAAAAGTTATCAATCCATATTTCTTATCTTTTTGTAATTTTTCTTCAAGAATGTCTGAAGGCCAAATGAATTTATAGCCAATATTTAAGAAGGTTTCTATAAATTCTTTAAAACGATTTATTGTTAATTCCTCCTGAGGGAAAAGAGCTTTAGAAATTTTATTGTCTTTGTTTACTCCATGAAAAAGAAAAGTTGATAGCCCATTTTTTTCTCCTAAAATACTTACTGCAATATTGGAAGTTGCAAAGTCAATAGCATTGATTATTGATTTATAGCTCATTGTTTATGAGATTAATTACAGTCAATAGTTTAAAATTACAAAAGTAACTAAAATTTCTAAGTACTTGGCAAAATAAGATTTACTCAATGTTTTTATGGAAATATGTAATCTTGTATAACAGGAGATGGTCCATATGTTTATTTTAGAGGATAAATATTTATGGATATGGAAATAGAAAAAACTTAGTTAATTTTATAATTTCTTTGAAACTCCCAGTCGTCCCAGTAAATTTCCAGGTTTTTATTATTATCTGACATAAATTCAATAAGCTTATCACTAGTATATAGCTTCAATGGATTCATATGTGTGTATCCATCGGAATGTTTTTCACGAGGATGTTGTGTTGTATTATGAATATCAAATATGACTATTTTTTCTCCTCCATCTGGTGTTACGCTCATATAAAACCTGCCAGAGTCTTCATCACCTTCTAACAGATACATTTCTATTTCCATCCATGTACCAAAAGGAACAGAGAAGTCTTCATTTATTTCTACCCAAATAGGGTCCCAACCTCCCAGTCTAATATCTCGATCTCCAACAACTGCAAAATACATTTCGTCAACTGGTCCTTCATCTAATTTAAACAAACTTACTGTAACTCTAAACGGGTTTCTTTCACCGGCAAAATTTGCATTATTCCAGAATTCAAAAAATGACAGCCAATGCACCTTTTCGTCCCATTGTTTAAGGTATTCCATATCCGGATGAATATAAAGACGAACTTTTTGATAAAATTCTTTTATGCATTGATTATCATTTAAATTAAACTGAACTCGCCCTTTTTTATGTGTTCCTTCTCGTATATGCGGTTCTATGATTTTGAATTTGATCACATCATTATGAGGGTTTGTAGGATCTGCACAAATTTCGGCATATCGTTGGTCTCGATTTCCGTCTTCATAGCTAATGCGAAAATCTCCAATACAATGATGAGTTTGCAAAATATCCCATTCTGATGATAATGAATCTGTTCTTTGGATTTTATCCTGATGATCGTTGTACTCAACAATTTCACAATTAGAAAAGTCAGTTTCGAATATTTTCTCTTCTACCTGGTCGCATTCAACATCCCAGTTTACGCTTTTTTTACATGAAAAAAGGAATAAACCAGAGAAAATAAGAATATAAATAAAAAAACTATTTCTAGCTTTTCTTAATAATGTAATATCGATCATAAAAACTCAAGCTACACGATTTGAAAATTATAATAGGTATAAAAATATAAAAATTAACAATTCATTAATCGCAAATAGTACTCAAGTTGATTAAAAGTTGTACTTTTGCGCTCTAAAATTCACAAGTATGACATCTAATGCACTAAATATCAGGCTAAATTCAGAGATTGGAAAACTTAAAGGTGTAATTTTACACACTCCGGGAGCGGAAGTACAAAACATGACACCTGAAAATGCAGAAAGAGCATTATATAGTGACATTCTAAATTTACATGTTGCCCAACAAGAATACTCACAACTTTCAGGTGTTTTAGATAATCTAACAAAGACTTATCAGGTAAAAGAACTTTTGGAGAATATCTTGCAAAACAGCAGAGTCCGCGAAAACCTTATCGAAAAAATCTGTAAAAATGAAGGAGTAGAATTACATAGAGACATTCTTGAAGAGCTTAACAATACTGAATTAGCTAGACAGCTTATCGAAGGTGTTTTGTTACAAAAAAATAATCTAACATCATATCTAAGTAAACGAAGATATATGCTAAAACCATTACATAATTTCTTTTTTACCCGCGATGCATCCATAGCCATAAATGACAAAGTTCTTATTGCAAAAATGGCAAACAATGTACGAGTACGAGAGTCAATAATTATGCAATCAATTTTTGATTTTCATCCTGCATTCTCGACATCAACAGTTAATCCTTGTGAGGATAAATTTTATGATCCTAAAATTACGATAGAAGGTGGTGATGTTTTAGTCGCTAGAGAAGATGTATTGTTAATTGGGATTGGAAGTAGAACTACTTCTCAGGGTATTGATTTTATCTTAAACAGATTAAAAGAACAAAAGGAAAAGATGCATATTATTGTTCAGGAATTACCTTACGAACCCGAGTCATTTATACACCTTGATATGGTATTTACTTTTATTGATAAAGATAAGTGCATGGTTTATGAACCGGTTATTTTACGACCAAATCGTTACCAAACGGTACTAATTAGTGCTGATAACGGTAAAGTTCAAATTCGTGAACAAGAAAATATGCTTACAGCACTAAAAGGCCTTGGTTTTGACTTAAAACCATTTGTATGTGGTGGCACTACCGATCCTTGGATTCAGCAAAGAGAGCAATGGCACAGTGGTGCTAACTTTTTTGCAGTTGCACCAGGCAAAGTAATTGGTTATGAAAGAAATATTTACACTGTTGATGAGTTAAGCAAAGGTGGTTTTGAAGTAATTAAAGCAAAAGATGTAATTAGTGGTAAGAAAAACACCGACGATTATGAAAAGTGTGTTATAGCAATTGAGGGCTCAGAATTATCACGAGGTGGCGGTGGTGCAAGATGTATGACAATGCCAATATGCAGAGAAGATGTTTAACACAAAACTTGTCATGAATGATTAAAATGCTTAGCCTAAATTCATTGATAAGTTGAATCAATCCGATTTTCTAGGGTCTAATAAACTCAAACTACTAGTAATACAACAATGCCAGCACAATTCTTTAAAATTATTCCCCTAACTTTCTCCTTGATGAACCGAACAAAGTGAGCTCGTGAATACCTTTGAAATTAATATTCTATGAACATAAAGTTACAAAGAATCAAGATCAGGTAATGCCTTCATCCCACCTCTATAAATAAAAGAATTGTATGGCAACCTAGTATAAAATAAAGCATTGACTATATTTCTTATTGGAGCTTTATTTTATAAACGACATGTCGGCTTGCCACAATTCTATTTATTTATATTCACCGCTAGAGCGGCCGGACTACCTGATCAGGCCTACACTCTATCATTTCCGAACAATCTCGGGAACTTTATCCATGCAATATCATTACGAATAATTAAACTATTTCTAATTGCACAAATGTAACTTTACTAATAAACTCGATTTTATTGCATTCCTCAAAAAATCGAATCAATCCGATATGTTTAGCTTGTGCGATTACTATTTGTATATCAATTCAATCTTGACACTTAAGGTGTTATAGTGAAGCTAATCTTCTGTAACAAAAATGTCGAGACATCAGACATCGGTACCAAGAAAAAGAAATCTCTTAGCCATGAACTTATAATTTTATCAGCTTTTTACTTATAGGTTTTTCCTCTCCTAAAATTTTAATAAAATACATTCCAGCAGGGATTTCGTTAATGTCAATTTTACAGTTTATTTTTTGACTAAAAACAAGTTTACCGTTAACAGAATAAATTTCAACAATTGAAGTTTTATTAAAATTTGAAAATTCTATAATATCATTTGCGGGATTTGGGTAAAACTCAAGTTTGTCACTCATAAAATTTCCAGTTCCCATTGGTGCTGGGTTGTATTTACTATAGTAGACATCGCTATCATCAACTCCAACTCTAGAGTCTTTCCAAATTATATGAACCTGATTGTATTCATCCATTTGTGCATGTATTTCTTTTGGGTCAACATCAAATTCATCAGATATCGGAATATGCTCTCCATAAGTTGCTCCATTATCATCAGAAACAAAAAGAAAAACTCCAAAATGCATATCTAAATTGGCACAAGCTGCATAAGCTATATTTTGACTACTGTTTGATGCTAAAACCGCATTTCCGCAATAACCCTCAATTCCAGAAAACAATTGCTCCTGAGCAAATGAAGTCCCTCCATCATTTGAATTTGCAATATAAGGTCTGGCATTTGCCCAATCATCAGATCCTAGTCGGTAATCAATAAAGTTAACTAGAACATTATTGTCTGAAGCCACTGCAATACTTGGGTAATGTTGAACGGAATCAGAATCAAGAATTGTCATATCGTTAACCATTACATTACCCAAAAAAGTGTCTCCACCATCAGTAGATTTACAAAAGTATATGTCACCGTTTGCATCTTCATTTCTACCGTCTGTCCAGGCTAAGTAAATATTCCCGGTAGCATCTTTTTCCATAGTATTTAGGTTGCTGAACATTACTTCACTAATACAAGTTCCGTCATTTATCTGACTTGCACTACCCCAAGTGTCACCATTATCAATTGACTTAATAAAATAATAGTCAACCATTGGATAAGTGCCGGCGTTTGCATAGAAAATATAAACATTACTACCATGCGCTTTTAAAATTGGAAACGCAGATGAGTTATTTGTTGTAATTGGAGTAGGTGTTGAAAATGTAGTCCCACCATCTGTTGATTTTGTAAACCATACATTCCAATCATTTGCATCATTTGTTGCTGCAACCCATGCAATATAAATATTATTGTTGGCAACATCAATTGAGGACATTACATGATAAGCATCTATTGGCCCGGTATAAATAGCAGACTCTGTTGAAAAAGTTTCTCCTCCATCTGTAGACTTTGTAAAATAAATATAGCTTTCATTTTCCGACAACATTCCTTGCCATATTGCATATACATTATCCCCATCTACAGCAATGCAATGACCTCCATCCATCGCCACATCATAATAGTCTGTTGTATTTAGTTTTATATCTGTGCTTACTTCTTGCGATTGTATGCTGTTTGCAATAAAAAAAAATGCAACAGAAAATACCACTGTAGTTAAACTAAGTAAATTTGTTTTCATAATTGTAGGTTTTTTGTTTGTTAACTGGTTTTTACAAATTTATGAAAATTTTAAATTAAATCATTTTATCGCTGAAGATTTTTATTTTAATCATTTGATATCTTGCTTTTAAAAATATAAATAAACGACTATATTTGTTGCTTAATTGTTATTGAATGAAGATACTTAAAATATGTATGATTATAATTGCATTGTTCATTGTGCACAGCTTGAGAGCCCAAACGTACAATGTGAATACATATTTCAATAACTTAAAACGTAATCTTTCGAGTTTAGAGTCTTTTGATGATGAGGTACAGGATTATTGCAGGCAACAACAACAAAATTTTAATATTGTTGTAGCTTCCGATAATGTTGTTAATTTTGGCTTCGAGCAGTATGAGTTGCCTCCTCAGGCACAGGATTATTACGAAGGTTTTCAAAATTTAGACTATCTTGACAAATGTCGATTATTGTTTTCATGGAATAGAATAAGTAGGACAGTTTATGAAATTGCAGATCAGAAAAGAATCCCCAGAGGAATTACATATTTGCCTATTGTTTTTACAGCAATGAATGAATATTATTCCGGTTCTGATTATAGATATGGGATTTGGGGCTTACAATATTTACCTGCAGTAAAATATGGAATTGTAGCAGACTCATGTTATGAAGAAAGACTTGACATTTCACGTAATACATATGCTGCTCTTTCATATTTAGATAAATTGCATAGAAATTTTAGGACATGGGATATGGCAATAACAGCATATTGTTGTGGTCCTGCCAGTGTTCGTAGAGCTGGTTTTGGAGATCAGCCATTTGATAGTGTTTACAACAATCTAAATTGCATTGATAAGGATTCTTTTTATAGACTACTCGCTATAACAAAATGGATGGGAGAAAATGAAACAATTGATTTTAGCAATGTCGGTTCGTATTCAATTGCAGTAACAGATACGATTTTGGTAAATGATATTATACATTTTGGACAAATTGCAGGAGCTCTAGGTATCGATATTAATTTGCTTAAATCATTAAATCCATTATTTGTCGGAAACTATATTGATGGTAGGGAAAAGCCGAAGATTATTAATATCCCGGAGTCCTATAAAATAGATTATATAAAACTTCATGATTCTATTCAAGTATATCTTGACAGTGTTTATTTTCCAAAATATGTTCCTGTTGTTGCGAGTTCAAATGATTATACCTACTATAATACTGAACATGTAAGCGTAAGTCCGGGAGATGATTATGAAGAGATAAAGTATAAAATTGTATCTGGAGATAATCTTGGTGTTATTGCAGAAAATTACGATGTTAAGGTTGTCGATTTAAAAGATTGGAACAACATTAGTGGAACAAATATTTATGCTGGTCAAACAATTAGTATTTGGGTAAAAAAGGGGACAAAGCAACAATATGAAAAGAAAAACATTCAGAAGGAAATTAAAGAAGTAGAAAATAAACATGAAGAGACAAATAAAGTAAAAGAACATTTTTCTATGAGAGATTATGACTTTGTCGAGACATATGAGATAAAATCTGGAGATTCTCCATATGGAATTGCAAAGAATTATGATTGGGCTAGCCCTGAAGATATTATGTTTTGGAATGGGATATCAGATCCTTCGAAATTACAAGTTGGACAAAAATTAAAAATATTTAAAAAGAAAAAATGAAAGTAAAACATATCTTATATTTTGTTCTTGGTGTAATAGGGGTTTTAGGAATTATTATGTTAGTCTTTCCTAAAGACGGCATTCGTTTAAATGACGAATGGGTTTTGTATTTTCCCAGTTTTGAAGAAATGTTTCTGGAAGATAATTCTTTGTTATTAAATACAGATTCTATTGTTAAAAATCAAATAAATATTGACTCATTAGTTCCTCTCAATGATACAACAAAAGAAATAGATCTCGAAGAGATAAAAAAGCTTGTTACTCCTATGGAATATCCCGAAGATAAGCCTGAAGCACTCGATGACTTTTTTGCGAAACTGACGAATTTAGATGAGGAGCAAAAGGTGAGAATTATGCATTATGGTGACAGTCAAATTGAGGGAGATCGTATTACTGCCTTTGTTAGGAATAAAGTGCAGGGAAGATATGGAGGGTTTGGAATGGGATTATGTTCTCCTGTAGTTGTTTATTCTCAATTTAGTATTAAGCAGGAAGATAGCGGAAACTGGTATCGTTATACAGGATTTGGTGCTATAGATCAAAGTATGGGTCATGAGAAATATGGTCCTATGATTGCTTTTAATAGATTTGCTCCATTAACAGACTCAAGTTGGACACAACCTGAGTCAGCATATTCGGGATGGTTGAGTTTTACAAAATCTGATATAGGTTATGGAAATACACGTAAATTTAAAGAAATATACGTGTATTATGGAAATGCAAAAGCAAAATCAAAAATAACAATTTCATCTGATGATGTTGTGCTTGTTACAGACTCCTTGCAAGCCGGAGATAGTTTGTTTGTATTTAAATATACAAGTAATGATTATATAGAAAATGTAAAATTTGAGTTTGAAGGGTATGATAGTCCTGATTTTTATGCTATTTCATTCGAAGACCAGACAGGTGTTTATATTGATAATATTGCATTAAGAGGTAGTAGCGGAACAGTATTTACTACTACAGATGGAAAACTTCTTTCTGAGTCATTTGCTTATCTCGGAACAGATTTGTTTATATTGCAATTTGGAGGTAACTCGGTACCTTATATCGAAGATAAAAAGGCTGCAGAACAATTTGGCAATTACTTTTATTATCAGTTAGCATATTTGAAAAGTGCTGTGCCTGAAGTAAATATCATTGTAATTGGACCAAGCGATATGTCTGTTAAAGTTAAGGATGAATTTGAAACTTATTCAAATCTTGAAAATATTATTGAAGAGATAAAGAAAGCAACTCATAAAGCTGGAGGAGTTTATTGGGATATGTATAAGGCAATGGGTGGATATAATTCTATGAATGCTTGGGTGAATGCTGATCCTCCGTTAGCAGGGACAGATTATACACATTTTACTCCTTATGGAACCAGTATTATTTCGAATATGTTTTATAATGCTTTTATACTTGAGGTAACCAGTTATACAGAAAGAATTAAAAACGAGAAAGTTGAAGAAGTTGAATAGGTTTATATTGATATTTTTTGCTGTGTCTCTAGTTGCCGGCAGCTTGTTTGCTCAATCAGGCAGACTACCTTATTCCAAAAAGGAATATCTTTATATTCAGCATGATTCATGCTACCTTGAGCAGTTCGATGATAGCCCGAATTTAGATAAGTTTTTTGATAAACTTGATAAACTGTATTTTCAGGGTGAGGGACAGATATCAATTTTGCACTTTGGAGGTTCTCACATACAGGCAGGAATTTGGTCTTATTCATTAAGAAAACAATTTGAAAGTATTATTCCTGATACAGAAGGAGCTCCCGGTCTGGTATTCCCATTTAGTATTGCAAAAACAAATCACCCATATTATTACAGATCTGATTACGAAGGTGAGTGGGAAATTTCAAAGGTAACAGACAGAGAACCTGTCGACACTATTGGTTTAATTGGTATTACTGCTAAAACTACTGATAGTCTGGCACAGATTCGAGTTCTTTTTAATCCAGTTGCAAACATCAATAGTAGGAGATTTGATAAAATTACTGTCTTTCATAATATTGATGATACAATTTATCAAATAAGTATAGCTCAGGAAGAACTAATCGATACATTTTTAGTAAATCGTGAACTTAGGGCAACAGAATTTTATTTAACTGAAACTATTGACACATTTGATTTGAGAATCACCCGGGTTGATACTGTAGAAGGAGAATTTTTGTTTTATGGTGCATTACTTGAGAACTCAAATCCGGGAATTAATTATACAGGTATTGGAATAAATGGAGCTGCTACGTTTTCATATCTTAAAGCAGATTATTTTGATATTCATTTAAAAGCAATTAATCCCGATTTGGTAATTTTTTCTATTGGAGTAAATGATGCAGCAGGAAAGAGTTTTTCAAAAATGGCATACATACATAATTATAAAAAACTTGCAGATAAGATTTTAATGGTAAATCCTGATTGTGCAATAATTTTCACTACAAATAATGACTTTTATTATTATCGTGGAGGTGTAAATCCACATTACAATGATGTCTATAATTCAATGGTTGATTTAGCAAAGGATTATAATGCATGTGTTTGGAATATGTTTAGAGTAATGGGAGGGTGTAAGTCAATTAATTACTGGAGAAATGATAATATTGCAAATAAAGACAGGATACATTTTACTCGTGCAGGATATAAAATCTTAGCAGGCTTGTTATTTGATGCGATAATGAAAGATTATGAAGATCATCTAAGAGAAAAATCAAAATGATAGATTTTATTAAGGACATATTTACCTATAATGAGCAATCTCCATTAATCTTTACAAGATTTTTCTTCTGGGGATTCTTTGCTGTTGTTCTTATTGGGTATTCATTTTTATCAAATAAACGCGTAGGGAGATCTCTTTATCTATTAATTTTCAGCTTATTTTTTTACTATAAATCAAGTGGTTTTTTCTTTTTTCTAATCATTTTTAGTACACTTGTCGACTACTTTATTGGTTGGTGGTTATACAATACAGAAAGTTCGGTTGTAAGAAAATTTCAACTAGCACTTAGCATTTTTGTAAACTTATTTGTGCTTGCGTATTTTAAGTATTCATTCTTTTTTACTTCTGCAATAAACGATATGTTTGGGACCAATTTAGTCGCGTATAATTATTTGGCAGAGTTTTCAAACTTATTAACCGGAACACATTTCGATACTGCAAAAATATTTTTACCTGTTGGAATATCATTTTTTACTTTCCAGACAATGTCATATACGCTTGATATATACAGGCGCGAG
The DNA here is from genome assembly GCA_964448235.1 of uncultured Bacteroidales bacterium. Classification (GTDB taxonomy): domain Bacteria; phylum Bacteroidota; class Bacteroidia; order Bacteroidales; family ML635J-15; genus Bact-19. The sequence continues at coordinate 8,490 of CAYUWD010000067.1, read as the reverse complement.
TTAAAACCGGTAAAGAATATTATTGACTTTGGATTTTATGTATCATTTTTTCCACAATTGGTTGCCGGACCGATTGTTAGAGCAAAAGATTTTATCCCTCAAATTTATCAGAAATTTAAATTAACACGATACGAGTTTGGATTAGCTCTTTTTATGGTACTTAAAGGGCTTATAAAAAAGATCATGATAGGTGATTATATCGCAGTTAATTTTGTCGATAGGGTTTTTGCAAATCCAGATATGTACACCGGTTTTGAAAGTCTAATGGCAATGATTGGCTATTCATTACAAGTATATGTAGATTTCTCCGGATATACCGATATAGCAATTGGTGTAGCCTTGCTAATGGGCTTCAGACTACCAAGAAACTTTAATTCTCCCTATAAAGCTAAAAACTGTGGTGATTTTTGGTCAAGATGGCATATTTCACTTTCATCCTGGTTAAAAGATTATTTGTATATTCCTCTTGGAGGTAACAGAAATGCTACAGCAGGAACATATATAAATTTTGCATTTATTCTGATAGTTGTAATGCTTCTTGCAGGGAATCTATGGGTTAGTTTAGGGATTGTTATTGCAGTTGCCTTCATATTATTGCTAATGAAAGTTTCACCTGCAGCAAAAAAAGGAATTGTTCGCAATATAAATGTTATGATTACCATGTTGTTTGGTGGTTTATGGCATGGCTCCAGCTGGAATTTTTTGATTTGGGGAGGTTTAAATGGCTTAGGTGTTGTAACATACAAATATTGGAGAAAAATCAGCCCGTGGGAAAAATATAATAATACGATTGCCACAGTGTGGAAAATCATGATCACTTTTGGATTTATTACATTTACCAGAGTGTTTTTTAGAGCTCCGGATTATGATACTGCAACAACTATGTTGCATAGAATCGGAACAGAATTTACACCCCAATTGATACCACAAATTATTCAAGGATATTATAAGGTTTGGTTAATGATGATATTTGGATTTATAACACATTGGTTAAGCTATAATTTTAAGGATAAATGGCGCGATCGATTTATCAATTTACCGCATTGGTCACAGGCAATAATTTCGGCTGTTATTGTCTTTGTAATTTATCAATCAATATGCTCTGATATGGTAGCGTTTATTTATTTTCAATTTTGATTTACAAAAAACACAATCTCAGATATTGCAGTATCACTATATTTAGATCCTTTATAAATGTCCAAAATCGTTAATATCAATGTGTTAGCTTTGATTGGGGGATTAAAAACTAAATATTGCATTTCAGGAGTATCTTTTAGAATAAAATAAGTATCTGTATTTTTATCTTCAAATAATTGATCAAAATCAATCATTTCAAAATTATCATCAAAATATCCTGATTGAAATCCAGAACTAATTTTGATTTTCTTAACTCTGCTGTTTTGAGAATATATAGTATCATTAAAAGCATATCCATTAACAATCCCGATAGAATCTATTTGTATGGTTAATGTATTCCATTTTTCATCTATACTAGATGTAAATAATAACTGTTCGTTTATTCCATAGGATCCAACACCTTCAATCCATGCTGTTTTCGTATTTCCATCATCTATATTGGATATATTGTAATTATAATCTTTCTGAGGATATAATGTGGAAGAAGCAAACTTTGAATCCATATCTTTTGTACACTCAAGTAAAAATGAAAAATCAAAATTTGGTTCTACATTATTAAAAATCGTATCAAAATTTTCTAATGAACACTTTTTATCCTGAAAATATGATTCTTTTAGTTTAAAAGTATTATTCAAATGATCAGTATTTACAATTAAGCTTATTGATTCTATAGAATCTTTCCATAAACTCCCTGTCTGTAATATATAATTAAAATATCTATGTGTATATGTACCATAGTTATATTTTAAGTAACAATGTCCATATTCTGATTTATATGTATTTTTAATTTTTTTTTCTTCCCCTTCTTTAAAATAAACATTGCAACACTGAAACTTATCAATTCCACCGTTTACATTGTCAATATTAAAATGTTTTGATTTAATAAAAAAATTCCAAGAACCTTCACTATTATATACATACAAAGCACTATCGTTTTCATAAGCCTTAAAATCTTTTGTTGCCAAACATCCTTCATTTGAAGACGAAGGAAACCCCATCGCAACTTTCTGTGCATTTCCTGTATTCTTAAAAATATAATCTACATTAACAAGAAAATATTTTGGATACAATGTGATAGTAATAATTTCTGATTGCATTTGAATATCATTATTTTGAGCAGGAGCAACATTTCCTCCAGGGATTAATGCCATAGGTAACATGTCTGCTAAAGAAATGTAGGTAAAACTAAATGTAATTATTATTAAAGCAGTTATTTTCTTCATAAAATATTATTATAAGATAATGGTTGATTGAGATATTATTCTTTATTACAAATTTATAAAATATTATGAATAAATGTTTTGATTGTCCAAATTATTCTGAGACTATTTTATTAACGGTTGTACCATTATTTTAATGATACCCGTCCAAAAAAGTGTGTCTAATAAAAAAGTTTCCAACATTTTTAAGAAGTTTGTAATTGTAAAATAAGAACTTAAAAAAATGTCAGAAACTATGAATTTAACAAAAGAACAAACAATCATTAGTAACGATTTTTGAGGTAGTGTTTATTGTGATAATTTTTTCAGTTCTCTTTTACCATTACTGGATTTATAATAATACAGATGCTTCTTGATCCTTGAGTCTTGAATGTTAATCCTTGTATTTTAAATAACTAATAATTGTTTTATAGTACTACTGTTACAATGCCGCAGTATTTAGTTCCATTTAGCAAGTCAACACTGTAAATATAAGATCCGGTTGGAACAATGTTTCCGTTCCATGTTCCATCCCAAGGTTCTCCCGAACCATATCCTTCAAATACTTGTTGTCCCCATCTGTTAAAAACTTGAATAATTGCCCAAGGGAACATTTCTATGTTTTCTATTATCCATGTTTCGTTTATTCCATCATTATTTGGTGTAAATGCATTAGGAATCGAAATGCAATCAACGTCAGTGTCTTCTAAAACAACAGCTTCTGTTGATATTTTACAACCTTGACTATCAGTAATTGTGAAAAGATAATTGCCTTGCATCAATCCTGCAATATACTCAATCGATGAGGTTTGATCGTTCCATTCATATATGTATGGTGGATTTCCTCCAATTACTGTGACTTCTATATATCCGTCATCATTGCCAATACAACTCGGATTAATTGTTATGTATGAATAATCCATTTCTTCTGGTTCTATAAGTTCAATTAAAGTGTCCATTTGACAACCTTGTGAATCTTTTATTGTTACAGCATAAATCCCAGCATTTAGATTATTTGCATTATTTCCGGAAAAGTGATTTCCTTCATAATTCCATGAATAATTAAAAGGGGCAGTGCCACCAGAAGTTGAGATATTTATATTCCCATCATTATATCCATAACAACTAGGATTTTTACTAATGATGTTAATATTAATTGGATTAGCAACTCCAACATTATATATTCCACTTGTAGTACAACTGTTTGCATCTGTTACAGTTGCAGTATAAGAGCCAGGACTAAGGTTCGCAATAGATAATCCATTCGTGCCAGTACTCCATTCTATATGATATGATGGTGTTCCTCCAGAAACTTGTAGAGAAATTGCTCCACTTTCATCTCCAAAACATCCAACACTGGTTATTGAAGCATTTAAAACGATTTCAGGAAGTTCAGGAATGTCATAAGAATTAGAGCCTGTACAACCCCAATCATCGATGATTGTTATTTCATAATGTCCAGAAGATAGGTAGTTATTATATTCTTCATGTGAGCCATTAGACCATAAATAATTTAAAGGAGTAATGCCATTATTACTATATCCTTGTAATATTGCGTTATTGTCACCAAAACAGTTGTTTCCCTGAGTTTCATGAATATTAGCATGAATACTTCCGGTAATTCCTATATCAATGTTTGTAATTTGTTGACAATAATTGTTATCAGTAATAGTTACAGTATATGTTCCGGAAATTAAATCTGAAATAGATGTGTTAGTTTCTCCATTAGACCATAAATAGCTATATGGAGCTATTCCGCCATTTGCTATAACAGATGCAGAACCAAGGTTATGCGTGCAGACAACGTCTGTATGGTTTGTTGTAGATGTTATAGCAGTTGGTTCAGTTATTTCAATAGAAGTTTGTGCTGAACAGCCATTTGCATCAGTAATTGTTACGATATAATTACCTGCTTCTAAATGATTTGCCGTTGCAAGTGGAGTTTGCGAAGGATTATTCCAAATATAGTTAAAAGGAGGAGTCCCACCAATAACATTTACATTTGCAGAGCCATCATTACCTCCATTACATGTAACATTTGTTGAGTTTGATATTGAAGCAATAAGCTCATTAGGTTGTGTTATTGTAGTACCTATCGTTCCAGAACAACCGTTAAGGTCAGTTATAGTAACATTGTATGTGCCTGCTCCAAGATTATTTAGGTATGATGTTGTACTCGATTCAGGATTATCCCAAATATAAGTATATGGAGGAGTCCCTCCAGATACACTTGCAGAAATAGAACCTGAGATTTCTCCATAACAATTTGGATTTATAGTTGAGCTAATAGAAATGTTTAGTGATGTTGGAGAAGATATTGTAATATTATTTGTTTCATCACATCCCCAAGAGTCTGTGACAGTGACTGTATAAGTTCCAGAAGATAAATTATTTACTGTAGAAGTAGTTGTGTTTAGAGGGTCATCCCAAAGATACGTATATGGAGGCACTCCTCCTGTTACATTTACACTTACTTGTCCATTATTTTCATCAAAGCAAACAAGGCTATGTCCTGACATGTCTAACATAAGAGGTTCACTAACTTCTACGTTAAATGTAGCGACACCATCACAACCCAAAGCATCTGTATATAGATATGTAATTGTATGTGTTCCGCTACCTGCATTTACTGGGATAAATTTATTGCCAATAACACCAGGTCCAGATAAAGATCCTCCGGGTGGGTTTGTAGAAATAGTTGCTGCATCACTATCATCAAAACAGTAGTTTGATGAAGGGAGAGAAACGTCAACAACTGGTGATGGAACAACATTTACTGATGTTTGAGTATTATCTGAACAACCATATGCATTAGTAATATCATATTGTATAATGTGTGTTCCTATGCCAGCAGTAGAAGGATTAAAAACTTGACCTGAAATACCAGGACCACTAAGTGTTCCTCCAGGGGGGCTTGTTACAATTGTAATAAATGAACTTCCTTCACAATAATCAGATTCTAAATTTGAAATAATTGCTGTAGGATTTGGATTAACTGTAATTTGTGCTGTTGTATTAATTATACATGCACCACTTGTAACAGTATAATGAATGTCAAAAATTCCTATACCAGAAATAGATGGATCAAATGTTCCGTTGGCAGGATCAACAATACCCTGTCCAGTCCAAGTTCCTCCAGGAATGTTAGCAACAAGATTTATTGTAGGATCATTTTCACATAATGGAGCCGGAACAATAATATTTACTGAAATATATTCATCAACTAATATATCAATATTATCTGTATCACTACATTCTCCATTTGTTATTAAATAATTTATTGTATGTGTGCCAGGACCTGCAACATTTGGATTAAATGTATTGCCTGTCATTCCGATTCCTGACCAAATACCTCCTGTAGATATTGTTGTTATTGTAATAGGGTCACTATTTTCACATATTGGAGGGATAGGAGTAATTGTAGCATCAACAGATTCATCAACATGAATAGTTTCAGTATCTGAATTAGAACAAGCTCCAACAATAATATTATATGTAATAATATGATTGCCTGAACCGGCAGTGCTTGGGTCAAATGTGTTTCCAGTTATACCTGTCCCAGACCATAATCCGCCAGAAGTTGCAGCAGTTAATGAAGTCGCAGCATCTGTCTCGCAAAATGGACCAATTGGTAAAATAGTAGCATCAGGAATAGGATCAATAGTTATGTAAATAGTATCAGAATCTTGACATGTCCCATTTTCGCGGGAATAGACTATTTCATGAGTTCCTGGACCACCAAGAGAAGGAGTAAATGCACCTGTGTTTGGATTGCTAATTCCTGATCCACTCCAAACTCCACCAGCTTCAACAGAGTTTAAGATAATCGGTGCATCAGAAATACAGATTGTTCCTGGATTGCTTAAAATAGTAGCATCAACAGCAGCATCAACTTGATATATCTGTAAATCATTAGAAGTACATTCTCCATTTATCAGAGTATATGTCATAGTGTTATCTCCATGTGTTACCAGAGAAGGATCTAATATCCCATTGATTGGGTCTATAATCCCTTGACCTGACCAAGTTCCACCTGGATTTACAGCTGAAAGATTTATTGGTGCAGCACTCTGACAGATTGCTCCTATTGGATTTATTGTTGCATCTAGTATTTCATCAATGTGTATTGTAAACGAATCGCTATCAGAGCATACTCCATTTATAATATCATAAGTAATTAAAAAGTCTCCCGGGCCTGAAAATAATGGAGAAAATTGACCTGTGGCAGGATTTGTAATGCCGGTGCCTGACCAAGTTCCACCAGGAGTAGCGGATTGTAAGTATGCAAATTCAAAATCTTCGCAATATGGACCTGTTGGAGTAATTGTTGCATCAGGAATTGTGTCAACATGAATAGAGATTTGATCAGAATCAGAACAAGCTCCCTGAACAATATCATATGTTATTGTATGATCTCCTTGACCAGCAATCATAGGATCGAAAGTGTTTCCACTAACACCTGTTCCTGCCCATGTGCCACCAGCTTGTGCAGCAGTTAACGTTATTATGCCGTTATCTTCACACATTGGGTTTACTGGAGTAATTGTTGCATCTGCAGAAGCGTCAATATGAATTGTAATATTATCTTGAGCAGTACAAGCTCCAACACCTATATCATATGTAATGATATGGTCTCCAACTCCTGCAGCTGAAGGTGTAAATATACCAGACATTGGATCAGTAATTCCTGTCCCAGACCAAGTTCCACCCGGAGTAATTGCTGTTAGTGTAACTGGAGGATCATTTTCGCAGAATGGATCAGTTGGGGTTATAGTCGCATTAACCATGTCGTCAACAACAATAATTATATCATCATTATCTGAACAGATACCATTTGTTACTACATAATTAATTGTGTGATTTCCAGAACCAGCGGCAGCAGGGTCGAAAGTATTTCCAAGAACACCAGCCCCAGACCAAATACCACCTTCGGTAACAGCAGTTAATACAACAGGGGCATCGGCTACACATAATGGTGCAACCGGGGTTATTGTAGCATCAACATCTGAATCAACATGAATAGTCTCAGTGTCAGAATCTGAACATACACCATTAACAACGTCATATTGGACAATATGGTCACCAGAACCTGCTGTAGCCGGGTCAAAGTTATTACCTATAACTCCAGTACCAGACCAAATTCCACCAGAAGAAACAGCAGTAAGAGCTGCTGCAGCATCCACTTCGCAGAATGGACCGATAGGAGTTATAGTAGCGTCAACATTAGCGTCGACATGAACAGTTTCAGTATCAGAATCCGAACAAGCTCCATTGACTACATCATATTGAACAATGTGGTCACTTGGACCTGCAGTAGCAGGATCAAAGTTATTTCCAACAACCCCAGTACCAGACCAAGTACCACCAGGTGAAACAGCAGTAAGAGCTACAGCAGCATCAACTTCGCAGAACGGTCCGACAGGAGTAATAGTAGCATCAACATCAGAGTCAACGTGAATAGTTTCCGTATCAGAGTCCGAGCAAGCTCCGTTTGTAACGTCATATTGAATAGTATGGTCACCCGGGAGTGCAATTGTCGGGTCAAATGTGTTTCCAACAACCCCAGTACCAGACCAAGTACCACCAGGTGAAACAGCAGTAAGAGCTACAGCAGCATCAACTTCGCAGAACGGTCCGACAGGAGTAATAGTAGCATCAACATCAGAGTCAACGTGAATAGTTTCCGTATCAGAGTCCGAGCAAGCTCCGTTTGTAACGTCATATTGAATAGTATGGTCACCAGAGAGTGCAATTGTTGGGTCGAATGTATTTCCAACAACCCCAGTACCAGACCAAGTTCCACCAGGTGAAACAGCAGTAAGAGCTACCGCAGCATCCACTTCGCAGAATGGCCCGATTGGAGTTATGGTAGCGTCAACATCAGTGTCAACATGTATTGTTTCAGTATCAGAGTCAGAGCATGCACCATTAACCACATTATACTGAACAATATGATCACCAGGACCAGCAATAGCTGGATCAAAATCAGAACCTACAACACCAGTTCCAGACCATACACCACCAGGAGATACAGCTGTAAGAGCTACAGTAGCATCCACTTCACATAATGGATCAACAGGTGTTATAGTAGCGTCAACGTCAGAATCAACGTGAATAGTTTCCGTATCAGAGTCAGAACAAGCACCATTAACTA
>CAYUWD010000066.1:3045-19955 GCA_964448235.1 uncultured Bacteroidales bacterium | reverse complement strand
TTTGTCCAACCCAATCATTGCACGACACATTCGTACAATGAGCTAACACACGAAGAATTCTACAATGTGCTAACACATGATGGAATGTAGGATTAAAGACATAAAAAAAAGCTGCCCGAAAGCAGCTTTTAAGTATGTTATAAGTATGTTGTTATTATTCAATAATTAACTTAACAGTAGCAGTTTCGTTTGCTTTAGTGATCTTTACAAAGTAAATGCCTGAGTTAAATTCGTTTGTGCTAATAGTTTCAATTTCATTTTTAACAGAAACTTCTTTAACTACTTGTCCAACTAAGTTAGTAACTGTAATATAATCAGCACCATCAGTTGCGATATTTACAATGTCAGATGTTGGGTTTGGATATACACTTACATTTTGAACTAATTCACTTTCAATATTACTTGATACTGTTATATCAGATGAAATTCTGTATTGTAGTGAGAATTCACCATAAGAATAAGCCATTACACCAATAATATCGTATGTAGTTCCAAGTACTTCATTAAAATCAAATGCTCCATTATCTTTACACATTAAAGGTCCTGTACCATCATTTACCCACCATTCTCCAAAACCATTTTGTGCAGTATCGCAAACTGCATTTGTTACTTTAACAAGAACAGATTCATATTGTTCTGTTGCAGCATCAAGAGTACTGACAACTGTTGGAGCAGCAACTGTCCCTTCGATAGCAAAAACAGAGTAATAAGTAACATTGTTCAATACTGTCATACTATAAGATTCGTAAATTGTACCAGCAATTTCTACAGAATCACCAATTGCAGGAGTATTTTCAGTATCATCAATATAAATTCCATTCCATGCTCCACCGCCTTGTTGTATATAATAACCTTCACCATATTCTGAACCATTAAAGTTAGCAGAAACAATAGCTTTAACCCATACATTGCCGGTAACAACTCCATTTTGTATATCTGCAATGCTAACGTATGTAGGCCCAGAAAGATCAACTGTAAATGTTACAGTAGCAGTAACAGGAGTAGCTAATGGGTTGTTACTCATATCAACTAACTCAAGGTTAACAGTATGTGAACCATCAGTTAAACCTGTAACAGCAATTGGACTAGTAGTAACATACTCAGTTGTGCTACCGTCAACGTCCCATGCAACTTGACCGTTAGTTCCTAAAACAAAGTTTGAAACGTTAAATTCTACATTTACATTTGCAGTATAAATAGTTTCTGAATTTGTTGGAGATGTAATAGTTAATAAAGGAGTTGTAACAAGACCATTATCAATAATATCGTTAGCATCTCTTGGTTGGATTTTCCATTCGGAATAAGTTGCGTAATAGTCAACTACTCCTGTTACAGTATATGAGTGTTCTAAAACAAATGTTCCTGCATATAATAGATCATCAACTAAAATAGTTCCGCTTCCGTCATTTAGTTCAATCATACCGAAACCATAGTCATCATTTGTACAAACACCAGTAACTGTTACTAAAACACCTTCGTAATCTTCAGCACCTACATTTCCTGTAGCTACAACAGCATCAGTAATAGTGTTATCACTATTTATTATAGTCATATTTGTAACTGGAGAAAATTCTGTTAATTCATTATATTCAATTACAGTTCCTGTAACCCAAACAGAGTCACCTCTTGCAGGACCAGGAGTTGTTGTGTAATATACATATACACCATTCCAAGCACCAGCTCCATCTTGTAACCAGAATTTGTCGCCGTTAACAGCAGCTACAACACCTTTGGTTGTTTCTACTTGATTCATAGAAGGAGAGTTTCCAGAAGGATCTTCTGTATATTGGATGTCATAAATTGTAGTGTAAGCAGGTGCAGCAGTGTTTACAGTAAATGTTACTTCATCTGTTACTGTTGGGGTGAGAGGTAAATCAGACATGTCAACTAATTCCATTGTAATTGTATGAGAACCATCAGCTAAACTTGTTAAAGAGATTGGTGACGTTGTTGTAAATTCGTCAGTATCACCATCAACAGAATATTTTACTCTACCATCTGTTCCTAAATCAAAATTTTGAACGCTGAAAACAATATCTACATCAGCAGAAGTAACTTCTTCAGCATCAGTAGGTGAAGTTATTGATAAATAAGGGTCTGTTGATGTAAATCCTGTCCAAGAAATATCATCAATTACAACTTGAGCATTTGTTGTAGCTGTTCCTACAGGTTTAACTTTAATTGTAAAGTCACCAGGAACATCAATATCTGATACATAGAATGTAAAAATTGTAGCATCTTCACCAGTAAAAGCGCCAAATTCTTCTGAAGTACCAACTAAAATATCGTTAACATAAAGCTCTAATTGTCTTGTAGATGAACCTGTAAATGCTTTACGCATACTACATTGGAAGCTAGCAATACCGCCTGAAATAGCTTGTGAAAGTAAATAACTATCAGCACCGCGACGTAGCATAAGACCTTTATCATTTATTGGATATATGTCTGTATCTCTTGAGTGGAAGTAATTCCATGTGATATCATTATCACCAACAAAAGAACCATCGATATATGTGCTGCCGATATCACTTAATTCAAATGTTTCCATTCCACCAGGTAAAGCTTCAGCACAAGTAAAAGTAACAGAAGTGGTAACAGCTGGATCAAGAGGAGTATCGGACATGTCAACTAATTCAAAATCAACAGTATGTTCTGCATAAGAAAGTCCGATCAACTCTATATCATCTGTTGTTGTATGATAAACTGATGAAGCACCATCAAGACTATAAGCAATTTTGCCATCAGTGTTTGGAATAAAGTTTTCCAATGTAAATTCTATATTAACATCAGATGCGTATACAGTTGATTCATTTATTGGAAAATCAATTGTTAATGCAGGGTCTGTGCTTGGAATTTCATAATTAACAGTTCTGGTAACAGTAACAACTGGATCTAGAGGGGCGTTGCTCATGTCAACTAATTGCATTACGATAGTGTTTTCACCTTCAACTAAACCTGATACATTTACAGGGCTTGTAGTTGCATATGCTGCAGTTTCACTATTTAAAATGTATTCAAGACTTCCATCTGTTCCAAGTTCAAAGTTCTCGGTAGTAAACTCAATATCAACATTATCTACTACTACAGTAGTCCCGTTTATTGGTGCTGAAACATTAAGAATTACAGGGACGCTCCAATCTTCAAAACTTCCGTTTGGAATAACATTTAATCCTCCATCCAGTTTTAAGATTACGTTGTCAATAATATTAGTAGCTTCAACAAAAGATGCACCACCAACGTCATAAAATCTAATTTCCAAATAAGCAGTTGTTACATCTGCAGGAACTGAAATTCCTGTTAATGTTAATGTTTGATAGCCAGCTTGATCTGCTGAGAAATCAGTACAACCAACATTTGTGGTCCAATCAACAAATTCATCATCAAAACCAATTCCAATTCGGGTTTTTCCCCATTCATCGTTATCTAAAACGTCAATTGAAAGCTCAATAGTTTGTCCGACTGTTACATCAAAATCATTAGAACGAAGTTTTTGAGTATCGCTTGAATCCCAATTGATTACTGCAGCAGAAGAAAGATCTGATACCTCTGCGACTTCAGTTGTTTGTGTAATTGTGTATCCAGTAGATGTGACATTCCAATTGTCTGGAATTTCTTGTGCCGTAAGTGCTAAAAAAGCAATAAGCGACAAAATAAGTGTAAATAATTTCTTCATAATAATTAAATTTAATTTATAAATAGATTTTTAATCTAAAATCTTAATCTTTTAACAGGTACAAATATACATATTTAAATTTATATGTATTTGTTATGAAATGTTTAATTTTAAACAAATAGAAATAGAATTTGTTAACAAACTCCCTAATGTTATAGGATTAATCGTTAAGAATATCCGAATCAACTAAAATTCTACCACAGTATTCACAAGGAATTATTTTTCTACTTGACTTAATGTCAAGTTGTCTTTGTGGGGGTATTTTATTAAAACAACCACCACATGCATCTCTTTCTATTGAAACAACAGCAAGTTTGTTAAGGACATTATTTCGTATTCTACTGTAGGCAAATAAAAGGCGTGGTTCTATTTCGTTGGCAATAGATTCACGATTTTTATTTAATTTTTCTTCGTCTTTTTGTGTTTCTGCAATAATTGTATCTAGTTCAGATTTTTTTAATTCTAAATCTTTAGACCGATCTTCGAATTTTGCACGCGATTCTTCAATAAGATTATTTTTGATTTCAATTTCTGTATTATGCTCTTTTATTTTTTTATCGCATAATTCGATTTCAAGACTTTGAAATTCAATCTCTTTAGTAAGTGAATCGTACTCTCTGTTATTACGAACATTATTTTGTTGATCTGTATATTTTTTTATCAGAGCTTCAGATTCTTTTTTACCATTTTGTCTTGTAGAAATTTGAGTCTTTAGTTCTTCAACTTCTTTTTCTAAGTTTTTAACTCTTGTTTCAAGTCCGGTTATTTCGTCTTCCAAATCTCTAACTTCCAGAGGTAATTCTCCTCTTGTAATTTTAATTCTGTCGATTTCAGAATCAATTAATTGTAATTTGTAAAGGCTTTTTAATTTTTCGTGTATGCTCTGACTTGATGTTTCTTTTTTAGTTTCTTTTTTTGCCATCTCAATAATTTTTTATCGGATTCGTAATTATTTTAGAAAAACGGACTGCAAAGTTAGGATTTTTTTTCATAATTATATCATAAAAAATCTCTTTTGTAAATTGTTCACTTTCATAATGTCCAATATCAACGAGAAGTATTTTATTTTCTGCTATAAAATATTCATGATATTTTATGTCGCTTGTGATATAAATGTCTGCGCCTGAGTTTATTGCATTAGGTATTAAGCTGGCTCCACTTCCACCACAAACAGCTATTTTATTTATTGGTTTATTTAATAATTTGCTGTGTCTTATAGAAGAAATGTTGAATTTGTTTTTAAGCAAATCAAGAATTTCTATTTCTGTAATATTTTTTTGAGGTATTCCTGTCATCCCAAATCCGATAAAATCAGATTTGTTTTCAAGATTATATATGTCAAATGCAACTTCTTGATATGGATGAGTTTTAAGCATTGAATTTATTATTTTTGTTTGAAGATGTTTAGGGAAAATTGTTTCAATTTTTATTTCCTCTTCATAATGGATGGTTCCTTTTTTACCAACAAATGGAGTTGTGTCTTCTCCAGCTCTGAAACTTCCTAATCCAGTTGAATTAAAACTACATTGGTCATAATTGCCAATATTTCCAGCGCCTGCTTCGAATAGTGCTTTACGCAGTTGTTCTGCATGTGATATTGGAACAAAGACTGCAAGTTTTTTAAAATAGTTTTCTTTATTTTTTAAAATCTTTAAATCGGTTAGTTCGAGTTTTTCACAGATTTTATGACTTACACCATTTTTTACAGAATCAAAACTTGTGTGTCCACAGTATATTGAAATGTTATTTTGTATTGCTAGAATAATACATTTTTCTATATCATTGGCGCCAGTAATGTGTTTTATATTATTAAAAATAAGTGGATGATGTGAAACAATCAGATTGCAATTTGTTTTTATGGCCTCATTGATTACTTCAGGAGTAATATCAATTGTTATTAAAATACCTGTAATGGAATTATTAATGTTTCCAATATTTAGACCGGTGTTATCGTAATTTTCTTGTAGTTGTGAAGGAGCATACCTTTCAAGCGCAGAAATTATTTCTTTAATTTTCATATAGTTGCTTATAATTCATTTTTTATTTCTGTTAATAAAGTTTTTATTTCTGTTAATTTTTTTACAAGTTCAAAATTATGTTCAGTCTCATTACGATTATCTTTTAATTTTTTCTTTGCACCATTTAAGGTCATTCCACGTTCTTTAACTAAATGCCAGATTAAATGAAAGTTATCTATATCTTTAGGTGTAAAGAGTCGATTTCCTTTCTTGTTTTTTTTTGGCTTAATTATATCAAATTCGTTTTCCCAATATCTAATAAGTGAAGTGTTTACTTCAAACATAGCAGCTACTTCGCCTATCAAATAAAAAAGTTTCTCTGATTTTTTTTTCTCTTTGGTCATGATAGAAATATTTATTCAAAACTCATAAAAAAAAATCATATTTCAAAATATACTTTATAATAAAATACTTTTTTGTAAATCTACCTGTTATTAGTCGTATTGTAATATGCTGAAATTCAGAGAAAAATCCAGATTATTTTTGAAAAATGAAAAAAAATGAAAAAAAATTTGGAATTAATAAGTAAAAAGATGTACATTTGCAAACCATTTTGCGAGAATAGCTCAGTTGGTAGAGCACGACCTTGCCAAGGTCGGGGTCGCGAGTTCGAGTCTCGTTTCTCGCTCTTTTTTTAAAGACGTTCTTATAGATAAAAAATAGTGCCCGGGTGGCGGAATTGGTAGACGCGCTGGACTTAAAATCCAGTTCCTATTTTTGGAGTGCCGGTTCGACCCCGGCCTCGGGTACATAAGCAGAATTATTTTTAATTCTGCTTTTTTTTGTATATTTCGAACATATTTAATAGAGATTTGTTAAGTAAACTTCAGTTAAAAAATTTAAACCAAAAAATAAATCAAATGGAAAATTTAGATCAGATTTACATGTGGATAGTGAATAATGGTGTTCGCTTTTTAGGAGCAATTGTTTTTCTTATTGTCGGACTATGGTTGTCAGGATTCTTTGTTAAGCAGGCTGTAAAAATTATGACAAAAAGGAAAGTAGATGCAGGTTTAGTATCTTTTGCCAAAAGTTTAATGAATGTTGCACTAAAGGTGTTGGTTGTAATATCTGTAATGGGAATGGTTGGTATTGAAATGACCTCATTTATTGCAATACTTGGTGCTGCAGGTCTTGCTGTCGGTTTAGCATTTCAGGGGACACTCAGTAATTTTGCCGGTGGTGTTATGATTTTGATATTTAAACCTTATAAGGTTGGTGAATTTATTGAAGCACAAGGTTATATGGGAGTAGTTGCTGAAATACAGATTTTTAATACTGTATTAAAAACAGTTGATAATAAAATGGTTATTATTCCTAACAGTGGATTGGCTACCGGTTCATTAATTAATTATACAAGACAGGATACCAGAAGAGTTGATTGGACATTTGGTGTTGCTTATGGTACAGATTATAAACTTGTTAAGGAAATTATTTTAGATATTCTAAGAGCAGATAAGCGTATTCTTGAATATCCTGCTTTATTTATAGGTTTAGGTGAAATGGCAGACTCATCAATTAATATAACTACTCGTGCATGGGTTAACACCGAGGATTATTGGGATGTTAAGTTTGATGTTAATGAAAAAATATATGCAACATTCAATGATAAGAAAATAGAAATTCCATTTCCACAAATGGATGTTCATATTAAGAAAGATTAAAACACTTTTTGAAAATCGATTACTTGTATTTTTGTAAATAATCGGAAATATAAAATTATATGAATTATGAAAATTAAGAATAGTATTTTATTAGGGATGTTTGTTGTGTTTAGCTTGATGTTAAATGCTCAGGAAGATACAACAAAAAACTGGAAAACGGGAGGTGTTTTGTCGTTTAATGCATCTCAGGTGTCTTTTACAAATTGGGCTGCCGGAGGTGAGAATTCACTAAGTGGCAATAGCTTTGTGAATTTATTTGCAAACTACAAAAAGAATAAAATGACTTGGGATAATACTCTTGATCTTGGGTTTGGTATGATGAAACAAGGTTTCGGAGAAGAGTCTGTGTATTATAAAACAGATGATAAAATAGATTTTTCATCCAAGTATGGTCAGTACGCATTTGAACATTTCTACT
The DNA here is from genome assembly GCA_964448235.1 of uncultured Bacteroidales bacterium. Lineage (GTDB taxonomy): Bacteria > Bacteroidota > Bacteroidia > Bacteroidales > ML635J-15 > Bact-19. The sequence goes on along the minus strand of CAYUWD010000066.1, from coordinate 12,182 downwards.
ATACAGGTCTTGTAAGCTTTAAATCTCAATTTGCTGAAGGTTATAAAAAAGCTACTGACACTGTTCGAATATCAAACTTTTTGGCTCCGGCGTATTTAAATATATCAATTGGTATGGACTATAAACCAAATGATAATTTTACATTATTTGTTTCACCTTTCTCAGGTAAGATAACTTATGTTACAGATACAATGCTTTCCAATGCCGGAGCGTATGGTGTAACTCCTGGTGAAATTGTAAGATATGAGTTCGGTGGATATGTTAAAGCTCAATTCAAATGCAATCTGGCAGATAATATTTCTTATACCACAAAACTTGATCTTTTCTCAAATTATTTGGAAAAGCCACAAAATATTGATGTTAATTGGGAGAATCTTGTAACATTTAAAATTAATGGTTGGTTTGCTGCAAACATACATCTTACAATGATGTACGATGATGACACAAAGATTGACATAGACCATAATGGGGATGGTGTATATGACGGAAAAGGAGCAAGGCCTCAAATAAAACAATTGTTTGGTATAGGTATTACATATAAAATATAAAAAAATAAGGCTGCAATTTGTAGCCTTATTTTTTATCAATGCTAAATTATTACAAAGCCTGATTTACTTGCCTTTATTAATTTATCAGTTAATTCTTTATCTTCATATTTTTCGTTTGCATCCTCAATGTCAATTATAGGAGCAAGAGACTCATCAATTGTAAAAGTATGATCTTCAGGTATGAAAACTTTTATCTTTAAAAATTGAGCTCTGTATTTTTCTGATGTTATGTAAAAATAGGGATCAAAGAAAATTGTACTATCAGAGATTTCATAATTATATTTAATTGTTCTTAAATAATCGTTTGCTTCATTTTTGTTAGCTCCTCTGGCATAATAAATAAATTTGATTTCAGGACAACTATCTTTTGAAGTATGAAATTCTATTTCAGGAATGAGACTGATATTACCATTTTTTGGTATAATCATCCGTTGATTAACAAACAAATGAAAGTCATTAAAATTGTCGATGTCATCTTTATTAATTGGTAATGATTCGTTATTTGAATTACTAAGGGTAAAATAATAGGAATTTATTGAGTCACAAGCAATGTTTTCAATTTTTGTAGTTTGATCAACAGATCTAAATGAAGCAGCAATGTTGAAGCTTGTGATAACAGATATTATTATTGCAAATATCCATAATGCAAAAGTTGATACGTTTATGTATTTGTTGCTTTTAACTTTAAAAATTAATAAGATACCCCAATAAATAATCGAAATAATTGGAATAATAAATACAATTAGGATACTTATACTTAATAACCATGATGTCCCAGTGGTTGTTATATGTTCAAGAAGGCCGGGTAACCAAATCATGTGAATAAAGTCATTTGAAAAATACAGACTTTCATTACTAACACTTAGTAATCCAACTGTTAGTGAAACTAATATAATAGCGCCAAGGATTATAAAAGATAGTCCCAATAGTTTAATGAATATCTTTACCATAACTTTAAAAACAGAAAATATTGCATTCCCAATGTTTTTTATCGTTTCAGTAGCTTTTTTAGATTTTATGTTTTTTAAATCATTTTTTAAGTCTTCATATTCTTGTTTTACTGTCTTTTCAATATTTGATAAGTTGATTTTATCACCTTTCATTTCGATTTTTTCTGTTGTTGTTTTAGCTTCCGGAACAGCAATCCATAGGATTATATATGCTATTAAACTAACTTGACCAACAAATAAAAACAACATAAACAATATTCTCCAGGTTGTTGCACTTATTCCTGTATAGTAACTTAAGCCAGAACAAACACCACCTAAATATCTACTATCCGGATCTCTATACAATTTTTTCTTGTTTTTAGTGGTAGATTCTTCACTTTCATTATTGTTTGATATACTCTCTCCTGTTATATCCTCAACTTTCCCGAGAATTTTAATGAGTTCATCAATATCTGATATATTAATAACTTGTTTATTTTCATTTATTTTCATATTAAATATTTCAGCTATACGAGCTTCAATATCATGTATGATCTCATTTCCCTCTTCTATTGGGGCAAAATGTTTTTGCAGTTGAGATAGATAGTTATTTAGTACATTATATGCGTCTTCATCAATTGAAAAATTGAATGAATTAAGGTTTATATTTACTGTTTTTTTCATTTTATTCTGATTTTGAAGATTTTAACATATTAATTGAATCCACTAGATTTGTCCATGCTATATCAAGTTCCGATAGCAAAGATTTTCCTTTTTCAGTTAAGCTGTAATATTTTCGTGGTGGTCCCTGAGTACTTTCTTCCCATCTGTAACTTAGGAGTTCACTGTTTTTTAATCTTGTTAGGAGAGGGTAAAGAGTCCCTTCCACCACAATCATTTCTGCCTTTTTTAGCTTTTGTAGGATGTCATTGGAGTAACAGTCTTGCTGTGACAATATCAGCAGAGTGCAATACTCAATAACTCCTTTTCGCATTTGAGCTTTATTATTATTTATATCCATAATTAATAATTTTAGTTAATTACAATGCAAAGATATGTAAAAATAACAGTACTATGCAAAACAAAGTACTGTTATTTTATTAATATTTTGTTAATAATAGGTAATTGTTTGATTATTAGATGTTTTGTGTAGTTTTGTGAATGTTATTGCTTTTGTAAAAAATAGAAAAGGTTAGTCTTTAATAACGCTTAAACAGAATTTTTCAACGCTCAGCATTAATTATTTGCTATCATAGAAACATCATAATACCTTTGGTACATAAAATTAAGTTGTATGAAAATAAAACTATTAATAATACTAATTCTTTTAACCGGAAGTTTAATTGCACAAGAAGGAAGTTCGGTAAATAAAGAAAAATTTACTGTTAGCGGTTATGTGAAAGATGCTGAGAACGGAGAAACTCTTATTGGCGCCAATATATACATATCAGAACTGGAAGTGGGAGCCACAACAAATATTTATGGCTTTTACTCCCTAACTGTCCCGTCAGGAAAACATAAAATATCATTTTCTTATATTGGATATTCAGAGTCTGTTTTCGAAGTAGATATTGAAGATGATTATACTCTTGAAGTAGAGTTGTCGGCAGCAGCCAATATGATTACAGAGGTTGTTATTAGTGATAAAAAATTGAATGACAATATTACTTCTAACGAGATGGGAATATTCAGGCTTGACAATAAAGCAATAAACCAGATTCCGGTATTTATGGGAGAATCAGATTTAATAAAAGCTGTTCAGTTAATGCCCGGAGTAAGTATCGCCAGCGAAGGATCATCTTCATTTATTGTTAGAGGAGGAGGTGCTGATCAAAACTTGATATTACTTGATGAAGCAACTGTTTATAATCCATCGCACCTGATGGGGTTTTTCTCAGTGTTTAATTCTGATGCTGTTAAAGATGTTAAGCTATATAAAGGAGATATCCCTGCTGCAAATGGAGGAAGATTATCTTCATTACTTGATGTGAGAATGAAAGATGGGAATAAGAAAAATTTTGATGCAAATGGTGGTGTTGGTCTTATTTCAAGTAGGCTTACATTAGAGGGACCTATTGTAAAAGATAAAGCTTCTTTCATTATTTCGGGGAGAAGAACCTATGCTGATTTATTTTTTCCGCTTTTTAAAAAGAGAGACAGCCTTCTAAGTCAGACAACTTTATACTTTTATGATTTGAATGCAAAAATAAACTGGGATATAAGTTCTAAGGACAGGATTTTTCTTTCGTCATATCTTGGTAAGGATGTTTTTAAAATATCTGGTCAGGATATTAGCTGGGGAAATAATACCGAAACTTTTAGGTGGAATCATATTTATAGCCCCAAATTATTTTCAAATCTTACATTACTGTTTTCAGATTATAGTTATCAACTGGCAAGTAATAGCGGTACACCAAAATATGAGTGGACATCAAATTTAAGAGATTATGGGCTTAGGTACGACTTTACAGCATATCCTGATTCAAAAAATACTCTGCGCTTTGGTATTACTGGAACATTACATGAATTTAAACCCGGTAATTTTAATGTTACTATGGAAGACACAACATTTGATTTTAAACTGCACGATTCAAAAGCACTGGAGTATGCAGGATATGTTAGTAATAGCCAGCGTATTGCCGGAACGCTTACTCTTGACTATGGCTTACGATATTCATTTTTTAGCAATGTAGGAGCAGCCACAGTAAATACATTTGATTCTAATTATGTTTTTGTCGATACCGTAAGGTATGGGAAGAATGAATTTTATAATACTTATTCAGGCTTTGAGCCAAGGTTTAGCATGACATGGGTACTTAATGAACAATCATCTGTAAAGGCTGCATACAACAGAACTATGCAATATGTTCAACTTGCTTCAAATTCATCAGGAGGCAGTCCCTTGGATATTTGGTTTCCGGTATCTCCAAATGTAAAACCCCAGTCTGGTAACCAGTGGAATGTGGGATATTTTAAAAATTTTGAAGAACCGCGACTTGAAACTTCAGTGGAGTTGTTTTACAAGCAAATGAAAAATCAGGTTGACTTTAAAGATTATGCCAATCTTTTACTAAATGATAAAATGGAAGGAGAGTTGCGATTTGGTGATGCCCAGGCTTATGGAGCAGAGTTTTTAGTAAGAAAAAACTCTGGCTGTTTAACAGGTTGGATTAGCTATACTTTATCCAGATCGGAAAGAAAAATAGATGGAATAAACAATAATCAAACTTATTTATCCAATTTTGACAGGACTCATAATTTATCTGTTGTTGCAACTTACAAGTTTTCAGATCGTTTGAGTGTTTCGGCAAACTGGATATATATATCAGGTGTGCCTGTAACTTTACCTATTGGAAGATATTATTTTGGTAACACACTAATTCCTGTATATTCGGATCGAAACGAAGCTCGTTTACCTGATTATCACAGGATGGACGTATCAATAACATGGAAAAATAAGAACAGGAAGAACCGTAGGTTTAATTCGGAATGGAATTTCTCAGTGTATAATGTTTACAACAGAAAAAATCCATACTCATATTACTTTGAGACAGAAAGCTCAAATCCACAGGTAATAAAATCATATAAAATGAGTATGCTGCCAATAGTTCCATCAATTACATATAACTTTAATTTCTAAAATCATATAAAATGAAAAAAATAATATCAATTATAATCGCAGCTTTAGTCTTATTTTCTGTTTTCTCATGTAAAGAAGAATTTGATTATAACCAAATGACGAGTGGACTTCAACGTTTGGTAGTTGAAGGGTATATTACGGATGTAGACTCTGTGCATACCATAAAGTTAATGAGAAGTTCAGATTATATCGAACCGCAACCGGCATTGCCTGCAAATGGAGCAAGTGTTATCATTTCGGATGGTTCAAATATCTGGAGTTTTGCAGAAATATCAGCGGGGATATATCAAAATACAGTTCCGTTTTATGGTGAAATAGGAAAGACTTATGAGCTAAATATAAGTTACGAAAACGAAAACTATACGGCTAGTTCAATAATAACAGAAACACTTTCAATAGATGAATCTTATGTGTATTATGAGGATGGGTATAATTTAATAATAATTTGTGCTCAGGAATCTGAAACTCCGGATCAGTATTATAGTGTGAAACTTGTATTAAATGAAGTAATGGATGATAGCGTAACTAATTTGGGGTATTTTGACGATCAGTTATTAAACGGTATGTATATGGATATGGAAGTGTTTGGATTTTTTGAAGGTGAGGAGACTGATACAGTTGGTATGGTTGTGAGTTCAATATCTAAAGAATTTTATGAATACTGTGTAAATATAAGCGAAAATATTAATGTAGAACCAGACCCGTTTTTTAGTACAACTCCTGCAAATTTTAAAGGAAATATCAGCAACGGTGGCTTAGGGTTTTTTCAGGCAAGTTCAGTAATTAGTGTTTCGTGCGAAAGATTGTAAAACAATTATTATTTTTGTTAAGGTATGAGTTTCCAAATTAATAAAATATTATTTATTGTTGTATTGTGCATTGTAGGAAGTAATGCACAATCTCAGCATTTGTACGATACCTTGTTTAACTATGATTCGAAAATAAAGTTGATTAAGACAGAAGATTTTGATGATGTCGAGTTGGAAGTATTTAAACATATTAAGGATTCTACAGGATGGCTTACCGAAAGTGAAGTATCTGATAAGGAGTTTCTAAATAGTAGTGAGTTATTGTTGTGGACAACATACAATGGAAATGAGTTTGAAAATCCGATAATTGTAATAAACGGATATTCGGGAAATTTTCAATTGTACAAAGATGATGTTTTGATTTATTGTTACGGAGATATTTGTAATACCGATGAAAAAACTCAATATTTTAAGACACATTTTATAAAAGTTGACAAGCCATGTAAAGGTTCTGAGTTTGTTTTAAGAATACATATAGGAGGTCGTTTAGATCTTTCAGGGTTCACATCGCTGTATATTGGAGAGTCTAATTTTCTTGCAGATAAGGTAGTTCAGGAGAATAGGAGTGCTTTTCGATCCGGGCTTTTGCCACTGATAATCGGAATTTTAATGATGATTGCTGGTATATTTGCATTGATAGCATTTTTTCTGCGTTTTAGATCCAAAGAGTGGCTTCTGTTTTGGTTTTTTGTATTTGCAGCTTCGCAAGGATACTTATTTGTATTGGAGTATGTATATATGCTGTTAAATATTTCACCCCCTGTATTTTTTTCAACTTATATTATTATAAATAATTTTGTACCTATTGGGATATTGGGAATTGTCCAAAGAATTAGCGGGGATAAAAGAAATAATATGATCATTGTAATGATGATTCTTCATTCTGTTTATGCCCCTTTTAATATTGTTTTCCTTGAATATTCGTTTTATGATTTTCTTTATTGGGTATTAGTAATAATAGACACAGCCTTGGTTATTTTCTTGATATTCCGCTCAGGTATTTATAAGAAACCGGAGATGCTCTTTCCTGCAATTTCATTATTTATTATTGCTATACTTGTTATAATCGAATTTTTCGAAGTCCTCGGAAATATAAAAACGGGTATTGAGTCAGTAAGTTCTTACGGAATGCTTCTCCTGGTATTATCGTTTGCATATTATATTGAACGAAGTCAATACAAAGCTAGAAAAAAGAACAAGGAGTATGAGTTAGAATCACAAAAAACAAAGATGAAATTATTATCGCTTGAAAATGAAGGGGTTATAGCTCAGTATGAAGCATTAAAAAACCAGGTTGATCCACATTTTTTATTTAATAGTTTAAATTCTCTTTCCTCATTAATAAGATCGGATGACAAAAAAGCGATTCAGTTTATCGAGGAATTTGCAGATATTTACAGGTATGTGCTTGATGCAAACGGGAAAACAGTTGTTAAAATAGGCGAGGAGCTTAAATTTATAAACTCTTACTTATTTTTACAAAAACTCAGATATGGCGATAATTTGCGTGTTACAAGTAAGATTCCTGATAAGATGTTGGACTTTTACGTAGTTCCGTTATCAATCCAGATTCTTGTGGAGAATGCAATTAAGCACAACGAAATATCTGATTTTCATCCTTTAAATATAGAAATAGGCTTAGAAAATGATTATATAGAAATTGTAAATTCATTTAAAGAGTTAAATTTTAAACCTATATCAAATGGTATAGGATTGAATAATTTGAAAGCACGATATGCTTTGTTAACAGATAAAAAGGCAGAGTTTAAAGTATTTGAAAATAAATATATAGCAAGAATACCAATTTTAAAAACGGAGGATATTTGATATGAGAATTCTGATAATAGAAGATGAGGCTCTTGCAGTTAAAAATTTGGAATTAATTCTAAATGAAATTGATGAAAATATTGAAATTGTTGGAAAGCTTACATCTGTAAGAGAATCAGTAAAGTGGTTAGAGTCAAATTCAGCAGATCTTATTTTACTTGATATTCATTTGTCGGATGGTTTAAGTTTTAAAATATTCGAATCTGTGGAAGTATTAACACCTGTAATTTTAACAACTGCTTACGATCAGTTTGCAATAAAATCTTTTGAGTTAAACAGTATCGATTATCTTATAAAACCAATTAAAGTAGAATCTCTTCGTAAAAGCATTAATAAATATAAAACTTTATCCCGGTCAGTAAAAGTTGATTACCAAGGGTTGATAAATGCAATTAGTAGTGCAAAGCCTGAATATCGTCAGAGGTTTTCAATAAACTTTGGAGATAAAATTAAATCAATTGATGTTAGCGATTGTGCTTGTTTTTATGTGCTTGAAAGATCTGTTTTTGTCTGTACTTTTTCGAAGGATAATTATGATTTAAACAGTTCTCTTGAACAGCTCGAGAAAGAACTTGACCCTAAAGAATATTTTAGGATAAATCGTCAAATGATAATAAACTTTAGGGCAATAGACAATATGCATTTTATGTCGAACCGTAGCATTAAAATTGATTTAAAAGTAAATTCTCCTATTGAATCAAATGTAAGTATTTTACGATTGACTGAATTTAAAAATTGGTTGAATAGGTAGGGGGGATTGGTTAATCGGTTTGTCGATTTTCATTTCTTTCCTACTTTCCAATCAATACGTCAAATTCATCTTCCGAAATGATTTTAACCTTTAGCTTTGTTGCTTTTTCTAGTTTTGAAGGACCAATATTATCTCCGGCAATCAGGAAATCGGTGTTTTTTGATATTGAAGAAACATTTTTACCACCGTGTTTTTCGATCAGAGCTTTAATTTCGTTCCTGGAGTATTTTTCAAAAGTCCCGGAGATAATAATTTTTAAGTCTTTAAGACTTTCCGATAGCTTTTCTTCTTTTTGTATTTCGAACTGCAAACCAGCATTCATCAATCTTACAATTAAACTAAAGTTATCTGGATTTGCAAGATGCTCTAAAATGCTATCAGCTATTCTGTCTCCGATTTCATCTACAGCAATAAGCTCTTCGCGTGATGCATTGGAAAGCCTATCCATCGAACCAAAAGCTTTTGCCAAAGTCTTAGCAACAGTTTCACCAACATATCTTATTCCGAGAGCAAAAAGAACTCTCTCAAATCCTACTTTTTTCGATTCTTCGATACTTTTAATGATATTGTCGGCAGATTTTTCAGCCATTCTTTCCAGAGGTAGAATTTGTTCTTTAGTTAAAGTGTAGAGAT
>CAYUWD010000066.1:0-3035 GCA_964448235.1 uncultured Bacteroidales bacterium | reverse complement strand
CAGAATTTTTAATTAGATCATTTTCATAAAACTGAGCAACTGTTTCTTCGCCAAGGCTGTCAATGTTCATAGCTTTACGTGAGATAAAGTGCTCTATCTTTCCTTTTATCTGAGGTGGGCAGTTTGCAGAATTTGGACAAAAATGCTTTGCTTCGCCTTCGGGACGTATTAGCTCTGTACCACATTCCGGACAATATTTAATAAATTCTGTAGGAGAGGAATCTTCTTCGTGTAATGAAACTCCAACAATTTTTGGGATAATTTCGCCACCTTTTTCGACATAAACAATATCACCAACACGTATATCGTGAAGTGCTATTTGGTCAGCATTATGTAAAGAAGCTCTTTTAACAATGGTTCCGGCCAATTGCACCGGTTCAAGATTTGCAACAGGAGTAATTGCACCAGTTCTTCCAACCTGATAATCGATGCTTAGGAGCTTTGTTTGTACTTGTTCAGCTTTAAATTTATAAGCAATTGCCCATTTTGGAGTTTTAGCAGTATATCCCAGAATTTCCTGAAGTTTAAACGAGTTAACTTTTATAACAATACCATCAATATCATATGGGAGATTTTTACGTTCAATATCCCAATAGTGAATGTACTCGAAAACTTCATTTATATTTTTGCAAAGCTTTGAATGTTCTGATACTTTAAATCCTGAATCCTGTAGCATTTTCAGACTTTTATAATGTGTGTCAGTTGGGATGTTATCACCCATCATATAGTAGAAGTAGCAATCCAGTTTGCGTTTAGCAACTTCACGTGAATCTATCATTTTAATTGAGCCTGATGTTGCATTTCTTGGATTTGCAAATGGAGTATCACCTGACTCTTCTCTTAAAATATTCAGCTCTTCGAAAGTTTTGTGTGGCATCAGGATTTCACCACGAATTTCAAATTGCTCAGGTAATTCTTTTGAGTCAACCGAAAGAGGAATAGTGCGAATTGTTTTAATATTTTGGGTTACATCATCTCCCTGAGTCCCGTCTCCACGTGTGACAGCACGCTTAAAGAGACCATTTTCATATTTTACTGAGATTGATGCGCCATCAAATTTTAATTCACAAACATATTCTGGTTCTGTTTCAATTTCTTTTATAACTCTGTTATGGAAATCGGTTAAATCACTTTCCGAATATGTATTTCCAAGTGATAGCATTTTGTAGGCATGCTTAATTGTATTAAATTTGTTGGAAATATCGCTACCAACTCTTTGAGTCGGACTGTCAGGAGTTTTGAATTGAGGATACTGTTTTTCAAGCTGATTAAGTTCTTCAAGCATTTTATCAAACTCAAAATCACTTATCTCAGGTTGATTAAGAACATAATAATTGTGATTATGTCTTTTTAGTTCTTTAACAAGTTCAAGTATCCTCTTTTCTGCTGTGTCCATTTGGTGCTCTTTTGTTAATGCCCTACGGGCAATTTTTTAACTACAGTATCTTTTTTTACTGAGCTTAATCTCCTACGGAGAAAAGCTCGAATTGCTTGTTATTATATTTTTCCAATTTTTGCCCATAGGACAAAAATATCATTAAAACTAAAAAAGTCCTTAATGAGAAATTTCCCGTAGGGGATTAACATATATACTTACGTTCTACTGATAATATTTTCTTTTATAAAAATATATAATTTGGGTAAAATTAATAAATATTTTGAAGTGCTTTATAAGTAGAAGGAATTGATTTTAAATATTTATTAACTTTGCTATCTAGTAATATGAAATATATTAAAGATGAATAGAAAGATTGAATTACTATTGTTTTTGTTAATAATTATTGTTTTTGTTAGTTGTACATCAAATGTAAAACATAATGAAACAGTTGATACAGAAAATATACGGCAAATAAAAGAAATCGAAAGTGTTGAAGAAGATATTGAGGAATTTTATCAAAATTTAGGAAATAGCAATTATGATAGTTGTATAATGTATTTTCGTAAACAACTAAGATCCAACCCTGGAGATGAATTTATCATCAATGGTTTAAATGGGCGAAATGAAAAGATGGGTGTAACTAAAGATTATAAAATTCTGTATTCCTATGAAAATAAAAATATTGAGCCAATAATTGGTTTTCATATAATGTGTTTTAATAGTGATGGTGTATATCATTTTGAAAATATTGCTTTTGTGGAAGAAAATGAACAATATTTAATTGATAAATATGAGTTTAGCAATATGCCTTATGTGTCAGTTGAGGAAGCAAATGATACGGCATCTTTATTAAATTCATTTTTAAAAAAGATGTATCAAGTAATCAATTCTGATGATTTTAATGAAGTTATAAAAATTGTTGATAATGAGGTTGTTGAAAGATTAGGCATGGAAAAATTAAGGGTTGGATTTGAGAAGGAGATTGCGAAAAAGTTTGAGATTGTCGATTTTGAAGTTGAGAAAATTGCGCCAAATATTAAAGAAGGAATTCCTTTAATTGAAATGGAAATTATCGAAACTTCTGTAAAAGGTGTTTATAGAAGTTCTGTAACATTGGTAGTGAGAGCAGATGGATATAAAGTAGCAATTATGAAAGATGTTCCAGTAGTTACAACAATGAATGTTAATGAATCTGATCTTCTTGATGAAGATCTTATATTAAAATATGTAAATGGATTTTATGATGCATTGAAACAATCCGCATATAAAAACATAATTAGTTATGTTGATAATGATGTTTTTAAGAATAATTCAAAAGAATCAATAATAAAATCATTTGAAAATAGAAATAGTTTTTTTGGAATTCCTACAAAAGTTGATATTGAATCTATTAGTACAGATAAAATAAATGATAGATTTTCTGTATATATCGATTTAATTATTGATAATAAAAGTGGTAAAACATCTAAAGAACAGATAGTCCTTATTAAAGATATAAAAGGGAATTATAAGCTCTATGCTTATGAATATTCTGAGTTAATTAGCAAAGGATAAAATAAGTAATATGATAGAGATTGTAATTTCAATTAGAATCAGCATCAGAAAGCAGTATCTCATAAAGTGTGTAAGTTAAAAAGTTATTCTGGAAATTTTTGAC
>CAYUWD010000065.1:0-20036 GCA_964448235.1 uncultured Bacteroidales bacterium | reverse complement strand
TCGTTAATAAAGGTACTTAAAGTTTTTAAAAGCAGATTAATATTTATTTAATATTATTACTTCATAGGTATAACTGGTATATAAAGCAAATCGTTTGTTTTCAGATCCGTCCACTTGCAGCTAACTTCTTAATAACTACCTATTTTATTATAATTTATAATTGAGAAATTTTTTCTATTATATTTTTAAGTATAAATCAACATAATAATGTTTTTTTTAGTATCTTTGTATTGCTTGCTATAAAAGAGATAAAGTTACATTTTTAAGAAAAGACAAAACTAATTACGTATATTTAATGATTTATTAATGTAAAATATTCTAATAAAGTTTGATTATACAGTAATTTTCGAAAAAGTTTTATTGCCATGGGAATAATTAAATTTGACAAGGGACAGCTAGTAAATCTGGAATATTCTTTAAGTCGCGAACTGTTGCGAACAAATCGAGCCGGCACCTATGCCAGCACAACTCTAATCAATTGCAATACACGTAAATATCATGGTTTATTAGTATGCCCTATGGAAGATATTGATGACCAAAACCATGTTATGCTTTCGGCTCTCGATGCAACAATAACTCAACATGATGCTTCTTTTAATCTTGGAATAAGAAAATATCCTGGCATTTACGAACCAAAAGGACACAAATATGTCAGAGATTTTGAAGTCGATATAATACCTAAAGTTATTTATAGAGTTGGCGGGGTTGTTTTGCAAGTAGAACGCATTTTAACTGAAGATGATCGCATCATGATCAAACACACTCTTTTAGATGCACATTCAAAAACCACACTAAAATTAAAGCCATTTTTAGCTTTTAGAAATGTCCACAAACTAAGTAAATCAAACATGTTTGTAAACAAAAAATATACATCTGTTGACAACGGAATAAAAGTCAGGATGTATGATGGATATAAGTCACTTTATATGCAGTTCAACAAAAAAGTTGAATACGTTCATGTTCCTGACTGGTATTATAATGTAGAATATATTGAAGAACAAAATCGTGGATATGACTTTCAGGAAGATCTTTATGTTCCCGGATATTTTGAAATGGATATTAAAAAAGGGGAAAGTATTATTTTCTCAACCGGATTAAAAGAAGTTAAATCTGCATCGATAACAAGAAGTTTCAATTCCGCATTAAAGAAAAGAGATCCAAGATTAACCTATGAGGATTGCCTTAAAAGTGCAGCACAACAGTTTATTTATAAACGTAATGGTAAAACTGAAATCATAGCAGGGTTTCCATGGTTTGGAAGATGGGGACGTGACACTTTTATTTCATTATCTGGACTTACATTATACAATGGAGATATAAAAACCTTTAAAGATGTTCTCGTCACCATGACTTCTGATCTTAAAGATGGATTATTTCCAAATATCGGTTCAGGTGAAAGTACTGCAATGAATTCTGCTGATGCTCCACTATGGTTTTTCTGGACATTGCAAGAATATGCTAAATTCATAGAAGATAAAAAATCAATATGGAAAGATTACGGTAAAAAGATTAAGCATATTCTTGAACATTACCGTAAAGGAACACATTTTAACATCAAGATGCATGATAACGGATTAATATGGGCTGGTGAGGCAGGAAAAGCTTTAACATGGATGGATGCTGTTGTTGCAGGAAAACCCGTTACTCCACGTCATGGTTTTGCCGTTGAAATAAATGCACTTTGGTATAATGCTGTAAAATTTGCCCTTGAATTAGCAGAAGTTGCAGAAGACGAAAAATTTATAAACGATTGGGCATACATTCCTGAAGTTACAAAACTTTCTTTCCTCGAAAGATTCTGGTGTGACGAAAGAGAATATCTTGCTGATTATGTTACCTACGATTATGTTGATTGTAAAATCAGACCTAACCAAATATTTGCATGCTCTCTACCTTACTCACCATTGTCCGAAACAAAACAAGAAAGAGTTCTTGAATCTGTTCGTAAAGGATTATTAACATCGAAAGGAATTCGAACATTATGCCCAGATCATCCCGACTTTAAAGGACAATGTATTGGAAATCAAGAACAAAGAGACTCTGCTTATCATCAAGGAACAGTTTGGCCATGGTTATTGGGTCATTTTTCAGAGGCTTACCTTAGAGTACATGGAAAAAGCGCTTTGCATTTTATAGAGAAAATATTCAATGGTTTTGAAGAAGATATGACTGTAGCCGGCATTGGGTCAATCTCTGAAATTTACGACGGAGACCCACCGCATACACCACGAGGTTCTATTTCACAAGCATGGAGCGTTGCAGAATTGATAAGAATATATCACATGATTGAAGAGTATAAAAACGAAAATACGGAGGCAAAGAAATGAAAGTACTAATGTTCGGGTGGGAATTTCCACCACATATAACAGGAGGTTTAGGAACAGCCTGCTATGGACTAACAAAAGGTCTTTCAAAATTTGACGTTGAAGTACTTTTTGTTGTACCAAAAGCTTATGGTGACGAAGACCAATCACATATCAAACTTACTGATGCCGGAGATATTGTTCTTACTGAACGAAAAACAGCAAATAAAGAGTTCTGGGAAAACTTCAGATATATGGAAGTTGGTTCAAACCTTATTCCATATATGGACCCTGAAGAGTTTAAAAAGATATTTGAAGGCAAAATATTAAAAAACACAGAGTTTTCAGAACAGATTTTTGCTAAAAACTTTAAGTTCTCCGGAAAATACGGCAAAGACCTATATCAAGAGGTTGCAAGATATGCATTAATAGCTTCTTATATCGCAGCAAATAATGATTTTGATGTTATTCACGCTCACGATTGGCTGACATATTCTGCCGGTATTGCTGCTAAAGCCGTTTCGGGCAAACCTTTGGTTGTCCATATGCATGCAACAGAGTTTGACAGAAGTGGTGAAAATGTTAACCAGAAAGTTTATGATATTGAAAAGACGGGAATGGAAGCTGCCGATAAAGTAATTGCCGTAAGCAACCTTACACGAAATATCGTTATAAATAAATACGGAATCCCCCCTAATAAAGTAGTAACAGTCCATAATTCTGTTGAACCAATAAGTCTTCCTGATATAAACATTTCAAAAGGTGTTAAAGAAAAAGTTGTAACATTTTTAGGTAGAATCACTTTCCAGAAAGGACCGGATTATTTTATCGAAGCAGCAAAACTTGTTATAGACAGAGATCCAAATGTGAGATTTGTTATGGCCGGCAGTGGTGATATGCTTAATAAAATGATTAAACGAGTGGCTCAATTGGGAATTGCAGACAAATTCCATTTTGCCGGTTTCCTTAAAGGGAAAGAAGTGTTTCAAATGTTTAGCATGAGCGATGTTTACGTAATGCCATCTGTTAGTGAACCATTTGGAATTTCTCCTTTGGAAGCAATGATGTCTGATGTTCCGGTAATAATTTCCAAGCAGTCGGGTGTTGCAGAAGTTCTTAAACATGCTCTAAAAGTAGATTTTTGGGATATTGAAGATATGGCCGATGCAATTTATGGAATGCTTCATTATGAAGGCTTATCTAAAATGTTTAAGAAATATGGTAAGGTAGAAGTTGAAAATCTTAGATGGGAAAATTCTGCATACAAAGTAAAAGAAGTATATAAATCACTACTTTAATGAAGCAAAATTCAAATAACAAATGACAAATAACAATCAATAAAAATACAATTTACAATAACCAAAATAATACAAAAAAATGGCTATCACTAAATATTCAGATTCATTAAATATAGAAATAGCAGAATTCAATGAACCAGAATTTATTTATAATCTTGAAGAACGCACATTTCAATTTGCAAAGAATACACGACTTTTCATAAGAACGTTACCAAAAATTACTGCAAATATTGAAGATAGCAAACAGGTTGTGCGCTCATCTGGGTCAGTTGGCGCAAATTATATTGAAGCTAATGAAAATCTTGGTGAAAAAGATTTCTTAATGAGGTTAAAAATTTGTCGAAAAGAAGCAAAAGAAAGTGCATTTTTTCTGAGACTAATAAAAGAAACCAATGATAATGAGTACGAAAAAGAAGCTCACAGATTGTTACAAGAAGCAAAAGAATTAACAAAAATATTTTCAGCGATTATTAAAAAAGTAAAACAATAATAGAAACAATAATAGCCAAATTGGATATTGGAATTTGACTATTGAGATTTCAAATAAATTTATAATTTATGCGTACAATATGTTTTTATTTCCAGGTACACCAACCATTTAGATTAAAAAGGTATAAGTTTTTTGATATCGGTAACGACCATCATTACTTTAGCGAATTCGATAATAAATCGATTATGCGCAAGGTTGCAGAGAAATGCTATTTGCCGACAAATCAAACATTTTTAGACCTGATAAATGAATATGGCGATAAAGTAAAAATTGCTTATTCCATTTCAGGTGTTGCAATCGATCAGTTTGAAATGTATGCTCCTGATGTACTCGAAAGCTTTAAAAAGCTTGTTAACACAGGCAGTGTTGAGATACTATCTGAAACCTACTCCCACTCTTTGGCTGCTCTAAAAAGCAGAGAAGAGTTTGAACGCCAGGTTTTACTTCATAAAAAGAAAGTAAAAGAAGTTTTTGGTGTAGAGCCTCAGGTTTTCCGTAATACTGAGCTTATTTATGCCGATTGGATTGGCGAATATATTGCCGATATGGGTTATAAAGGAATGATTACAGAAGGTGCTAAACATGTTCTCGGATGGAAAAGCCCAAATTATTTATACAATAATGCTATCAATCCAAAACTAAAGGTATTGCTTAAAAACTTTAAACTTTCTGACGATATAGCTTTTAGGTTCTCAAACAGAGATTGGGAAGAGTTTCCTTTAACAACAGAAAAATTTGTATCATGGTTAAATGCTCTTGATCCAAAAGAAGAGATTGTCAATCTTTTTATGGATTATGAAACTTTTGGTGAGCACCAGTGGGCAGAAACAGGAATTTTCGATTTCTTAAGAGCTCTTCCAAACGCAGTTTTTAAGCACTCAAACTTTACATTCTCAACACCATCGGATATAGTTAATAATGTTGATCCGGTTGGAGCAATTCATGTGCCTCATCCAATATCATGGGCTGATGAAGAACGTGACCTCACAGCATGGTTGGGTAACGAACTTCAGGACGAAGCTTTTGATAAGCTTTATGCTCTCTATGATAAAATTAAAGAGATTGACGATGAGCAAATTTGGAAAGACTGGCTATACTTACAAACCAGTGACCATTTCTACTATATGTGTACAAAATGGTTCTCAGACGGAGATGTCCACAAATATTTTAACCCATACGATTCTCCATACGAAGCATTTGTGAATTTTATGAATGTACTAAGTGATTTTATTATTAGGATAGAGGAAAAGACAAAAAGCTAAGGCTTGTAAAGATTTCGATTGAAATCTATCCTTTAACTTTTTTTCTTTTTAGGAAACAAAAAAGAGTTACCTCATCTTAAATACCTGCCATTCATGCGTTTAAATTTTCTCTTTTTAAGTTTTCTTTTTCATTTCTTTTTTTTTATGCCAACCAATATTTTCTATAAGTTTTATCAGGTGAGTGAAATAAAATACCTTCTTTAACCATTTTATAAATAGTTCTTTGTAAATCCTTATAATCTACGTCAGGAATCCGATTATGTATTTCTCTAATTGAACTTCCAGAATAGGTTTGTAAATCACTCTCTATTAAAGCTATCAAACGATAAGGTTCAATGGTCTTTAAACTTGGCTTAATCTTTAATTTTGAAGACTTAATTAATTGAGGATTTATTAAATATTGTTTACCTTTTTTTACACCACGTGATATTAAAATATTTTGTTCTTCTAATTTTGACACATAAGAACGGATTCTGTCGTCGTCCTGTATTTGCAAATGCTTTACCAATTCCGTACCAAGAATCTTTTTCTCCCTTGCAATTACACCAAGTGCGATAAATTGTTTTTGCGACAATTGATAATGTTGGGCAATATACTCTAATAGAAAAACAACTTCTTCGTTCAATATCTCAGAACTTTGAATAACTTTTGTAAAATCAAATCCTGTTTTTACAATTGGAAATGGTTTATTATCTTTACTATCTAACTCATAAATCAAGTCATATCCAGAGCCTTCGCTTTCCATTAGATTAAGGTCATGAAAAATTCTAATTAAATGAGGATTGCGTCGATGCCGACTATGTAATATATTATTCTCAGTTATACCTATTGGCAAGTTTCCAGGATTAGTTATTTCTAATCTGTTAGGGTATACTTCAATAAAGATATCACCTGAAATTGTATATTTTTTGTGTGCTATGGCATTTACTAATAATTCACGTATTATTTCAGGAGCATATTGTCTTATTCTTTTTCTGAAAAGCCCTTGTGGAAATTCATAAAAATATTTCAATTCTCCTGCTTTTTCTTCTACGTCAATTATTAATTCTTTTGGATTTAATATGTAATCATTCCAATTTTCTTTTTTTATTTTCTCACCATATTCATCATAAACAAGATATTGAATGGTAATTGGATAGGAAATCCTACTTCGCATTTGTTCTGTCCCTAGCCAAAGAGCACCAAGATTAGTTAAATATCCATTGATACAAAGATTATAATGCTCAATAATCTCAATATCATCTTTGTGTTTTACGCTTTCTTTTACTCGATCTGAATTTCTAATATCATTTACAAATGAAATAATATTCTCATCTGGAATCTGATTAATCTTAAAGGATTTATGCTCAACTAATTCCCATTGGAAAGCATTTTTCTCAGCAGCTAGTCGTGTTACATCTTCGCCAGAAATTGGAAAGCATTTATCCTGTATACGCATTAAAATTTTTTCCACTAGAAGTTGTTGCAATAGTACGACTGGTTTGAAATACTTTAAAATGAAAAAATTGCCCACCATTATCGTGAGTTTCTAATATAGCATCACCCAAACCGACACTATCTGTTAATGAACGAATTCTCGATAGTATATCATTAACTATTTTTTGTGTGACTTTTTGATTTTCAGGAGGTAACCTCTCCCCATCTTCGACTCCTATAAATAAAATACCACCTTGAGAATTTGCTAAGCATACACACGTTTCAGCCAACTCCTTAATATTAGCTTTTCTCCCAATCGCTTTTCTTAGGCTTTTATATTCAATATGTGTATGTTCAGTTTCCATTTTCACAAACTCTTATTAAAAATAGACTTTCTTGCCCCCCTTATCTCTTATCATACATATCGTCATAATACTTTTGGTAATCTCCTGAAACGACGTTATTAAGCCATTCTTCGTTTGCAAGATACCAATCTACTGTTTTTTCGATACCTTCTTCGAATTGTAATGATGGCACCCAACCCAACTCATTCATTAGTTTACTTGAGTCAATAGCGTAACGCATATCATGTCCGGCACGGTCTTTAACAAATGTAATTAATGATGCAGAAGTTCCGGGTTCTCTATTTAATTTACGATCCATCACTTCGCATAATTTACGAATCAGATCTATATTTGTCCATTCGTTATTTCCACCAATATTATAGGTTTCGCCATCACGTCCTGTATGGAAAATCATATCAATTGCTCTTGCGTGATCAACAACATAAAGCCAATCACGAACATTCTCACCTTTCCCATATATTGGAATCGGTTTCATATTTTTTATATTGTTTATTGCAAGAGGAATAAGCTTCTCGGGGAAATGATTTGGCCCATAATTATTTGAGCAGTTTGATATAACTGCAGGCAGTTTAAAAGTATGGTTATATGCTCTTACCAAATGATCGGAACTTGCTTTTGCAGCAGAATATGGTGAGCGTGGATCATAAGGAGTTTCTTCAGTAAACAGGCCTTCATCTCCTAATGAACCATAAACCTCATCCGTTGAAATATGATAAAAACGTTTTCCTTCAGCATTATCTTTCCAGATAGTTCGTGCAGCATTAAGCAGGTTTACTGTACCTACAATATTGGTATAAATAAATTCTGTTGGATTGGAAATACTTCGATCTACATGAGATTCCGCAGCAAGGTGAATTACTCCATCAGGTTTATACTGGTCAAATAAATCATTTATTCTATTAGCATCAACAATATCTGCTTTTTCAAAGAAATAATTTGGCTTTTGATCAATATCTTTAAGGTTCTCCAGATTACCCGCGTAAGTAAGCTTGTCAATATTTACAATTTTGTAATTCGGGTATTTTGTAACAAAAAGACGTACAACATGTGAACCTATAAATCCTGCTCCTCCTGTAATGAAAATCGTTTTATTCATAATATAATCTTTATTTGGCGTAAAGATAGAAAAATCAATTGACAAAATTCAAATTACAAACTTACTAATTGAACTTAAAACTTAAGCTTAAGTTATAAAGTTAATTAATGCCCTTTTAATAATGTCGGCGTGACTTAAAGACACACCGACAGTCTATTAAAAAGCTTACTCTTTAACAAACCTTCCAGTAAATATCTTTCCTCCACCCCAAAACTGAATCATATAGTAACCAGAGGTTAAATCGCAAATATCTATTTCAGTTTCTCCGACCGCTCCGGTTGTAATATCAACGTTACCGCGCGACGGTTGCTGAGCGGAGTCGAAGCGCTGTCGCGTGGTACCATAGGCTAGAACCTTTCCATCTAAGCTATAAATTTTATATTCAAACTCCGTTTACCCACCACTATAATCAAAACTTACAGTAATTTTATTGTTTGCAGGATTTGGATAAATACTTGCTTCAGCCATATAAACAAACTGCTCGGAGTATGAATCCAAACAATAATCGTTACAGCCTTCTTCCTCGAAACAGCCGCAGGAATCAACCTTAAAAACAACAGATGCAATCATACCACCAGGAAACGTGGTAAAAATACATAATTGTTTTGTCCATATTTTATTTTATTTTTTCAAAGATACAAATTCTAATAACTCTAAATACTTTAAGTACTTTAAAATTCTAGTATTTTAAGTACTTCTAACCCTCTTCTCCCATTCCCAGGCAGACTTTACGGTTTCGTCAAGAGTTTTTTCGGCTTTCCAACCGAGAACAGTATTTGCTTTTGTGGTGTCTGCCCAAACCTGTTCAATATCACCGGTTCGTCTGTCAACAATTTTATATTTTAATTTTTGTCCGGTACTCCTTTCAAAAGCTTTTATAATTTCCATCACGCTAACACCTGTTCCAGTACCAATATTAAAATATTCATATTGTTTACCTGACGACTCTATTCTTTTAATTGCAGCAACATGTGCTTTTGCAAGGTCACAAACATAAATATAATCACGAATAGCTGTACCATCAGGAGTGTTATAATCATTACCAAAAACGCTAAGCTCTTTACGCAAACCTATTGCAGTTTGAGTAATATATGGTAATAGATTATCAGGAACACCAAGTGGTAATTCACCAATTTTTGCTGATTCATGGGCACCTATCGGATTGAAATATCTCAGAGAAATAGCTTTTAGCTTCCGTGTAGAATTAAGAGTGTCAACTATAATTTCCTCATTTATCTTTTTTGTGTTACCATAAGGAGATTCAGGTTTTACAATTGGAGACTCTTCTGTCACAGGCAATTTTTCCGGTTGTCCATAGACAGTACAACTTGAAGAAAACACAAGATTTGGGATATTATTTTCTTGCATTTTATCAAGAACATTAACAAGACCCTGCACATTATTATGATAATAAAGCAAAGGTTTCTTCACCGATTCTCCAACAGCTTTATACGCAGCAAAATGAACTACTCCAATAGCATCTCTATGCTCAGCAAAAACTTTTGCAAGTTCAACATTGTCAGCAACATCAATCTTATGAAACACTGGTCTTTTCCCGTTTATATCTTGAATCCCATCCAAGACTTCAATATTGGAATTTGACAAATTATCAATTACAACAACATCAAATCCTGCATTTTGAAATTCAACAACTGTATGTGAGCCAATATATCCTGTTCCACCGGTAATTATTATTTTTTGCATTTCTAAAAATCTCTACCAATAAAATATGTTGCAGTAATGTTAAAAACTGAGTTTTTTGCAGAAAAAGTCTCTGATGGAACAATATCAACAAAACCAAGAGAATAATTTGCCTTAATTTGGTATTGTTTAAATTCAACACCACCACCAAAAGCTACTCCAGAATCAAATCTCTTATATCCAAATTCACCACCAATTTCAACTTCGTGAGTTTCATCCATAAATTCGCTTTCATATTCTGACTTTCCGACCATTGCTACACTAGTATAAGGTCCAATATTACCAAAAACACTAATATTACCCAATGGCATTTTGTAGCCAACATATATTGGGACATCAAGATATCCAAGTTTAAGTTTACTTACAGCTCCATCATCATAATTTATTCTATTACCTTTTTGAAAGAAACTTATGTTTGCTCCAAGGTATACAAAACTCATAATTTCAAATTCAGCTGCAGCACCAATTTGCCATCCTAATTTAAAGTTCTGGTCTATTCTTCCAGTAAAATCATTTTTTTCAATAAAACTAACTCTACTAAAACCTATTTGAGGACCAAAAGATAAACCCTGAGCAGATAATAGGTTTGCTAGTCCCAATACAATAATACTTACAAAAATCTTTTTCATATTTAAAATTTTTAAATTTCTACCTTTTAATATACAAATTAAATAAAAATCGTTTAATAAAATTACATTGAATATAAGTTTTTTAATTCCCTTTTAATATTAAATGAATATATACATCAAATTAATTAACTTTGTATATTATTGTAATAATATTTATTTTAATCATACATTATGAAAAAAACTATTCTATTATCAGGCTTAATAATTCTGTTTTTCTCCAACATCTTATTTGCAACAGAAGTTTCACCAATTATAGCAAAGAAAGTTGCTGAAAATTACTATAATTATTGGTCTGGCTTTAGAACAACCGGTAAAATTATCGAAACAATAGAAGTAAAATCAAATAATACTTTAGTGTATTATATATTTAATT
Source organism: uncultured Bacteroidales bacterium (assembly GCA_964448235.1). GTDB lineage: Bacteria > Bacteroidota > Bacteroidia > Bacteroidales > ML635J-15 > Bact-19. Next base: position 9,103 of record CAYUWD010000065.1, on the reverse strand, counting down.
TTTCGACAGGTGGATATATGATAATATCTGCTGATGACAACATTAAACCAGTATTAAGTTATGCTTTTAAAGGTACTTTTATAGAAAATGATCCGAATTTACCTCCGGCATATAAATATTTGTTAAATTCTTACTCCACACAAATTGAAACAGTAATTAAAGAAGAGCTACAAGCAGATATAAATATAAAAGATGAGTGGAGAAATTATGCGAATAATGTATTTACAAACTCTAAAGACATTCAAGATGTTAGTCCATTATTAGATATAGATGGGATTGCCTGGGATCAAGGCTGTTATTATAATGCACAATGTCCGACAGATGCAAGTGGTAGTTGCGGGCATGCAGTAACCGGTTGTGTAGCCACTGCTATGGCACAAATAATGCGTTTTCATAAATATCCGGAACACGGTACAGGAAGCCACACATATACTGATAGTAATTATGGTACACAAACTGCAAATTTTGGTAATGCAACATATGTATGGAATAGCATGCCAGGCTCTGTAACATCATCAAACACAGAAGTTGCTGAAATTATGTATCACTGTGGCGTATCAGTTGACATGAGCTACAGCACAAGTGGTTCAGGAGCATATGTTTATGGTTATGTAAAAGAAAGTTTTGTAAATTTCTTTAGCTATGACTCTGAGGCAATGTATGCATATCGTGAAAACTATACAGAAACAGCATGGAAAGACAGAATGTACACAGACTTAAACAATAATTTACCTATTTTTTATTCCGGGACAGATGAAGAAGGTGCTTCAGGACATGCTTTTGTTTGCGACGGTCTTCAGAACACTGATGAATTTCATTTTAATTGGGGCTGGAGTGGTTATTATAATAGCTATAACACAATAGATGAATTAATCCCTGGTGGAACAGGAACTGGAGGTGGTAACGGAGATTTTTCATATAACCATCAAGCGGTTTTTAAAATTCATCCCAATTATGGACTGACTGCAGTTTTTTCCGGGACACCTACATTAATTTATGAAGGAAGCTCGGTAAACTTTACTGATGCTTCATATGGAGATCCAACATCATGGAATTGGAATTTTGGAGATGGAGGAAGCTCAACAACACCAAATCCTGTACATTATTATAATACTAGTGGCACATATGACGTAAGTCTTACTGTTGGTGATGGTTCAGATACTGACACACAAACAAAAACAGAATATATTAAAGTTGTTCCTGCAGATGCTGGTTTTTCATTAGACTTTGAAAATTGCACAGATTATTCTAATGATTTTTTCCCTTGGTCTACAATAGATGGTGACCTTCTTAACACATATGGTAGCAACGATTGTGAATTTCCAGGAGAATCAGATTTAATGTCTTATATAGCTTTTAATCCAAGTGATGCTGGATTTACACTTGCCTCACCTCATGGTGGACAACGAGTTGGCATGGCTATTTGTCCCAGTAATGGTAGTACAAGTGATGACTGGCTAATATCAGAACACATTCAACTTGGCACAAATTCTTCAATTAGTCTTTGGGCTTTAAGTCCAAAACCCGGAACATGGGGAAATGATACATACGAAGTATTAGTTTCTACTTCAGGAAATTCTACAAGCGATTTTACAGTCATCTCAGGTGGTAGTCCTATCGAAGCTCCATCAACATGGACACAACACTCTTACGATTTATCTTCATATGACGGTCAAAGTATTTATATTGCAATCCATCACCCTACAACTGGTATGTTTATGCTTTGGATTGATGATATAGAAATCAACACAACTAGTGGCACAACAGCAATCAATGCTGACTTTTATGCATCAAGTACAAATGTTAGTGTTGGAAATTCGGTCAATTTCACAGACAATTCAGTTGGAACATATAATTCATGGGAATGGAATTTTGGTGATGGCTCCTCAACTAGCTCAGAAGAAAACCCAACACATATTTATAATACTACTGGCACATATACTGTATCTCTTACAATTTCTGACGGAACAAATAGTGATACTGAAACAAAAACCGATTATATTACAATAAATGCAGAAGATTATGGAGAGTGGATCCAACAAGCTTCCGGCTTCTCTACTGCTTCACGAGGTATTTTTAATATCTCTATCGCTGACGAAAATACTGTTTGGGCTACTGCCTATGACGGAACAGGTTCAGTAACAAATATTCAAGAATTTACAAAAACAAGTAATGGAGGAGATACATGGACTGCAGGAACAATTAATTTAGGTGATACTGATTTAGGTATTGGAATGATTCATGCCTACAGTTCTACAACAGCATGGGTAGCTGCATATCCTAATGGAACAGGTCAAACAGGAGGAATCTGGAAAACAACTAATGGAGGAACTACATGGACAAGACAAAACTCTGCCTCCTATGATAATGCATCATCATTTACTAATGTTGTTTATTTTTGGGATGCAAATAATGGCTTTTGTCAAGGCGACCCAATCAATAACGAATTCGAACTTTATACAACAACTAATGGCGGAACTACATGGACTGCTGTTCCAGGAGCAAACATCCCCGATCCTCTAAGTGGAGAATATGGTTATACTAACAGTTATGACAATGCCGAAAATAATATTTATTTCGCAACAAATAAAGGAAGAATATATCACTCTTCTGATAAAGGATATCACTTCGAAGTCTTTGACACTCCATTATCTGATTTTCAGGATGGAAGCTTTTCTTTTAAAGACGCTTCAAACGGCATAATTGTAAATAATGAGGGTAATGTTTACAGAACTAGTAATGGCGGACAAAACTGGTCACAATTAAGTACAAATGGCATTGTCTTCACTCATAGCGTATGTTGGATACCTGGATCTAATACAATTTTTACTACAGGTGCAGCACAAGATGCATCAGGCTCTTCATATAGCACAGATGCTGGCGAAAATTGGACAACAATAGACTCAGAACAACATCTTTGCATTCGTTTTATTGATGCTCAAACAGGTTGGTCTGGTTGGTTTAACACAGATGCAAGCAATGGTGGAATGTGGAAATGGAATCCAACCAATACTAATTTTGATAATACATTTAACGAAAATATACCTTTATCAATATACCCAAATCCTGCTAACGATTTAATTAATATTGTTTTCCAAGAGAATCAAAATATTTCTAATTTAAAAATATTTAATGTCTCAGGTCAATTAATTTATGAAAACCCAAACAATAATCTATCAAATAATAAATTAATCATTAATACCAGTTCATTTGTTCACGGAATATATATCGTGCAAATAAGTACTGATAAAAATACTTATTATTCAAAATTCATTATTGAATAATTCTAATAATAAAATTTCAGAGAGTCTAATATTTAAGTAATATTAGACTCTCTTTTTTATAATACTAATTTCTTAATCTAACTATATATTAATTTTACTTATAAAAAAATTATTGCATTTAAAAGGATTATATTTCAATAAGTGTTACTTTTGTGATATTAATGTTGCATTTTGTATGCAATAATTACACATAAAACAATTTTATCTGAATTAGATTATGAAAAATATTATTTTAGTTTTATTTTTATTTGTTTCAATAACAAGTTTTTCGCAACAAATAATACGAGGATATACTGCTTCTTTTGCATACGGTATATTATCAAAAGGTGATGACTTTACTATTAACTATGGTGGAAACGACTATACAGCAACTGCTCATGAAGCCAGTGGAGGATGCATCGGGTTAGGCTTTCCTTTTGATTTTGGCTACAATCGTTCTCGTTTTGTTATTACCCCAGGATTGGATTTACTTACTTCTACTTATGAATTAGATCTTGATCCCAACATCCCAATTTTTGGCGCAGACAGCGATAGTCTCAAATTATCATCATTTATGGTTATTCCCCAGTTAGGAGTAATGTATAAATATCACTTTTATACCAAATCAATTCATTTTGCATTAGGATTTGGTGTTGATTTTAGATTACCAATATCAAACGATATTAATCTTACTACAAAAGATAAAGCAGATTTAAATGAAGATGAGAGGGTTTTTAAACCCAATACAATTTATTCTAATATGGCTGAATTAGGTTTTCATGTTAATCCTCGCATTGGATTTGATATATATATTACTAAATTTCTAGTTACAAATATTTTCTATACAACCTCTCCATTAACAACTGATAGTCAGGAACCAAAAATTCGTGGTTATGGTGGTATAGGAGCAACATACCTTATTCCATTTGGCAAAGAAGACGATACAAGAGTTTTACAATATTATAAGCAATAAAAATCAACAATGATGAAAAAGATATTTCTAATAAGTATATTTTTAATAAGTATTTTCGGCAGTGCAATTGCACAGGATATTGTTCCTGTTGTTCAGGCAGGGCATTCAGGAAGCATTCTATTTGTAGAATGGGATCCAACTAGCAGATACATAGCAAGTATTGACATTAATAATGAATTAGTTATTAATGATTTGATTTCAGGGAAAATGTTTTATCGCATAAAAATTCCCGGGGATTATATTGTTCAAGCGATGAATTTTGAAAGTGAGAAAAGTCTTAAGCTTGCAACAAATAATCAAACATACAGATTTGATATGAACTCTCTTGAACTAACAAAATCAAATGGTAAATTAAAGCGAAAATCTATTGGTAACGGGCTTAAAATTAATGGTGCAGTATTACGAAAAGGACATAAATCCTTATTTAATCGTGATGCATATACTCATTTTACATTTGCATCAAATTCTGTTGACAATAAATATATTGTTGCAGGAGACGAAAGAGGTTGTGTGTATTTTTGTAATGAAAATTTGAAACTTAAAAATTTTGATAAAACACATTTTCTCAGTATCAATGATATAGATTTCTCTGCGGATGGACAATTTGTCGCAATCGCATCAAGTGACAGGTCAATTTCTATCTGGCGGCTTCCAGAATTCAAATTCGAAAAAAGAGTAATCCCAAGAAGCTTCAATATATCAGCAATTGAATCACATCCTGAAGATAGTATTTTGGTTTTTGGTGACGAATTGGGATTTGTTTATCAACTAAAGTTTGAAGAAGACAAGGTTTCTGTTCAAGGAGTTAACAGTCATAATGGATCAGTAAATGATATTTGTTTTTCTCCAAATTCAGCAGTAATTGGAACTGCCGGAAGTGACAATAAAGCAGCTATTGTCGATTTTGAAAACAAAAAAGTATTACAATATTTTAGACTACATCCTCAGGCATCAAAAGTAAAACAAACATTTAATATTAAGAGTATTCAAGAAAAAGTTACTAACGAAGACTCCGATAAGCTATGGTTTGATGAGAATGTATATGCTGTAGCAATTAGTGACGATGGTAAAACAATCGCATACTCAGGTGGTAAATGGGGATTAACAAATCCTGTTCTTAAAGTTTCATCAATATCAAACCTTAATATTACCGGATCAAAAGAAGAACGTAAAGAAAAGAAGCCGGAAATTGGTCTTATGTCAAAAAATAACGAACATATTTTTAAACAACTATATTTCGATGAAGACAAACAGTTTTATGGTTTTGGCGAACAAGAAAATCAAGCAATAAGATTTAACACAACAATAACCGGGTATAATGAAAAAGATGGCGTTAACACCAACTCTGTATTTAAAACAAATGCTCCTAAAAATCATCTTATTGTTCAGACTGTTTATGACAAATCCTCTGAATCGGAATATCTAATAAAAACAGATCCAAACACAAATGACACATATACATGTCGTGGTTTTGAAATAGAACGTAAAACTAGTGGAAAAACAATCAATTATAAAGGTCACAGAGGTTATATCAATGATTTTGAGATAATTTCCGGGAAAAATTACCTTGTAAGTTCTGCCGAAGATGCTTCAATGAATATCTGGAATCTTGAAACAGGAGAAAAATTGCTTAGTGTCTATATCGTTGATATGGGAAAACTCATTTTTATTACACCAGACAATTACTATATGGCTACAGGAGATGCTTTAACAGGTCTAGGATTTAACTTTGAAGGAAAAGTTTTCCCTGCTGAACAATTCGACATTAAATATAACCGCCCGGATTATGTACTGGAATCATTTGGATATTTTGAACAAGATATGGTTGACCTCTATCACAAAGCATATCTAAAAAGGATTTCAAAACTGGGATTTACCGAAGAAATGCTGGAAGGTAAAATCAATTTGCCTGAATTAAAAATTAATAATCTAAATGAAATTCCTTTAAAAACAACTACACAAAATATCTCTGTTGACCTATCTATGTCTGATAAAAATTATGATCTAGACAGGGTTAACATTTATGTTAATGATGTTCCTTTATTTGGGACAAAAGGAATGTCACTTAAAAATGATAATTCCAGCAACATCAGTAAAAAAATTGATATTCCTCTTTCGAAAGGAGACAATACAATATACATTTCATGTTTAAATGAAAAAGGCATAGAATCATTAAAAGAAGAACTTTCTATCCATTACGAAAGTTCTGATAATACAAAACCTGACCTTTACCTTATTTCTCTTGCTGTTGCAGAATATGAGGATTCACAGTATAATCTACGATACACCATTAACGATGGCGAAGGTTTTATCAAACTCTTTACAGAAAACAATAGTAAAAATTTCAATCATATTTATGTTGACACATTTTACAATGCAAGTTGTACACGGAAAAATGTTCTCGCAGTAAAAGACAAATTAATGAACACAGATGTTGACGACTACGTTTATGTACATATTGCAGGACACGGCTTACTTGACGACAATCTTGATTTCTATTTTGCTACTGCAGATATAAATTTTACAAATCCGTCTATGCATGGACTTAAATATGACGAAATAGAAGGTCTGCTCGACGGAATTCCTGCTCGTAATAAGCTTTTACTAATGGATGCTTGCCATTCAGGCGAAGTTGACAAGGATGATGATTTTGCAGTAAACACAGTTACAGATGGTGATGATACTCGTGGGGTAACAATGTTTAGCACAAAAGCAACAGGAACTCCAAAAACAGGACTTCAAAACTCATTTGAACTAATGAAACTCTTATTCGCTGATCTTAAAAAAGGAACAGGAACTGTGGTAATTTCTGCTGCATCAGGTGGTGGTTATGCACTTGAAAATGAAGATATCGAAAATGGTATTTTTACATACTGCCTCATCGAAGCTGTTTCAAAAAGTCGTGCAGATGAAAATGATGATAAAGAAATTACAGTATCTGAACTTCGCACATATATCTTTGATGGTGTAAAACGTCTAAGCGGTGGGAAACAGCAACCAACCTCACGTAGTGAGAACTTAATGAATGATTTTAGGGTGAAGTAAGAAACTAATCATTAATATAATATACCCAAGGAAAACCAATGATATAATTTTCGATATTTAATTGATGTAACCGCTGTTTTTCATCTAATATATCTGATTGATTATCAAATGTACCTGAGCTAATAAAGTAAAAATATTTTGCAGCATCTTGTATTATTGTTGTTTTAAGATTAATCTCTCTAAGTAAGATTTTTTGTCCAATTTTCGCATTCTCTATATTGCGATATGCTCCAACAATTAAATGACAATTTATATTATCTTTAATTATGTCATAATTTGTGGTATCATTATTATAATGCAAAATATTGTTATTGTTATCTTCTTGCATTGAACTATTTAAGTTCTCAGTACCGTATTCGTAGTTATCTTGAGAATCATGTTTCTCTTGTATTTTTTTCAATATCTCTAAATCTTCCTCACTGAGTTTTGCATCATTTTTTAAATTATCTATTTCTTCTTTTATTGAATTTATTTCTCTTGTATTTTTTTCAATTTTTTCTTCTAATTCAGAATTATTATACAAAAGTTCATCTAATTTTTGAGATTGAACTTCTATATTCTCTCTAATTCGTTTAGCCTCTTTTTTATTTTTACTATAACTATTATCAAATTTATCATAAGCTCTTTGGTTAAACTTATAACCAATAATTACTTCATATGTTCCACCAGAATAACCTGATAACTGCCCTATACTATACTCGTATCCACATCCAACAGTAAGCTCTTCATACAAATTAAATGCAAGTGCCATATATATATTTGAATTATGTCTGTACCCAATTCGTGAAAACACAATATCTTTATAAAAAACATTAAGCCCTCCATCTATTTGTAAAGGCAAACCAATAGTTGACCAACCAATAATAGATGGCTCAAGTTGTAAATCATTATCTAAAAAAGAGAATGTATATAATAAATTGCCAGAAAAAAATTGGACTAATTGGTATTTAAAACTAATATTATCAACTTGTGAATAATAACTTAGCTTAGGAGCTGTTAAATTTAATGCAGAAAAACCAAATTGGAATCCTTTATATTTATAATTTAGACCTGCATCTGCATTGAATCCTAAAGAACTTTGAGCAGTAGAAAATAATAAAGGATCGTCAATTTGTTCAGTTATTACTTTTGTAAAATCAATTTGTGTACTTATAATACTAGGACTTAGTGCGAAAGATAAATAATGATTATTCCCAACTTTTAGTTTATATTTATATGTAACACTTATAGAATTTTTATTTATAAAATTATTATTATCAAGGCTGACAATAGCTCCTATGCCAACATTTCTACCTTTTAATTCTGTATCAAAAGACAATATTGAAGTTTCTGGTGCACCCGGAATACTTTTCCATTGTTGTCGATTAATAAAAAATAATCTACCTCCCTTTTCACCTGCTTTTGCAGGATTATTAATATAAGGATTTAAATAACTAAAATCTGTAAGATAAACTTGCTGAGCATCACTAACTATATAATATATAATTAATATAAGTATTATTATTATTTTTTTCATATTATTTATTTCTTAAAATAGAAACACTTCCTTTATAAACAATATTAGTTTGTTCAAAACTTAAAATATAGTAATAAGTTCCATCAGGTAAAATATCACCATGCATATTTTCACCATTCCAATCATTATCATATCCTTTCTTTGAAAAGACAAGAGTTCCATATCTATCAAAAATATTTACAGTACATAAACTATAGTTTTCAATATTATGTATTACCCAAGTATCATTTATACCATTACCATCGGGTGTGATAATATTATTTGGATTAATTTTAAAATCTTCATTAACTTGTACAATTACAGTAT
>CAYUWD010000064.1:0-20063 GCA_964448235.1 uncultured Bacteroidales bacterium | reverse complement strand
TGAATAGCGAATGACGAATTATTGTTTAGCTTAATAATTAGCAGACTATTCATAAGTGGAATTTGGAATTTATCTCAGTTACAAAAAAACGCTTGATTGATGTGAATTTGTTGTCTCAAGGTGTATATTATTTGCAGGTTTGTACTGGTACAGAAAAGTTGAGTTTTAAGGTAAAAATTAACAGATAACCATTTAACTTTTTTGTTTTGACACAACCGAACAAAGTGAGCTCGTGAATATCTCTAAAGCGGCCGGGAATTGGGTAGGGCCTGCGCTCTTAGCACTAATGACAATTTAAGGGAACTTTGTTAATTTGGAGCTACAACAGAAAAGGAAAAAGTTCTGCAAAAAACTTATTGTTGGTTTTGAATACTTGTGATGTGATTGTTGCAAATAGAATTAATGAGGAGTTACAAGATTGTAAGGATAATGTTTATACTAAAGATATTTAGTAGGTATTAAGTGGTAACGAAGAACCTTTTTGAAGTATTACAACCGGATAAGAACATATCTACTCAGAGTTTATTTTAGCAAAGTCTATACGATTTTAGTTTATCTTTATTAGGCTTTAAACTTTTGTCTTACACTTAACATCTGTTTTTGAGGTATTTCACAAGAAAACGTTAGACACTTTTAAACTTTAGCTCACTCTAGGCACTTTTTCACTATCTTTGCTTCAAAATAATAAACAATGCAAAAGAAAAAATTTTCAGAAAAAAATAAGAGAAAGTCCAATTTCGGAAAAAATGAAAGAAAAGAGTCTGGAAGAAATAAGAATCATTCAGGTGGTAGAACTTACACTCCTAAAAAATCCGGTCATGGAAATTTAAATAATAATCAAAAGCCAACACCGATTAGTAAAGAAGGTGTACGCTTAAATAAATATATAGCAAATTCAGGTATTTGCTCACGTCGAGAAGCTGACACATTTATTACTACAGGTCTTGTAAGCATGAATGGAAAAGTCGTTACAGAAATGGGAATTAAAGTCATGCCTGGTGATGAAGTTTCTTTTAATGGGCAAAAAATTAATCCTGAACGTAAAGTCTATATTTTATTAAATAAACCTAAAGATTATGTTACAACACTTGATGATCCGGAAGGTAGAAGAACTGTTATGGATCTTATTAAAGGAGCATGCGATGAAAGAATTTATCCGGTAGGACGCCTTGATAGAAATACAACAGGACTTTTACTATTTACAAATGATGGCGACTTAACAAAAAAACTTACTCACCCATCCCATAATAAAAAGAAAATCTATCATGTTACTGTAGATGCAGAGGTTAGCCCTGAACATTTAGTTGAGATACAAGCAGGAATAGAACTTGATGATGGTTTTATTAAAGTTGATAAAATAAGTTACGTAAATAATAATCCTATAGAAATAGGAATCGAACTTCATTCAGGCAGAAACAGAATTGTAAGAAGAATACTGGAACACTTTGGTTACAACATCAAACGATTAGATAGAGTTTACTTTGGCGGACTTACAAAACTTAACCTTCCTCGTGGTAGATGGCGATTGCTTACCGAAAAAGAAATCATTAGATTAAAAACCGGTATGTATGAATAAAGTTACAAGCTAAATTTCAGAAAGTAGGACTCTTTACAGAATTTTGTATAAAAATCTATAAGATACTAGCACTTTTTTCTGACATTACCCCCACATTACAAAACCAGAGTCGTGTTGATATGGTAATAATTTATTTTTCGCAAATATCCGTATTGCATAAGAATAAAAACCAGGATTATGTGGAAATCCTTCAACAATATATTTTGCAATTCCTCCCTGAGAACGTAATAATTTTGCTACATATTTTTCATAAACTCTTGTTGAACTATTTTCCACAGCATCAGAAACAACAACTTCAACACCAATATCTTCCGAGGATATTTGTTTAATGTCTATTTCTATTTCACCAATAAAAGACTCTTTCAGGCTCATTGGATTATTTTCATAGTCAGGGAACTTTACACTTATAATTTCGATTTTATCCCAAACCTTCTGAATATTTTGTTTCCATTTTGCAATTTCAATAGCACACTCATAATTATTCTTTTTCATTTCTAAAGATCTCTTATATAGTTTATTATAAAATCGATCTTTATAATCATCAATCATTCTTTTAGTAGTAAATTCAGGAGCAATATCTGCAATAGAGTTTTTTATAAATTTTATCCAATCGTGTGGGATTCCATCACTATCTCTTTTATAAAACAAAGGTACAATTTCGTTTTCGAGCATATGATAAATAGTCTGAGTATCGAGTTCGTTTTGGAATTCTTGTTTTTCATAAACTCTCTCAGCAGGCAAAGCCCATCCAGCATTTTTGCGATATCCTTCAACCCACCAACCATCAAGCACAGAGAAATGCAAGGCTCCGTTCATAACAGCTTTCATTCCACTTGTCCCGGAAGCTTCTTGAGGTCGTGTAGGTGTATTTAACCAAATATCTACTCCTTGCACAAGCTTTTTAGCCAATCTTATATCATAATCTTCAACAAACAATATCTTCCCAAGAAACGCATGTCTTTTAGAAATATCTATTATTTTCTGGATAAGCATTTGACCAGCCTTATCATTTGGATGAGCTTTTCCTGCAAATAATATCTGAACAGGCATTTGAGTATTATTTAATATTCTGGACAATCTGTCAAGATTTCTCAATAATAAATCGCCTCGTTTATATGTAGCAAAACGTCTGGCAAATCCAATAGTAAGTACATTTTCGTTTATATTTTCAAGTATATCAACAATATGTTTTGGATCTTCATATCTTCTAATCCAACTATTACGTACTTTGTTCTTTACATAATTTATTAATTTTGTTCTTTGCTTATTCCTAATATTCCAAATAATACTATCATCAACTTCATGAATTTTTTTCCAGTATTCTTTATTCGACAAATCATTTAAATATTCTTTTCCAAAGGATTTTTCATGTAGTATTTTCCACTCTTTTGCTGTCCAAGTTTGATAATGTACACCATTTGTAACATACCCTACATGATTTTCTTCTGCAAAATACCCTTTCCACAAATCAGCAAACATTTTTTTACTAACATCTCCATGTAAACGAGAAACTCCATTAACTTCCTGAGACACATTTGCAGCCAAGAAACTCATTGAGAATTTATCTCCCGGATTTAATCTACCCAATTCCATCATTTCATCCCATGAAATCTTTAACCTTTCAGGATAATGAGGCATATATATCCTCATCATATCTTCGTCAAATTTATCGTGTCCTGCAGGTACGGGGGTATGTGTAGTAAACAAAGTAGATGCACGGATTATTTCTAATGCTTCCTTAAACTTAAGATTCCGTTTTGTTCTTAAGATACGTAATCTTTCAAGACCAATAAAAGCAGCATGCCCCTCATTACAATGATAAATATCAGTATGAATATTCATTTCATGCAATGCTCTAATTCCTCCTATTCCGAGTATCATTTCTTGCTTAAATCTGAATTCCAGATCTCCACCATATAATTGTGATGTAATATACTTATCCTGTTCCTGATTTTCTTCAACATCAGTATCTAATAAATATAATGAAATTCTTCCTATTTTAACTTCCCAAATTTTGGCATACACATTTCTTCCCGGCATATGTACCATAATTTTGATTTGTCCGCCATTCTTATTACGCACCGGCAAAATCGACATTTTTTCAAAATTCTGAGGTATATATTCTGCTTGTTGCTCTCCATTAATAGTAATTTTCTGTTTAAAATAACCATATCGATATAGAAGTCCAATTCCAACAATATCAGTATTAGTATCACTAGCTTCTTTTAAATAATCTCCTGCAAGAATACCCAATCCACCACTAAATATCTTAATATTATCATTAAGTCCATATTCCATACTAAAATATGCAATTTTAGGCGCTGTTTTTTGATTTTGAGCATCCATATAGTTTGAGAATTCGGTACAAGCTTTATCATACATTTCAATAAAACAAGTATCTTTTTCTAATTCTTGCATACGGTCAAGAGAGATATCTTCTAGAAAAGTTATTGGATTATATGAATTTTCTCTCCACAAAACCGGGTCGATATATTTAAACATTTGACTAGCAGTATAGTTCCATGTCCACCATTGATTTACAGACATTTTTGGAAGACAGTTAAATCTATCCGGCAAGGTTGTATGAACTTCGAATTTCCTCCACATAGGAGATTTTACTTCTTTATTTAATACACTAACCGATGGTCTTATTTTTGGCATATTTACAATTTTATCCTGTCTCAAACTCACTTTAACAAGAGCAATTGTATATGCTTTAAAATATTCTTTTATAAGATTTGTCCATAAAACTTTGGATGATGCTGCAAAAGCCCTGTTTCTTAACTCAAGTATATCTGTTTCTGTTGAAGCAAGATAATCTTTTACAGCTTTAACAAAAGCTATGCATACTTGTTCCGTATTATCCTCATCTCTTTCAATTACAATAACACTTCTATCGTCTGAATTAAGAACAGACTGCATCCATTTTCCAAAACCAGCCAAACCAGTAGTAATAGTTGGTATTCCAAAGGCAATCGACTCAAGAGGAGTATATCCCCAAGGTTCATAATATGATAGGAAAGCGGTTAAATCAACTCCGGGTAATAAGTCATAATATTTTAAATTAAATATTCCATCATCACCATTTAAGTAAATTGGTGCAAATACAACTTTAACCTTATCTTCTTTTCTGTTTAATAAATTATTTTCTTTAATTCTTAGTATTACAGGATCATATTCAGCATCATGCAAATTATGAGTAAGGATATTATCTTCAATATTGATATCCTCATTAATTCCATTTAATTTGTTATATAATGCTCTTACGGGACCATAATTATTTGCCGGGACTAAAATAAACGCAAGAACTTCTTCATTTAAATCTTTTTTATTTAATTTTCCAAGTGCATCAATAAACAAGTCATACCCTTTGTTGTAAAACTCATATCTTCCTGATGTAGCAATTATTACAGGTTCTTTTTCATATTTATAATCCGTCAAATTCTCTGCAATATTAATAAATTTTTCTCGTGCAATTTTTCTTTTTTTCTTATAGCTATTTATATTAGGAACGAAATCATTTTCAAATCCATTTGGAGTAACAATATCAACTTCTTCCTCTAATAATTGTGCACATTCATTTGCCGTAATTTCACTGACAGTTGTAAACACATCAGCATTGTGTGCGCTTATTTTTTCAAGACTCTGTTTTGATGCAATATTTAATTCTCTTGCTACTAAATCTCCATTATAGTTTCTAAGATTTTTATATAAAGGTAACCTATTCCCTGCAATACTTCGTCCCACAGCTGTTGCATGAGTAGTAAATGCTGTCGCAATATTAGGAGAGTTTTTCTTTAAATATAGTATTCCTGTTCCTGTCATCCATTCATGAAAATGGGCAATAACCTTATCCTGCATTGTATAATTAAAACGCACAAAGCTTTCAATAGCTTTTCCACATGCATATCCAAACAAAGCTGGTTCGATATAATCCCATTGTCCTGTTAATGAATCTAATTTATACTCTTCCCAAAATTCAAATAATATGTCATCCTTATTATTTATATAATCGGAAAAATCTACCAACAACACTTTGGGTTTACCAGGAATATTCCACCAACCGGTTCTAATTCTTATTCCTTCTGAGTCTGCTTTTCTATGCCAGTCTGTAAAAAGATTACTATCTTCAACAAATTCAGGATGTTCATCAGAATCTCGCCATAAATCGGGTCCTATTAAAACAAGATCCTTGCAATTTTTTGCGAGGACTTTTGACTTTGTGGATAATACTGTGTGTATTCCTCCCACTTTATTACAAATTTCCCAACTAACTTCAAATATATAATCAGGTTTAATAATATTTTTACTGTCTTTCATTTTATATTGTCTTTTATGTATAGGGTATTTTTCTGTTCTCAAACAGATTACAAAGATAAAAAATTCTTAGAAATAGTTTTTATACAAAATCATTGATTATTTAACTAAATTCTAAGTACATGACAAAAATTTCTGTCATAATCTTTGCAGACCTCGATTCCGAAAGCTTTCGGAACAGTCATATCAAAGATATACGCCAGAAATATTTTTATTATTATTTGTAGCCCACGGACGGCGAATATCCTCGACAACTGTCGGGATGTCCGTGGTTACAAATATTAAACCCAGTTCGACAAGCTCACCGCATCGCTTACAGGGTTTTATAAGATTTTAAAATATTTAACACTTTGAAACATTTGTTTTTTGTCATGTACTAAAAACTAAATTACAAGATAATGTTTTTATATTGGATCTACATCTATTTCAAAACGAATAGATCTAAATTCTGGATTTTGCTTAATTTGATTTAAGCTATTTACAATCAATTCTTTGATTTTACCAGAGGATAAATTTTTCTCAAATCTTACATGTACATTTAACAAATAGTATGTACTAATACGATTCACTAATGGCTCTTCCGGACCTAAAACTCTTTGATGCAGAACTTTTTTTAATATAAAAACTAATGATCTTGCCGCATTATACAATTTATTTTTATCCTTATTTTTTAATTTAATAATAATAAAATTCCAATTAGGTGGATATCTAAATAAAGCTCTTTCAGTAATTTGATCTTTATACATTGAAGCATAATCATTGTCAAAAACCTGTTTTAATATTGGATGTTTTAGAGAATATGTTTGAATAATAACTTTTCCTTGTTTATCTCTTCTTCCTGCTCTCCCACTAACTTGTGCTAATAATTGATATGATCTTTCGAATGCTCTAAAGTCAGGAAAATTTAACATATTATCCGCATTTAATATTCCTACTAATCTCAAATTATCAAAATCAAGTCCTTTAGTAACCATTTGTGTACCTACTAAAATATCTGTTTTTTGATTTTCAAAATCTCTAAGAATTTTCTCAAATCTTTTCTTTGAAGATGCTGTATCGTAATCCAATCGTGCAACACGTGCTTGTGGAAATATTTGCTGAACTTCATCAACAATACGCTCTGTTCCAAGTCCTTTAGTAACAATATTTTTACTCCCACAGGATTCACAAACACTAACAGGATATCGTTTGTGCCCACAATAATGACAAACTAATGAATTTTCATATTTATGATATGTCAAACTCACATTACAGTGTTCACATTGAGGAACCCATCCACAATTTTTACATTCTAAAAATGGAGAATATCCTCTTCTGTTTTGAAATAAAACAACCTGTTCTCCACTATTTAATACTTTTTCAATTTCCTCAATTAGTACAGGATGAAAATGTGACTTCATTATTTTTCTCCTGTAAGCATCTTTCAAATCGACCAGATTTATTTCAGGAAGAGCGATTTTTCCAAATCGTTCGTTTATTTCGACCAAAAAGTACTTATTTACTTTTGCATTATGATATGATTCTATTGAAGGTGTTGCTGAACCAAGCAAAATTGAACTTTTATGAATCCCTGCCAATACAATAGCCATATCACGAGCATTATATCGTGGATCCGGATTTTGTTGTTTATAGGAATTTTCATGTTCCTCATCAACAATAATAATTCCCAAATTATCAAAAGGAAGGAAAATTGAAGATCTAACTCCCAAAATTACATCATATTCATGATTTATTAAACTCTGATATACTTCTGAGCGATTATTTAGTGAATATTTACTATGATAAACTCCAATTTTATTTCCAAAATGTTTTCTCAATCTGCGTATCATTTGGGAAGTCAATGCAATTTCAGGTAACATATATAATGCTTGTCTTCCATTTTTAATAACGTTTTCAATTAGCTTGATATAAATTTCTGTCTTACCACTAGATGTAACTCCATGTAAAAGGACAGGTTTGTTTTCAGAAAATCCTTTTAAAATTTCTTCGTATGCATTTTGCTGTACATTTGATAAAATAGGAGACTTATGCCTACCTTCATCATCAAATACAAATCTAGAAATTTCAATTTTTTTATACTGTATTATGCCTTTTTTCTCCAAGCTATCAATACTGGATTTACTGGCATTAAATTTCTGCATCAATTCTTTTGAATCAATTTCTATTATTCCATTTGATGAGATTAGTGTTTCGCTAATCAAATATTCTATCAGTTCTTTTTGTTTCACAGCCCTATTAACTATACTCTCATAAGCGCTCCAATTCTTTTCCAACATACTATTAGAAAAAAGGACAAGCTTTTTATAAATTGGAGTATATTTTTTTTCAAGTTGTTGATTTACACTAACAATTTTCTTTTGTTGAAGTTGTTGAAGTTGTTTTATTGGAAATTTTATTCCAGTAGCATCAGCAATTTTAGTAATATTAGAGCATTTTACATTTCTCAAAAATGAAATGATTTTGTCTTCGCTTAAAGAAATTTTTCCATTAAAATCATTTTCGCAATTATAATAGAACTCTGATTCACTTGAGGGAATAAGGTTTGAAGGCAGAGCTGCTTTCATAACTTCTCCTAATGAACAACAATAGTATTTAGCAATCCAATTCCATAATTTTAGCTGTGGGGCAAGCACAATTGTTTTAATATCAGGAGTATCAAGTATTTCTTTAGCATCATCTACTACAATACTATTATGAATATTGTAAACAATCCCTGTATATAATTTTTGTTTACCAAAATTAACAATGACCCGGGTTCCAATAGTTACATTATTCACTAAGTCCTCCGGAATCAAATAAGTAAAATTTTGATTTAGAGGCACAGGCACAATGATATCAGCAAATCTATTTACTGACATTTACCATTATGAATTAAGAACATCAACAATATTTAATAATTCCTGATCCAAGTGTTTATGGTGCTTAATCGTCTGATTAAAAGGCACATGTACGACTTTTCGGTTTATCATACCTACCATAATGCTACGTTGATCGTCTAGCAGTGCTTCAATAGCAGCTACACCAAGGCGCGAAGCAATATATCTGTCATATGCAGTAGGTGTCCCTCCACGCTGAATATGTCCAAGAACAGTTACTTTCATATCAAACTCTCCACCGAACTTTTTCATTTCTTCTTTTATTTCAAACGCACCCCCCGCATCATCACCTTCAGCAACTAAAATTATAGAAGACGTTTTTTTCTTTGACATATAATTATTCAACCTATGATGAAGGTCTTTTAAATCGGTATGTACTTCGGGAACAAGAACAGCTTCGGCTCCACAAGCTATTCCACTTCGCAATGCAATAAAACCGGCATCACGTCCCATTACTTCAATAAAAAATATTCTTTCGTGAGAGGCAGCAGTGTCTCTTATCTTATCAACCGCTTCAATAACCGTATTTAATGCAGTATCAAACCCGATTGTCATATCTGTTCCATATAGATCGTTATCAATAGTACCCGGTAAACCAACAATTGGAAAATTATGTTCTTCATTAAGTAATCTGGCACCTTTAAATGTTCCATCACCACCAATTACTACTAATGCATTGCACTTATTTTTTAAAAGATTCTCGTATGCCATTTTCCTTCCCTCCAAAGTTCTAAATCTTTCGCTGCGTGCAGTTTTTAGGATTGTTCCTCCTCGTTGAATAATATTTCCAACACTTTTTGAACTTAATGGAATAAAATCATTATTTATCAATCCCTCATATCCTCTAAGAACCCCCATTACTTTAATATTTTCATTTATCGCTTTTCTAACAATTGCTCTAAGCGCTGCATTCATTCCAGGAGAATCTCCTCCTGAAGTTAAAACAGCTATTTTTTTAATTTGTGTCATATCCTAAATTCAATTTTTGTTAATTTACCAAAATAAAGTCTTTGCAAATAAAAACTTAAAGATAAATTTTTTATATTATTTATATTCGTTCGATTTCTAATTTTATATCTTCCATTAACCATAATGGTGTAGAAGTAGCTCCACTAATGCCAACAGATTCATGTTTTGCAAACCATTTATTCTCAATATCATCAATCTTAGTTACAAAATAACTTCTTGAATTAGAATCCTTACACACTTTGTAAAGCATATTACCATTGCTAGAATTACAATCACTAACAAAAATGATAACATCATGATTTAAACAAAATTGCTTTAATCTGGGAAGTCTATTTTTAACACTTGGACATATTGTCTGAAAAACAGTAATATTATCAATATTGCCAAACATTGTAATAGATTTCTCTTTTAAAAATGATTCTATTTTGCAATATTCTTTGTAATTTGATGTAGTTTGAGAAAACAAAAATATTGGTTTAGAAATATCCAAGATATCTGCTTCTTTCAAACTACTGATAACTATTGCTTCTCCGTTAGTTTGACCCACAAGTCCGTTTACCTCTGCATGTCCTTTTTTACCAAAAATAACAATTTGATTTTCTGTATTTTCAATAAATTTTTCTTTTATTTTCTTTTGTAGATTAAGTACAACAGGACATGTTGCATCAATAATATTAACTTTATTTTGTTTTGCAATTTTATATGTTTTAGGTGGTTCACCATGAGCACGGATAAGCATATTTTGCCTTGACAAATTACTTATTTCACTATGATCTATAGTTTCCATACCTCTATTTTTCAAACGTTCTTCTTCTTTTGCATTATGCACAATCTGACCGAGACAAAATACATTTCCTTCCTCAGCACACAAATCCTCGGCAATTTTTATTGCTCTGGTAACACCAAAACAAAAACCCGCATATTTATCTATTTCAACTTGCATTAATTATCTGATAAACATATTCTAAAGCAATCTGTAATTGTTCTTCTCTTGAAAGATTTGAGTTGTCGATCAAAATAGCATCTTCGGCTTGTCTAAGAGGACTTTCACTTCTAGATTTATCTAAAAAATCTCGTTGCATTAAATTTTGTTTTACGCTTTCAATATCAATATCCGGATTTTTGAGTTTTAACTCATCAAAACGTCTTTTAGCGCGAATCTCCACATCAGCAGTCACAAATAATTTTAAGTCTGCTTTTGGAAAAACAACCGTTCCAATATCTCTACCATCCATTACAACACCATGATTTTCGCTCAATTTCCGTTGTAAAACAACCATTTGCTGTCGAACCTCACGTATTGTACTTATCTGACTAACAAAAGATGACACTTTCAATTTTCTGATTTCGTTTTCTACATTTTTATTATTTAAATATGTTAAATGTCTGTTATTATTATCAATCTTAAAATCAATAACAATATCACCCAATCGATTTATTAAGCCTTTTTTATCAAAAAAATCATTTCTGATAATACGGTTTTGAATAGCAAAAAGTGTAACCGCCCGATACATTGCTCCACTATCAATGTATAAGTATCCTAATTTTGCAGCCAGTTGCTTTGCTAAAGTACTTTTCCCACAAGATGAATATCCATCAACAGCTATTTTGATTTTTTTTTCTGGCATTCGATTAATAAAAATATATAGTAAGTTTACAAAGCTACAAAAACTTGGAGCGCAATCATAATTCTAAATTAAAGTTTTTGTAAAAGGCATCCAGATTTATTCCGAGAGTAAAGTGATTTGAGCTACCAGCTAAGTGATACGAAGCAATCCCATAACTAATATTAAACTTTGATAAATGTAACCCAAAACCAATTGACATTCCCACTAATTTAGGCTTTGTATGAATCGCCAGCTCTGTTCTTCTTCGGTAATTATATCCTAATGCGATATAAAAATTTGGATGTGGTACAATTTCTACACCTAATATAAAATGCCTTATAAACTCATCTCCAACATTTCCTATTTTGTTAAAGAAATTTCCTTGATCAACAGAATCTAACTGGTAAATATTATCAAAAGTACTCGTATAAGATAAATTCCAATTTAATAAATCTTGTGCTGTAATAGAAAATCTAAAAGGAGCATGCTTAAGTTTCTTAGTAGCACCAATTTGAACATCGAAAGGAAGTGGTTCTCTGTTTCCTACAGTATACGGTTTCAATTGTATTCCCATATTTTTAACTACCAATCCTGCAGAAAATAATTTAGCAGTATCAATATATGACACACCAACATCAAGAGCCAAACCTGAAGAAAAATATGAATAAAATGAAGAATATATCGTTTTAAGATTTGCACCATAATGTATTTTATCTGTTAGTGCATTTGAGTATGCAATATTAAAAGAATATTCTGACGGCACAAAGTCTCCTAAAATTTGTCCGGTTTCATCAGTATGAATAAATTTCCCATAATTTATATATTGTATTCCTCCTGCAAATGTTCCAATATCTTCAATGTGTTTAACATAAGAAACATATCCAAAATTTATATCAGATAAATAATTAATATAATTTAAACTGACTTTATTATTCATCTCATTTCTTAACAAACCGGGATTATTAAGAATAAAATTTACATCATTATCGTAATGTGAAACATTATTTCCTCCTAAAGCAGCTAATCTTGAACTATTTGGCAAAGTCAGGAATTCGTATGTATTATCACCTCCTGTTTGAGCAAACACAACAGATCCAATAATTAAAATCAGCAATATGGAAGTAATCTTCTTCATTAAATTTCTTTTTGCAAAAATAAAATAATATTACGTAAACGTTAAAACAAGTTCAATATTGTTTTGTTTTAGTACATGACAAAAATTGATTTTTTCAAATATCTTAGGTTTGAAAATCATACAAAGCCCTATAGGCGATGCAATGGTTTGATTTAATTTATTGAATAAATAGTTTTACACGTTCTGTCATCAATTTTTTATAGCTTGTTTTTCTCTCTTCAGCCAGGAAAGAGTTGTTAACTAATTTAATAGCATCAGGTAACCATTTGCTTATTTTTTTATAAACGGAATTTATCTGTTTGTCGTTTAATTTTAAAATAGCACCTAATCGGTTAAAATAGCCTTTGTTAAAGTTTTGTTTTTTGCCGCCAAGCATCAAAGCAGTGTCTTCTTTATCTTCCGGCAATATGATTTTTACATTCAACAGGTCGTAAAAAGGGGAAAGTATCCAGCCCATTTCTGATAGAAACATTGAGTAATTCTTTAAATGCATATCGTTGTTGCCAATGATATAATTGAATATTACTGACTCAAAGAAACGAAGTTTATCGAACAAAGTGTTTACAGATAATTCGCCAATAGTTTTACCAAGGGTTTCCATTGTTCCTTTATATTTATCTGATAACTCAAAAATCTGTAAAAAGTCAATCATGTGATTTTTTGATTCATCATTGTTCCGGTCAATTCGTTTAGTGATAAAACACAATTCTCCAGATGCTAAACGTATCATGTTAACAGGAACAATGTCTATCTTGAATAGCTCTGCCAGTTTCATTGAAAGATGCTCATTTTCCGGCATCTGAGGATAATCGGCATTTTGTGGTTTCAAAATGTAATGTCCTTCTAAAGCATCCATAATGGTTAAGCGCCCCGTATGTCCGTCTTCAAGTTCTTTTTTTAACCATCCCAGGGATAATTTTGGTTGAACTCCCGGAACAGTAACAGATTGTTCTGCAGCTTCTTTGGCTAGCTTTTCCATCTCTGATAATCGATATGGTAAAACCGGAGCTTGTTTTGTTCCAAAAAATGCTTTTATGCATTTTGGATGATAATCAAGCTGACCTTCTTCCAGTTCTTTATAACAATACAGGCATTTACTCATTGGTATCAGAATTTACAGGGTGAACACTAACTGCGCCGATAGCATTTTTACAACATGCCAAAAGAAGTCCCATACGATCATTCTTATTGATTTTCCAGCTTTCTGCAGCAATATTTAACAGCCAGCCTTCCGGTATCAAACCATCAAAAAATGGAAATAATATATTATTTCTATATGCCATTTCTCTGACCGGCATATCAAATGTGATAAATTGCTCAGGGTAGTTTTTAACATAATCTTTATCGTAAACAAAGAGATATTCTCCATTATCTTCTTCTGTTAAAAGACCGGCTTTTATGTTGTTATATTTAACTATTCCTTGTCTCATAATTTTCGTTTATTGGGCCTAAAACATGACCAAACATTTGTAGCACCTGATTAACCTTTGACAAACTAAGGTTTTCTTTTCCTTGCTCAATTTTTCTAATAACCGTTAGTGCAACGCCTGCTTTATCTGCAAACTCTTCCTGGGTTAAACCTAATTGCTTTCTTCTGTTTTTTACAAAGTCTGATAATTCGCTCATTTTTATATGTATTTGCATACAAAAGTAGTAAAAAATATTAAATTATATGCAATTGCGTATAAAATTCACATTTTTATTGAGAATATATGCATTTGCATATAGTCCTTAGGTATTGATTTTGACTTTTCTTCTGCTTTAAGGCTTTCATCTCAGGTTGACTTTAAATCTTTAATAGCATTAAAAAAGAGTTATTAGTAATAAAACTACCCTACCAGTATATACAATTACATGGACAATAAGAAATAGAACTCACAGATATTTTTGAGATATTTACTTTATTATCATTTGACCATGCTGTTTTAAATTGTTCTAAATACAAGTAATCTTCAGGGTATTCAGTAAATGAATCGGGTAAATTGTATGTTAAATGAAAATAATAATTCTTAAGATCTCCATTCAGTGAACTATTTTCAACCATTCCTACAGTATGTTGTCGCCCAAGACTAAATGCAAAGTCATTAAACTCAATAGGTCCTTGGTTAATATCAACAAGTTCTTGCAGGCTCATTCCAGGTTTTAATCCGTGTTTGTATGTAAATTTACTACCTCCCGGTTTGAGATTATAAAAATCGTCAGATTTTTCTACTCCACTAATTTTTCCTGCTCCGATTATTCCATTCTCATCATCTTGCCAGATAATAATAACTTGGTTCTCATAATCTTTGTAAATAATGCTAATAGGTACGCTTGAAGCAGGTCCAAAGTTTGCCAGACTAAATTCGACATTATCTTTACCAAAATAGTTCTCAAGTTGTTCATGTGATCTAAACTTAATAAAATCTTCTATGTAATTAATACTGTAATAATCATGTTCAATTGTATCTTCATCAATTATTTCAAGTTTTTGCGTGGTTTCTGTGCTGTCAATTATTTTAGTTTTGGATGTGTCTTGTATCTCTGTGTTTTTTGAATCTGAACGCTCTTTTACTTTATTATTATTTTGTTCTGAAGAATTGCAGCTAAATATCAATAAAGAGCAAAAGACAATTCCTAATGTTATAATTTTAGTTTTCATGGTTTTATAATTATTTGGTTAGATATAAAACTTATTATTTTTTATTGATTATTCTTAACCCGGTTTTTTTTGTTCAGTAAAATAAATTACTCCTATTCGCACATATCACATCTGCAAGGGCAATAACTTACAAAGCCAACATAGATTTTTGATTTATCGATATTGTCATCATTTGACCATGCTTTTTTGCCTTGTCGTAGAAATATATAGTCTTCCGGAAAGTTGTCTAAGTCTTCAAGTCGGTAAGAAAGAATTATAACATAATCTTTCAACTCATCTTTAAGAGAACTCCTAACTACTAACCCACTGTAATAAATATCCTTTGAAGGGTAATTAAAATCATAAAATTCTATAGGTTTTTCATTTAACACTATTAGTTCTTCTAAACTCATATAAAGACTTAGTCCTGACCTATAAGTGTATTTACTGCCTCCTGATCTAATTTTTCCATACACTTCTCGTTCATAATTTGTAACATACCTAAAAACATAGTCCCCTTGATCACTAATTTCCCAAAAAACACCGACCATATTTACATAGTTAGGATAAATGTAACTTACTTTTTTACCATTCTCAATTTTAAAATTCTCAGATTCAAGAGAAACTTGGTCTTCTCCAAAATAATCTACAACTTCATCATGAGATTTAAAACTTGCAAAATCCTCAAGATATTTTACCTTGAATTCTGTTTCATTTTGGATGATATTTGAATTTATTACTGTATCGGACTTTAATTCGATAGTATCTTCTCTGGTTGATATGCTATCATGAGAATCTTTTTCTTTTTGAGTAGTAGAATTCTCTGTAGCGTTTGTTCTTTGTTGGTTTGAGCAGGAGGTTGCAAATCCAATTATTAATGTAAATAAAAGTATGATTTCTGGTTTTTTCATGTTTAATAAATTGGTCAGGTTTAAAGATAATAAATAATTTTGCAGAGACCCAGTATGTTTGCTATAAAAATGAAGGCTCCACTTATTCATTACCCTCGTTGAGCCAGTCTTAAGCAAACACAAACTCAACGAGGGTATAAGAATTAAAGTTTAAGCTCTTTTGGTCTTACTAAAAACCAAGGATTTAGTAAGTTTTCTTTGTTATATCTTAACTCTTGCTTTGTCTCCCAATCAATTATCTCAGCACCCGCAGCTATTGCAATTGCATGACCAGCTGCGGTATCCCATTCCATTGTTGGGGCAAAGCGAGGGTATAAATGAGCTTTACCTTCTGCTACCAGACATATTTTTAGTGAAGAGCCTTTGCTCACAATTTCAGTATTAAATTTTTCTTTGAACTGATTCATCCAGACTGTTGTTTCTTCACTCATATGTGAACGACTTCCAACAATTACTAAATTTTCCGTAATCATTTTAGATACAGCAATTGGCTGTGAACTTAATAGTCTATCGTAAAGATTATCGATATCATTTAAAGAATCTAAAGTAATTTTATACGCCGACTGCCCTCTAATTCCAAAATACAGCTCTCTACATGCAGGAACGAATATTATCCCGAGGTTTGAGTAACCATCCTCAATTAAAGCAATATTTACAGTAAATTCTCCATTACGTTTGATAAATTCTTTTGTCCCATCTAATGGATCTACAAGCCAAAATTGATTCCAATCTTTTCGTTTATTATAGTCTTTATCTTCACTTTCTTCGCTAAGTATAGGAATGTTAGTTTTCTCAATTGCATCTACAATAATATTATGTGCAGCTTTATCTGCTTTTGTTAACGGAGAGTTATCTGATTTCATTTCAACATCAAAATCATCAGTTTCATAAATGTGCATTATCGCTTCTCCTGCTTGAACTGAAGCGATAAGTGCTGCTTGAATATTCTCTATAATCATATCAATCTATTAAATGATTTTATAAGAAATGGCTAAAATAAAAACTGTTACAAACATATACAAAATAGTTAAAGGTAATCCAACTTTCATATAATCACTAAACTTATAGGAACCCGGGCCATAAACCATTAGGTTAGTTTGATAACCTATTGGAGTAATGAAAGATGCTGCCGCAGCAAAGGTAACCAACAATATAAATGCTAATGGTTCAACATTTAAATTAACAGCTAATGTTAATGCTATTGGAAAGATAATGGCAATAGATGCTTTGTTTGTAATGTAAGCTGATAATAAATTTGTAATTGCAAACAAGCCAAACATCAAACCAATAGTCCCAAATGGTTTAGAAATATCTACAACAAAGTCCGCAACGATTGCAGCAACTCCTGACTTCATCATTGCAATTCCAAAAGCTAACGAAAATGCAATTATAGCTGCGAGATTGTAGTCTAAACTCTTTGGAATATCACGAACTTTTACAATCCCAAGACCAATTATCAACAAAAGTAGAACTGAAAGAGATATAAAAAGACTTACCAAATTCAGTGCAGATAAAACTATTGCAGAAAATAAGCCCCCTATAAGTAAAGCACTTTTCCACAAAGGTATCTTTCGTACGCCGCGAATTTTAGTGATCGGATAAAAATCCATAGTTTCTCTTGCTAACTCGGGGAAGTTTGCACCGGTAATCAATAATAGAACATCACCGGCTGCTAGTTTAATCATTCCGATTTTGCCGGATATCCTTTGTCCATTACGATGAACAGCAATAACTGCCGCATCATATTTACCTCTAAACTTGATATTTTTAATAGTTTTTCCAATTAGTCCGGAATTATGTGACACAACAATTTCCCTTATTTCTGTTTCACTTTTCTTTGAAAACATCCCAAGCTGAGTTAAGCGAAGACCGTTTTCTTCTGTAACCATATCTGCAATTGTTTCTGTATCACCGGCAAATATTAAAATATCATTCTCATACAATATAGTTGATGATGAAACAGGAAATATCTCTCTTTCTCCTCTATAAATCTCTGCTAAAAATAAACCCTGCAAATTTCTTAAGCCTGCTTCTGCAACACTCTTACCATTTAATTCTGAACCAGATTTCACTTCCGCTTCAACTAAATATTGCCTATGCATATTACTAAAGTTGGAAATTATATCACTTCTATTAGGCAATAATCGTTTTCCTATTATTAGAATATATAATATACCAATAAACACCATTGGTAAACCTACAAGCGAAAAGTCAAACATATTCAATGATTGCATGTTTGGAACAATAGTCTGATCAACTACAAAACTATTTACAATTAAATTTGTTGATGTCCCTACTAATGTAACACAACCACCAAGTATTGCTGCATAAGACAAAGGGATTAATAGTTTAGATGCTGATATTTTCTTTTTCTTCGACCATGTGTGAATATAAGGCATTAGGATTGCAACCAAAGGTGTATTGTTTAAAAATGCAGAAAATCCAGATACTAAAAGCATCATTCTAAGAAGAAATCCATTTGTACTTTTCGCTTTTGAAAATATATGATTGAAAACATTTTCAAATAATCCGGTTTTACGAATACTATCTCCTAATAACAGCAAGAGAATTATTACAATTATTTGTTCATTAGCAAAACCACTTATCATCTCTTTAGGTGTAAGTAATCCTGAAACACCAAAAACAATTACTCCTACTGCAAATGTAAATGCAACACCAAACCATTCTCTGTATAATGATATTACAGTGAATAGCAATACGACAATAACTAGAATTTGATGAAATAATTCCATATTGCAAAGAAAAGGAAAATTGTGATTTTTCTAAAATAAATTAATAGTACTGAGTTTTAAAATTTTTATTCGTAATCAGTAGTCGGTAGGTCAGTGATCGGTAATCGGTAGGTCAGTAATCGGTAATCGGTAGGTCAGTAATCGGTAATCGGTAGGGCGGTAATCGGTAATCGGTAGGTCAGTAATCGGTAATCGGTAGGGCGGTTTTCAGTAATCAGTCGGTCAGTGATCAGTTATCAGTAATCGGTGGGGCGATGATCGGTGATCAGTAAGCGGTAATGTCAGTGATCGGTAATCGGTAGGTCAGTAATCGGTAATCGGTAGGTCAGTAATCGGTAATCGGTAGGTCAGTAATCAGTAGGTCGGTAAACAGTAATCAGTATTCGGTATGCGGTAGCGACTGCAAAGTACTGATTACAGATTACAAGAAACTCCGATTACCGGTTCACCTCTACCTTAAAACTCACCTTTTCTTCTCCTGTACTAATCTGTAAATAGTAAACTCCTTGTGATAACATGCTCACATCAATCAAATGTTTTTTGTAACCGAGATGACTTGAAAATTCAATGTATGGATAGTCTGCTAATTATTAAGCTAAACAATAATTCGTCATTCGCTATTCATTAATTCGTAGTTCTAGAATTTATTAATATTGCTTATCTGTCACTTATGCTTTTAATGGAAATATTTGTAAATTGCAATACACTAAAAACATAAAACTATGAAAAAGAAACAAGATTTAAAATCACGTTTAATTGATTACTCATAGGGTTTGGATAAGGTTTGAAAACTTATATTATACTTTTTCCCTTGATAGAAAAAGTAACAAAAAGATCAAGACCAAATAATTCCTGCCTCCCCACCTCTGCAAAATAATAGAATTGTATGGTGACCTTGGTAAAAGAAAAGTCAAACTATCTATATAAAGAATCTTGTGGATTTAAGATATTTTATAAAAACAAAAATAGAAAGACTTTTCTTTTAAACGACATGTCGGCTCACCACAATTCTAATCATTTTGCATTCACCACTGGAGCTGCCGGATATTTGGTCAGGCCAACGCGCATCGCATTAAAGAAAAGTAGGTACGTTGATTTGATAAATACTACCGGGTCACCTCAACTTTAAAACTCTGTTTTTCATCTCCAGCTCTTACTTGCAAGTAGTATACTCCCTGTGACAACGAACTCACATCAATCAAGTGTTTTTTGTAGCCGAGATGAATTCAAAATTCAATGTATGGATAGTCTGCTAATTATTAAGCTAAACAATAATTCGTCATTCGCTATTCATTAATT
>CAYUWD010000063.1:0-20507 GCA_964448235.1 uncultured Bacteroidales bacterium | reverse complement strand
ATTTTAAATAAAAACATACCGAAATTATACTACCATTATATAAATAAACTTTCGTTAGTTTTGTATATTGTGTTAATAAAAAACTTTATGTAAGTTTGTAAAAAATAATATAAATGACAGATAAACGGTTAAATCAAGAAACACAAGTATTATTAAAATTAATAAATAATGCAATTCTTGAAAAGAAAGGTGAAGATCTTTTAAATTTGGATATGACAAATATTAATAATGCTGTAGCTGAATTTTTTGTTATATGTCATGCAAATTCGGAAACACAGGTTGCAGCAATTGCTGCTAATATAGAAAAAGATGTTAAAAACAACCTTCATGAGAAACCATGGAAAAAGGAGGGGATAAATAACAAAGAATGGGTGTTATTGGACTTTGCAAATATTGTAATTCATATTTTTAACTCTAAGTCACGAGAGTTTTATAAACTTGAAAGACTTTGGGCAGATGCTGATATAATTAGAGTTGAAAAGTAGGATAATTTTAAACATTAGATAGAGTAAAAAGTTTTATTATTTCTATAACATAAACATAATGGAAGAGAAAAAAGGATTTAATAATAAAAAGCCAAATCAAAAACCCGGAATGTCTGGAGGGAAACCAGATGGAGGGAAAAATAGATATTGGATATATATTGTGCTTTTGGGTGTTTTTTTAGTTTTTACATTTATTGACTTTGGTGGTGGATCTAAGGAAATAACTAGAGATCGATTTGAAAATGATTTACTTGTTAATGGAGATATCGAAAAGGTAATAATAGTTAATAAGGAAAGAGTAGATGTATATATAAAACCGGATAAACTTGCTGATGAAAAGTTTAACGATATTTCTAGTTCTGGGCCATTAGGTTTTTCTGTGAACAAAGGACCGCATTATAATTTTGCAATTGGTGATGTTGAAACATTTGAACGTCAGTTTACAGAAGCTCAAGAAGATTTTCCTTCTGAAGAGAAAATCATGACTCAATATAAAACAGAACACAATTATATGGGCGAAATTCTTAGTTGGGTATTGCCAATTGCATTGTTGTTTGGTTTATGGTATTTGATTTTTAGACGGATGGGGGGCGGAGGCTCAGGAGGGAATCAAATATTTAATATTGGCAAATCAAAAGCACAAGTTTTTGATAAAGAAAAGAGAGTTAAAGTTAATTTTAATGATGTTGCTGGTCTTGAAGAAGCCAAAGTTGAAATTATGGAGATAGTCGATTTCCTAAAAAATTCTGCAAAGTACACAAAACTTGGTGGGAAAATACCAAAGGGAGCTTTGTTGGTAGGTCCTCCTGGAACAGGAAAAACTCTTTTGGCAAAAGCGGTTGCTGGAGAAGCAAATGTACCTTTCTTTTCTCTTAGTGGTAGTGATTTTGTTGAAATGTTTGTTGGGGTTGGAGCTTCAAGAGTTAGAGATTTGTTTAAACAAGCAAAATCTAAAGCTCCTTGTATTATTTTTATTGATGAAATTGATGCAATTGGACGTGCTAGAGGTAGAAATCCAAACATGGGCTCAAATGATGAACGAGAAAATACATTGAATCAATTACTTACTGAGATGGATGGTTTTGATACAAATAGTGGGGTTATACTACTAGCTGCAACTAACAGAGCAGACATTTTAGATAAGGCTTTAATGAGAGCAGGACGGTTTGATCGACAAATACATCTTGAATTACCTGATATTGTAGAGCGTGAAGCTATATTTAAGGTACATACTAAACCTCTTAAAATGTCTGATAATGTAATAATTGAGTTTTTAGCGAAACAAACTCCTGGTTTTAGTGGAGCAGATATTGCTAATGTATGTAATGAAGCAGCTCTTATCGCAGCACGGAATAATAAAAAAAGTGTTGAAAAACAAGATTTTCTTGATGCTGTAGATCGTATTATTGGGGGGCTAGAGCGTAAGAGTAAAATTATATCAGCTAAAGAGAAAAAAACAATTGCATTTCATGAGGCGGGTCATGCTACTGTAAGTTGGTTATTAGAATATGCAAACCCATTGTTAAAAGTAACAATTATTCCAAGAGGCAGAGCTTTAGGAGCAGCTTGGTATTTACCCGAAGAACGATCAATTACTACAAAAGAACAACTCCTTGACGAAATGTGTTCTGCTTTGGGGGGGCGAGCAAGTGAAGAGCTTACTTTTGGTAAAATTTCAACAGGAGCTTTAAATGATCTCGAAAAAGTAACTAAACAAGCTATTGCAATGGTTAGCTATTTTGGAATGAGTCAGCAAGTTGGAACAATTTCATATTATGATTCAACAGGTCAAAATGAATATGGTTTTACCAAACCCTATAGTGAAAAAACATCAGAGCTTATTGATAATGAAATTAAATTAATTGTTGAAGAACAGTATATTAGAGCTAAAAAAGTATTGAAAGATAATGTTGACGGATTAACAGAATTAGCCCAAACTTTGCTTGAAAAAGAAGTTATCTTTAGTGATGATTTAGAACGAATATTTGGGAAAAGACCTAGCGAAAAGGCAAAAGACGAAAATATAGAGTGTGATAATGGAGGTGTAAAAGGAGCAAAATAATGGAAGACTATAATAATAATGATTTAAAACAAGTTTATGCTACGGGGACTGAATATCTATCAGAGTTGTTAAAACAAGTTTTGTTAGATAATGAGATAGAGGCGTTTGTAATAAATCGTCAAGATTCATCATACCATTTTGGTGATATTGAGGTATATGTTAAGCAAATTGATTTTGAAAAAGCAAAATTAATTTGTGATGAATTCGAAAATAATACAAGTCTTGAATAATTTTATTAAAAGGTCAATTACAGGAACTTTATTTGTAGGAATTACTACAGCATTAATTTTAATTAATAAATGGACATTTTTAGCATTTATTCTTTTATCTGGTTCTTGGCTTATAATAGAATTTCTTAAAATTGTAAATAAGGATAATCAAAATACAAGTATTCTGTATACATTGTTAAACGCTATGATAATACTTGTAACTGTGTTTTTCGGAAATTTATTAGACCTTAAGCTTATCATATATTTTTTAGTGGCTATTCCTATATTCTTTTTATTTATTATTGAATTATTTTCGAAAAAAACTTCACCAATACGTAATATTGCAATGTCTTTTTTTGCATTGGGCTATATTGTATTTCCAATGATTGTGGCGATTTTATTGGTAATAGGTGATCTGTTTAGTTATCAATATGGTTCTGATGGCTTTCAACCATGTGTTTTGTTAGGCATTCTTATATTGATTTGGATCTATGATAGTACTGCATATTGTTTTGGAGTTCCTTTAGGAAAGCATAAACTGTTTATTAGAGTTTCTCCAAAGAAATCTTGGGAAGGAACAATTGGAGGAGCTATATGTACAATAGTAGCAGGATATTTATTGAATTTCTTTTTCCCAGTATTAACAAAAATAGATTGGTTGATAATTTCTCTTGTTGTTATTGTATTTGGTACGTTTGGAGATCTTATTGAATCTCTTTTTAAGAGAAATATAAATATTAAGGATTCTGGTAAAACATTACCTGGACATGGAGGTATACTAGATCGCTTTGATAGTTTTATTTTCACTTTACCTTGGGTATTCTTTTATTTGATAATAAAGCAGTTGTTTTTAGGGATATAATAATTTTACATTTTATAAAGAATTAATATTTTTAATTAATTTCTTTCTTCCTGCTCGCAAAAGAGATGTGTCAGAGTATTTTTTTTTAAATTGAGAATTTGACATATTCTCAAGGCTTTTTAAATCTATTTCTGTTATTTTATTTAGTGCTCTAAATTCGGGATGTTTGGTAATAGGAGTATTTTTATTATATGGACAGACGTCTTGGCAAATATCACATCCAAATATTTGATTTGTAATGTGATTTGATACTATTGGGGGGATATCATCATGATTCTCAATAGTATGATATGAAATACATTTATTTGCATCAAGACCATTTATAGATAATGCCCCAACAGGACATGCTGAAATACAAAGAGAACAATTACCACAGTCTGCAATTATTGGTTGATCATAGTCACAAGAATAATCACAAACAATTTCGCCAATAAAAAAATATGAACCTAAATTAGGATTTATTAGGCAGGTATTTTTGCCAATGAAACCTAGTCCGCAATTACGAGCAAATGTGCGTTCAAGAATTGGTGCAGAATCAGTAAAAACACGTGTGTTTGTTTTTGGATAATGTTCTTTTAGTTTTAGTTCTAATAATCTCAATTTTGATTTCATTATAAAATGATAATCTAAGCCTCTGGCAAATTTTGCAATATAATAATTGGTATTTGAATTATTTGGTTTGTAATTTAGGCATAAACTAATTATACTCTTAGCGTTTTCAACAAGCAATTTTGGATTTTTCCGGATATCTAAATATTTTGTGAGGTAATTCATTTTGGCAAAAAAACCATCATTTATCCATTTTGTATATCTTTTTATATCCTGATCTGATATTTCTGTTGAGCAAATACCACACTTGTCAAAACCAATTTTATACGCAAGATCTTTAATTAAGGTAGAATCTAATATTGTTTTAGTCGTTTTTGTAAGTTTTGTCATCAAAATAAATGTGTTCAGAATTTACACCAAATTTATATTTAATTAAATTGCCATGGATATCAAAATCGGTAATGCTTTCATAAGATATTGTAGTTGTTTTTTCTCCATCAAAGAATTTTAGGTTTCCCATTTGATCGAAATATCCTAAAACATTATTATTCATTTTGTACTCATTTGGGATATAACTTTCAAGAGTGTATACATTGCCATTATAATAGACTTTAAAATAGTTTTGAACGCTAAATATCATTAATTCATCTTCAACTTCGTAAAAATCAGGTTTGTCAAAAGATATCGTTTGTGTTTTATAATTAGAGAAAACTTTTAAATAATTATTTGCATCAATATATGCTACAAATCTGTCTCCGGTCTTGTATGAGATGGGTTCAAATGTTTCAAGTTCGATAAATTCTCCAAAATAAAAAACTTGAAAATTATCAATAGGTTCTTCGACAAAAGCAACGATATCTCTTCCTGCATCAATAGTTTTTATTCGTTCTGCATAGCAAACTTTGTCAATAATGCCATCATAAAATATATTCATATAATCTTTACTGTCAACAAAGGCAACAGTATTTTCTCCAAGTAAAACAGGATGCATTGTGTCTGTCGCTAAGGCATCATCTAAATCATATATTTCTTCATTACTATATACTTTAAGCATTTTTTCAAAATCATCATACCAGACAACTATGTCATCATCAACAAAATACTCTTTCATATTAAGACTTAAGTTCTTATCTGTGCCATTATCGAAGACCTTTAATTGAGTGTTTAAATTGTATCCAATTAAATTATCACTAATTTGATACTTACTTACGAAATTATTAATTTTATGTAGATAATGATTATGATAAATTTTAAAGTTCCCTGAATTATCTTCATATGCAAGTGCATGATTTGATACTTGAAAGTTTTTAAAGGGCAGATGCTCTATTTGTTTGACATTTCCATTGTCAAAAATCTGAACATTATCAAGATAATCATTAAAAAAAGAAATATTTTGAGCATATAAATTGGTTGTTGAGTATATAATTATGCATATAAATACTATATAAATTTTGTAATAGTGCTTTTTCATAGCTGATATATTTTATAACAAAAATAACGAAAACAAATAAGTAATTAGTACTTTTGCGTTTTAAATTATCAAATATTCTGCCAAATAAAAGATGAAAGAATGAAAAAGAATAAAGAAATACGACAAATTTCAGAGCTTGGAGAATTTGGATTAATTGATCATATAACATCAAATTTAGAAATAATAAACAACGATTTAGTAAAGTCAATTGGTGATGATGCCGCAGTATATGAATGTGGCGAAATGTGTAATCTTATTACAACAGATTTACTTATTGAGGGAATTCATTTTAATTTAATATATACTCCATTAAAGCATCTTGGATATAAATCTGTAGCAGTAAATTTGAGCGATTTATATGCCATGAATTCAAAACCTAAGTATATTACTGTTTCTTTGGCAATAAGTAGTAAGTTTTCGGTAAATGCAATTGAAGAGTTGTATGATGGGATTAAATTAGCATGTAATAGGTTTGATGTTGATTTAATTGGCGGTGATACAACAAGTTCCTTATCAGGCTTATTTATTAATATAACCGCTATTGGAGAGGCAAAAAAAGAAGATATTGTGTATAGAAGTGGAGCCTCAAAAACTGATTTGATTTGTGTTAGTGGAGATGTAGGAGGAGCATATCTTGGATTACAGTTGTTAGAAAGAGAGAAGAAGCTGTTTTTAAGTGATACTAAGATACAACCAAAGCTAGATGGTTATGAATATATAATTGAACGACAATTAAAGCCTGAACCTCGTAGAGATATAATACAAGATTTAAAAAGTATTGGCATTAAACCAACATCAATGATTGATGTTTCTGATGGTTTGTCAAGTGAATTATTACATTTATGTAAGAATTCGAAACTTGGATGTAGGGTTTTCGAAGATAAAATTCCGATACACAATCAGTGTTTTGATGCATGTGAAATGTTTAGGTTAGACCCTTCTCTGCCTGCCATGAATGGGGGAGAAGATTATGAACTTCTTTTTACAATCCCAATACAAATGAAAGATAAAATTGAGAATGTGAAAGATATTAGTATTATTGGATATATGTGTGAGCAAAATGAAGGAAAATATTTTGTTCCTCGTAATGGACAAGAATTAGAACTTAAAGCACAAGGTTGGGATCCGATATCACAATCTCGTTAACTATTGGTTTATGTTATTAATTTTAATTGTCGGATTTATCAAAATATCCTCTGATAATACCTCTTTTTGAGTTTCTAATAAAAAGTATTATTTCATCACGTTCTTTGCTTGCAGGAAGTTCTGCTTCGATATATTCTACAGCTTGTGATACATTCATGCCTCTGTTAAATAAAACTCTATATATTTCTTGAATTTTGTTGATTTTTTCGTTACAGAAGTTGCGTCTTCTTAAACCAATTGAATTTACACCAGCGTATGATAGTGGATACCTTGCTGCTTTTACGTATGGGGGCACATCTTTTCCTACAAGTGAGTTTCCTGCAAGAATAGTGTGAGCACCAATATGGCAAAACTGATGAATAAGTGAATTCGCACTAATTATTGCAAAGTCGTCGACGATTACTTCTCCAGCAAGATTTACGCCATTTACAAGAATTACATTATTCCCAATAATACAATCGTGTGCAACATGAACATAAGCCATTAAAAGGCAATTTGATCCAACAACGGTTTTTCCTTTTGCTGCTGTCCCTCTGTTAATAGTAACAAACTCGCGAATGGTAGTATTATCTCCAATTTCAGCAGTAGACTCTTCGCCTTTAAATTTTAGATCTTGTGGAATTGCTCCAATAACAGCTCCTGGAAAAATTCTGCAATTTTTACCAATGCGAGTACCTTCCATAATTGTAACATTAGAGCCTATCCAAGTCCCTTCACCAATTTCAACATTTTTGTTTATTGTAACAAAAGGTTCTATAACTACATTATTAGCAATTTTTGCTGAAGAATTAACATATGAGAGTGGTTGATTCATTTTTAGTCATTTTGTTTAACAATTTTAACTTTTATTTCTGCTTTGCAAACAAGTTCTGTGCCAACGTATGCGTTTCCAGATAAACTTGAAATGCCGTTAGAAATATGATTGTTTTGTGAGACTTTTATTACAAGTACATCACCAGGCACTACAGGTTTGTTAAAATATATATTTGAAATGTTCGGAAAATCAATAGATTGTGAATCAATATCAGATATATTATTTAGCAACAGAATTGTACTAGCTTGCTTTATTGCCTCAAGCTGTAAAACTTCTGGCATAATTGGCTGATTTGGGAAATGACCTTCAAAATAATATTCATCATTACTTACATTTTTTATGCCTACTATTTCATTATCAGTGATAGACATTATTTTGTCAACAAACAAAAAAGGATATCTTTGAGGTAAAAGAGATTTTACTTTATTGATATCCATTAGTGGTTTTGAGTTTTGTCGATATTGTGGGATGCTTGAAATAGGGTGATTAGTCTTAATATGTTTACGAATAAGCTTTGCCATTTCCGTATTTCCAAAATGTCCTGGTCGTCTTGCTAAAACAGAGCCGTTAAACCGATATCCCGTTAGGGCAAGATCTCCGATTATATCCAAAAGTTTATGTCTTGCTGGTTCATTTGTAAATTGAAGTTTTAAGTTGTTTAAAACTCCTGAAGATTGAACAGCGACACTTGGTTTATTAAACAATTTTGCTAAGCGGTCAAACTCCTCTTGTGTACTTTCTTTATCAACAATTACAATAGCATTATCTAAATCACCACCTTTAATTAAGTTTAATCTTAGTAAGGGTTCTAATTCGCTTAAAAATACAAATGTTCGACAAGAAGAAACTTCATTTGTAAAATCTTTTAGATTATTTAAAAATGCATATTGATTTGATAATATATCAGATTTATAATCAACAAGAACTTTCAGTTTATATGTTGAGTCTGGGAATACACTAATTTCAATATCTCTTTCTTCGTCAATAAAGCTTAAATTTTCATTAATGTTATAAATGACTAAATCTGCATTTTGTTCTTTAATTCCGGCTTTATGCAATGCTTCTATAAAATATTTTGAACTGCCATCAAGTATAGGAACTTCAGGTCCATTGATTTCAAATATTACATTGTCGATTCCAAGAGAATATGTTGCTGCGAGTAAATGCTCAATTGTGCTTACGCTGGCATTCTCTTTTACGATAGTAGTCCCACGAGAAGTGTCTGATACGTATTCAGCTAATGCTGGTATCTTAGGGCTTTTGTCTAGGTCGGTTCTGATAAAGACATAACCTGTGTTTTCTTTAGCAGGTTTAATTTTGAGACAAGTCTTTTTCCCAAAATGTAATCCAGGACCTTCAAGACTTACCTCTTTTAAAATCGTTTTTTGTTTCATATAATTAAACACAAACGTGAATCTTTCCTTTAATCGAAACAAAGATACAATTAACTAATTAATTTGAAAACAAATGAAGTGTTTTATGTAATTTAATTATAAGAAAAATTAACTATTAAGCTTTTTGAGATTATCTACTATTTAGTTTTTTTTCAAGTTTGTCGATTCTTTTGACAATTATATCCAAATTTTTGAAGTGTATGTATGATTTGTGATAATCTCTTATTTCGTATGCTGGTGAACCCATTAAAATGGTGTTTTCCTTTTTTACATTATTTGAGATACCAGATTGTGCAGATAATTTTGTTTCGTTTGCAATACTAACATGTGGACTAATACCAACTTGTCCGCCAAACATACAGTTTTTACCAATTTTTGCTGTGCCAGCAATACCAGATTGTGCAGCAATAACAGTGTTTTCTCCAATTTCCACATTGTGAGCCACATGATTGTGATTATCTAACTTTACTCCTTTTCGAATAATTGTTGAACCCATTGTCGCTCGATCAATAGTAACCAGGGCTCCTAATTCTACATTGTCTTCTATGATTACGTTACCAATTTGAGCAATTTTAATAAATGCTCCATCTGTATTTGGAGCAAAACCAAAGCCATCAGCCCCAATTATGCTTCCGGCATGAATAGTACAATTATTCCCAATAATTGTGTTAAAATATATCTTTACTCCGGGATGAATTATTGTATTATCTCCAATCTTCACGTTGTTACCAATATAACAGCCCGGATAAATTTTCACATTATTACCAATTTCTGTTCCTTTTCCTATATATGCAAAAGCTCCAACATAAATATCTTTTCCTGTTTTTGCTTTTTTATGAATAAATGTGTTTTTTTCAATTCCTGATGGTTGTTCTATCATAGAATTGTATATGTTAAGTAGTTGTGCTATAGATTTATATGAATCTTCTACACGAATAAGGGTTGATTTTATTTCTTTATTTGGAGAAAAATCTTTATTTACAAGTACAACGGATGCTTTTGTATTGTATATGTAATTTGTGTATTTTGGATTTGCTAAAAAAGATAAAGATCCCGGTTTCCCTTCTTCGATTTTTGAAAAGCTATTAACAATAACATTTTCATCTCCTTCAACTGTCCCGTGTAATAATTCTGAAATTTGTTTAGCTGTAAATTCCATTTATCTTGAATTTGAATTAATTATTTTTTCTGGACCACAAACATAATATTTTTTTATGACTTTACTTAAAATAGATAGGTTTAACATGTCTGAAGCTTCTGCTATGTCTTTAAGACCAGATTTATATTGGATATTTATTCTTTCATCTTCACTACTGTATGCATTGTTAGATATTTCGCCACCATAAATAAAATACTCGATATCTTCTATTTTAATATTTAAATCATTGATTGTTTTAATTTTTAATGAATTTATATAATCTTTTGAAAAACGATTGCGACTTATATGTATTTTAGGGAGATTGCGATTTAAAATAGCATCTGACAAATTTGATAAAACAATATCGTTAGAATTTAAATTTTGCTTTAATAAGTTAATAATATCATAGTCGTCTAGCATATGATATTGTTCAACAACAGTTTTTGAGACTCTTTTGTTTTGGTTTAAAAAAAACTCTAAATGTGAATTATTAATACTAATCTTATTTTGTGAATACAATTCTTTAATTCGTTGTAAAAACTTTACCAATAAAACTTCACTAACTAAAACTGTTTTATGTAAATATACCTGCCAATACATAAGTCTTCGGGCAATAAGAAATTTTTCTATACTATATATTCCTTTAGATTCAACAACAAGTTTATCATTTACTATTTGTAGCATTTTAATAATGCGTTCAACTCCGACAACACCTTCGGAAACTCCAGTAAAAAAGCTATCTCTTCTTAAATAATCAAGTCTATCCATGTCTAATTGACCAGAAATTAATTGATGAAGAAATTTTTTCGGATATTGATTTTTAAAAATTTCTATTGCTAAATCAAGTTTGCCGGAATATTCCTCATTTAGATTTTCCAT
This sequence comes from uncultured Bacteroidales bacterium, assembly GCA_964448235.1. GTDB lineage: Bacteria > Bacteroidota > Bacteroidia > Bacteroidales > ML635J-15 > Bact-19. The sequence goes on along the minus strand of CAYUWD010000063.1, from coordinate 9,498 downwards.
AAACATAAGAGAAATTTGTTCATGTGGTAAATCAGAAATAATACAGCTTTCTAGTGCATGAGAAAAGGGTCCGTGTCCAATATCGTGTAATAAAATTGCAATTTTTGCAGCTTCGGCTTCTTGTTCTGTAATTTCGTGACCTTTACCTTTTAATACATCAATTGCAAGAGAAATAAGATACATTGATCCTATTGCATGTTGAAATCTGGTATGTACAGCTCCAGGGAAAACAAGATATGTTAAGCCAAGTTGTTTTATTCTTCTTAATCTTTGGAAGTACTTATGTTCTATTAAATCGTAGATGATTCCACTAGGGATATTAATAAAACCATATATCGGATCGTTAACTATTTTTTGTTTTTTTATCAAAATACTATTCTTTGTTGCCTACAAAAGTACAAAAATAGGATTGTTTTTCAATACTATTACTACTTGATTCAATTTAGAGGCAAAGAATAAGTTAAATTTCTTTAATGCGATGTTTTTCATTTTCGTCCAGAACGATATTGAGATACGACTTATATCTGTACCATGCGATTTCACCTTTTTCAACAGCATTTTTTACTGCACATTCTGGTTCATTTATATGGATGCAGTTTTGATATTTGCAATTATGCGAGAATTTGAAAATTTCAGGATAATAATGATAAATTTCTTCTTTTTTTAAATCCACTATCCCAAAGCCTCTAATTCCGGGAGTGTCAACAACAAATCCTCCAAAAGGTAGTTCCAACATTCTTGCAAAAGTAGTTGTATGTTTCCCGCTTTGATGTGCATTTGATATTTCTGATATTTTCAAATTAAATTCTGGGTTTAGCGCATTAATAAGTGATGATTTGCCAACGCCACTATGTCCGGCTAAAACACTTATTTTGTTAGTAAAAAGATCTTTAATTTGTTCAAGATTAAAACCTGTTTTAACAGAGCAAAGTTCAACCTGATATCCTATATCAGAATAAGTTGCCATAATTTCAGCAATTTCAGGATATTCTTCTTTGGAGTAAATATCAGACTTATTAAAAATAATTATAGACGGAATATTGTATGCTTCTGCTGCTACTAAAAATCTATCTAAAAATACAGTTGTTGTTTCTGGCTTACGAAGAGTAAAAATAAATATTGCCTGATCTAGGTTTGCTGCAAGAATGTGAGATACTTTTGATAGGTTAGTAGACTTACGAATTACACAGTTTTTTCTTTGATGTATTTTTTTTATAACAGATATTTCTGAATCTAAAACATCAAAATCCACTACGTCTCCAACAGCAACAGGATTTGTACTTTTATATCCTTTTAAGCGTAACTTTCCACGTATTACACAATTAAAGACTTTATCATTTGATTTTACCAAATAATTTGAGCCTGTTGATTGTATGACAATGCCAGTTTTCATAAAACAAAGAACTGCAAATATAATTCATTTTTAGAAATTATATCTACAGTTCCAGAAGATAGTTATCTATCTAATCATCATCTCGACTCTTTGTCATTTCATCTTTTTGATACTTCAACGCTTCAGAAATATTTATAATATGGTCACCAATTGTTTCACTTATCGTAATTATATCAATATAAATAACACTTGACTGATAAGTATATTTTTCTTCCTTAAGATTCTTTTGATTTTCCTTTTTAAGTTTTGTCCTTAAATCATTGATTTGGTGTTCAACTTCAAGCATCTCAGTAATATCAATATTGTCTTGTTGAGTATCACTAATTGCAGCGAGCATTAAATTAAATCCTTTATCGAGCAATTCGAACATATCAAGAATACTGTTTCTTTGCTCCGGCGTGAACCAAATTTTCTTTTTATGTTTGCGCAGCAATGCTTTTGAAAGATTAAAACTTCCATCGGCTAAGCTCTCAATATTATCACTAATTTTCAATAATGTCCTTACTCTTCTTGCTCCGTTAATACTTAGTTCACCTTCTGAAACCTTTGTCAAATAATTTGCAATTTCAGCTTCAAGATCATCCATTATTAACTCATTCTTCTCAAGTTTTTCTCCAAGCTTTTTTATCTTCTTCTCATCTGTCTCAGCAAAAAGTTTTTTAACCTGATTAAACATTTTATATGCTTTATTTGCATATTCCATCATTTCCTTTCTGGCCTGCAAAATAGAAAGTTCTGAAGTTGATAGGGTTCCTGTATGTAGGAATTTTAAACCAAAGTCTTCCTCCTCATCGCCTTTTTTGCGAATAACTTTAGTTACCACTTTTTCTAGAAATTTAACAAACCATATTTGAACAAGTACATTTGTAATATTAAAAGTTGTATGGAATAAAGATAGTGCAACAGGTATTGATGCTGCATCCATAAATGGGGAAGTTCCTTCTAAGCTTTCGGTAAATCCGGCTATTAACTTGATAATAGGTCGATAGAGTATCAAGACCCAGATTACACCAAATATATTAAACAGGAAGTGAGCAAATGCCGCCCGTTTTGCTGAAGTATTGGCAATAATCGCAGCAAGGTTAGCTGTTATTGTAGTACCTATATTTTCACCCAAAATCATTGCAGCTGCCATATCATAAGATATCCAACCATTATGACACATCACGAGCGTCAAAGCCATTGTTGCTGATGAAGATTGAATAACAACTGTCAAAAAAGTTCCAATACCTAAAAATATTAGTACACTCCACATTCCTAAGTCAGTATATGACTGTAAGAAATTTAATATTTCCGGATTGCTTTTAATATCAGGAACACTTCCTTTGAGAAGATCTAAGCCCATGAACAATAAAGCAAATCCCATAATAACTTCACCCCAGGATTTGTTTTTATTTCGTTTTGAGAATATTAATGGAAATCCAACACCAATTAGCGGCAATGCTAAAGCACTAATCTTCACTTTAAAGCCAATCAATGATATGATCCATGCAGTAACGGTAGTACCAATATTGGCACCCATAATTACACCTATAGATTCAACCAGAGATAACAACCCGGCATTGACAAAACTAACAACCATAACTGTAGTTGCAGAAGAAGACTGGATAACAGCAGTGACTAAAACACCCGTAAATACACCTAATACTCTATTTGATGTCATTGCAGAAAGAATCTTTCTAAGATTATTACCGGCAACTTTTTGTAGTGCCTCACTCATTAACTTCATTCCAAAAAGAAAAAGAACCAGTGCTCCAACCAATTCCAGAAAATCTAAAATTCCGTATTCCATATTAAAATCAATTTGCCACAAGTTTAAATCCTTTCGGCCAAATATTTTGATTTTTAATGTTAAGGAATTGTAAAATTATTTACAAAGGTTATAATATGATTAAAAAAAGATTATTCTTCTTCGTGGCTGGACATTTCATCTTTTTGATGCTTAAGAGCTTCGGCAATGTTTATAAGGTGATCCCCGAGAGTTTCACAAATTGTAATCATATCGATGTATATTACACTTGCATTATATGAGTATTTATTTTCTTTTAAGTTGTATTTATTTTCTTTTTTAAGTTTGGTTCTAAGTGCATTAATTTGAGTTTCAACTTCAAATATGCTTGAGATATCTATTTTGTCTTGTGTGCTATCACAAAGCAATTTCATTGTTTGCTCAAAGTTTTTATCAATAAGTGCAAACATTTTATATATGTCTTCACGTTGTTGAGGGGTAAACCAAATTTTCTTTTTGTGTTTTCTGCCAATTGCTCTTGATAAGTTAAAACTTGCATCAGCTAAAGATTCAATGTTGTCGCTTATTTTTAATAATGTCCTCACTCTACGAGCTCCGTTAATACTAAGTTCCCCTTCAGAAATGCTTGTGATGTAGTTTGCAATTTCTGCCTCAAGGTCATCCATGATTAACTCATTTTTGGATATTTTTTCAGTAATCTTTTTAAACTTTTTTTCGTCAGTTTCAATAAGAAGTTTTTTTACTTGATTAAACATTTTTACAGATTTCATTCCATATTCGCCAATTTCTTTTCTTGCTTGTAAAATGGATAATTCTGATGTGGAAAGCATACCTGTTTGAATAAATTTAAGACCAAATTCTTCTTCTTCATCTTTTTTCTGCCTTATAAACATTCTTACAATTTTTTCGATATAATTTACAAACCAAATTTGGAGTAATACATTAATCACATTGAATACCGTATGGAATATTGATAAAGCAATAGGAATAGCAACTACATTTGTTAAAGGGGAAACGCCTTCGAGTTTTTCGGTAAAACTAGCAATAGAACTAACAATCGGGTTAAATAATGCTAAAACCCAAATTGTCCCAATTAAATTAAATATTAAATGGGCAGCAGCAGCACGTTTAGCAGAAGTATTTGCAATTAGAGAAGCCAAAATTGCCGTAATTGTTGTTCCAATGTTTTGGCCTAAAATCATGGCAGCAGCCATTTCATAATTAATCCAACCATTATGGCACATTACGAGTGTTAAGGCCATTGTTGCAGAAGATGATTGAATTACTATAGTTAATAATGCTCCAATACCAAGAAATAAGAGAACACTTAAAAAGCCATGATTAGTATATGCTTGAAGAAAGTCTAAAATTTGAGCATTATTGCTTATATCTGGTACAGAATCTTTTAATAAATCTAGACCTAAAAATAATAATGCAAATCCCATAATTACTTCTCCCCATGATTTGTATTTGTTTTTTTTAGAAAAAACTAATGGGAAACCAATCCCAATCATAGGTAATGCAAGAGCAGAAATTTTTACTTTAAACCCAATTAATGAAATAATCCATGCAGTAACAGTTGTTCCTACATTTGCTCCCATAATTACACCGATGGATTCTGTCAAGGTCATTAAACCAGCATTAACAAAACTAATAACCATTACTGTTGTTGCAGAAGAAGATTGTATTATTGCAGTAATTAATATCCCGGTAAATACTCCAAAAACTCTGTTTGAAGTCATTGCAGATAGAATTTTTCGCAAGTTATTTCCAGCAACTTTTTGTAAAGCTTCGCTCATTAGTTTCATTCCAAACAAGAACAAAACTAAAGCTCCTAGTAATGTCAAAAAGTCAAGAATCCCGTATTCCATTTTTTAAATAAATTGTTAGATACAAATAAACAATATATATTGAAAAATTACAAAATTTAACCCTTTAATATTTTAACAAGTATTTTAGTTTCATATTTTATTGCATTATCAACGTATTAATTTTATTTTTGCAAACTTGATTCAAATATTATGTGGCATAAGATATCAGGATTTATTTTAAGAAATAGAATTACTCTTCTTATTATTATGGGAGTAATAACTGCTTTTATGGGATGGCAGGCAACTAGAATTGAAATGGATTATCATTATGCAAATATGTTGTCTGAAGATGATCCTGTATATCTTGATAAATTAAAGTTTCATTCGATTTTTGGAGATGAAGCAAATGGTATTGTAATTGGCTTTGCAGATAAGGATCTCTTTGATTATGAACGCTTTTTAGCATTTCAAAACCTGTGTGAAGATCTCTTGAAAATCGAAAATGTTTCATCAGTATTAACAGTATCACAAGCTGTAAATGCTCATCAGGTTACAGTCGAAGATGAGTTCGGTTCTAAGAAGAGACAATTTGAAACTTACCAAATTTTTCCAGAAGACATAAGCTCTCAAGAGGAACTTGATAGCATAAAAGATGTTTTCTTTTCGCTACCATTCTACGAAGGAATGCTTTATAATTCAAACAAGGATGTATTTCTAATGAGTGTTTCATTAAATAAAGAAATTCTCAATAGTAAGGAAAGAATACCCGTTGTTCTTGAAATAGAGCAGGTTGTCAAAAAATATGCTGAAAAGGAAAATGTAGAAATTCATATCTCAGGACTTCCTTTTATGAGAACAAAAATGATGAATCTTATTAAAAATGAGATTTTAATTTTTATTGTACTTGCTGCTTTGGTATGTGCTATTATTCTTTATTTGTTTTTTAGATCATTTAAAGTGATTGGTGTTACCATGATTGTGGTAGGTGTGGCTGTTCTTTGGGCTGTTGGTCTAATGGGATTATTAGAATTTAAAATCACAGTTCTTACCGGAATGATTCCTCCTTTATTAATAGTAATTGGGATTCCAAACACTATATTCCTGCTAAATAAATATCATAGCGAAACCGTTGCGCATGGAAATAAAATTTTGGCCTTACAAAGGGTTATCTCTAAAATTGGTAGTGCTGTCTTTTTAAGTAACCTTACAACAGCTGCAGGGTTTGCAACATTTACTATTACAAACTCATCACTCTTAGTACAGTTTGGTATTATTGCTTCATGTGGTATTTTATTTACATTTATCTCAGCATTAATAATAATACCATCAATATTTAGTTTCTTGCAACCACCTTCAAACAAATATACAAAGCATCTAAAGAGTAAATTCATCACAAAGGTTGTTGATTTCTTAAGCTCAATTGTAACTAAGCACAGACCAAAAGTTTATATTGTTGTTGCTTGTGTAATATTGATTGCAGTTTATGGTGTTACTAAAATTGAACGTACAGGCTTTTTACTTGATGATGTGCCGGAATCTGATGCTTTGAAGGTAGATTTAAAATTTCTTGAGGAGAACTTTAATGGTGTAAGTCCTTTAGAGATAGCTATTGAGTCTAAAGACTCATTACAGGGAACAGAAATGGTTTATCAAATCCAAAAAATTGATAGTTTACAACAGAAGCTTTCAAAATATTCTGAATTGTCCAGATCTTTATCGGTTGCAGATGCCGTGAAGTTCTTATATCAAGCTTATAGTAAAGGGAAGGTTGAAAAATACTGCTTACCTCCAAATCCTAAAACCTATGAAACAATATTTAAAAGATTGCCAACAGGTTTGGATGACAATCTTGCAAAATCTTTTATTGATAGTACCTATAGAATTACAAGAATAAGCTTAAACATAGCTGATATAGGAACCAACAGAATGCAAAAGCTATTGCCAAAAATCAGAGATGACATTAATACTGTTTTCCCGGACACATCATACAACGTGATTCTTACGGGCTCTACAGTTGTGTTCTTTACAGGAACAACTTATCTTATCAATAATTTATTTATAAGTCTTTCATTGGCGTTATTAATAATAACAATATTGATGTTTGTTTTGTTACGATCGCCAAAATTAGTTGGTATTGCCTTAATCCCGAACTTAATCCCAATGTTAGTAACAGCAGCATTAATGGGGTATTTTGGCATAGGAATAAAACCATCAACAATACTTGTTTTTGGCATTGCATTAGGAATATCAGTTGACGGGACAATTCATTTCTTAACCAAATATAGACAAGAGCTATCAAATAACGATTGGAATATAGGCTTTTCTGTACGAAAAGCTTTAAAAGAAACAGGGACGAGTATGATGTATACTTCTATGGTTCTTTTCTTTGGGTTCCTGATATTTACAGCTTCTAGTTTTGGTGGCACAATCGCTCTAGGACTTCTTATTTCAATGACACTAATGGTTGCAATGATTTGTAATCTTGTATTATTACCAACAATGTTGCTTTCATTTGAAAAGTATTTGAATAAAAAAGTATTTAAAGAACCATTACTACAAATTTATGATGAGGAGGATGAATTAGACCTTGATGAACTTAAAATAGATAAATAATATGAAAACACTTGTATCCAGACATTCTTTTAAACGAAAAATTCTTGTTACGGGAGGTGCTGGGTTTATTGCCAGTGCTTTAGCCGAGAAACTAGCCGAAGATATCGAAAATTTAGTTATTGTTTTGGATAACCTTTCTACTGGAGACATTAGAAAATTGTCGAAAAGAAAAGATAATTTGCGTTTTGTGAAAGGGGATGTTAACGATTATAAGGAAATACTTGAAGTAATGCTGTCTTTCCAATTCCATTATGTGTTTCATTATGCTGCTATGGTTGGAGTGAAACGTACACAGAATAATCCTGTTAAGGTTTTAAAAGATATAAGAGGAATAGAAAATATATGTAGAATCTCTAAAAATACTGGCGTTAGAAGAGTTTTCTTTGCATCATCGTCGGAAGTATATGGAGAACCGGCAGAATTTCCTCAAAATGTACATACAACTCCATTAAATTCAAGATTGCCATATGCTATTGTTAAAAATCTAGGCGAAGCTTACTTGCGGTCATATCAAAAAGAATATGGGCTTGATTTTACAATATTTAGATTTTTTAATACATATGGACCAAAACAAAGTAAAGATTTTGTAATAAGTAAATTCTTAATGGCAGCATTAAATAATAAAGATATTACAGTATATGGTGATGGAAAACAAACTCGTACATTTTGTTATATTGATGATAATATTGATGCAACAACCAAAATTGCTTACGAAGATTTGTTTATTAATAATGTTGTAAATATTGGAAATTCAATTGAAACTCCAATAGTAAATCTTGCAAATATAATTATTAAACTTACAAACTCAAAGTCAAAAATTGTCTATTTACCTCCTTTGGAAGATGGAGATATGACTCGTCGTTGTCCTGATAACACAGATATGTTAAAAGTAATAAACAAGCCTCTTCTTTCTCTAGAAAATGGGATAAAACGTATTTTGGAAGAGGGATTGTTTGAACAAATTAATTCGCAATAATGTCGGATAATAAAAATTTGTTAAATAGGTTTAATAAAGATTTTCAAAAGTTGAATTTTGGAAAAATTCCAGAAAGCTTATATGATCCAATATATTATTCTTTAAATGTTGGTGGCAAAAGGATAAGGCCATTATTATGTTTGATGGCGACAGAACTTTTTGATGGCGATTATTATGATGCGATTAATGCTGCATTTGGGATAGAAATATTTCACAATTTTACCCTTCTGCATGATGATATGATGGATAAAGCTGAAATGCGACGGGGAAAACCAGTTGTTCATGTAAAATGGACAGAAAATATTGCATTATTGTCAGGAGATGCTATGTCTGTTATAGCTTATAAGTATATATGTAAATCGCCTAGAAATTTAAAAAAGATTCTTGATGTATTTTCTGATACTGCATTAAAAATTTGTGAAGGTCAGCAATATGATATGGAATTTGAAACAACCATATCAGTTTCAGAAAAACAGTATTTGAAAATGATTAATTTGAAAACTGCTGTGCTGTTAGCAGCAAGTCTTAAAATTGGTGCAATTGCTGCCAATGCAAAAAGCTCAGAATGTAAGAAAATTTATGATTTTGGAGAAGATCTTGGGATGGCTTTTCAACTACAGGATGATTTACTTGATGTTTATGGTAATCAAGATGTGTTTGGAAAAAGAATAGGAGGTGATATTGTTGCAAATAAAAAAACCTATTTATTGATAAAAGCTTTAACAATTGCGAATCATAATCAAAGAAAAGAACTAAACACATGGTTAAGTAAAACAGATTTTAATCCAATAGAAAAAATAAATGCAGTAAAATCTATATATAATGAAATTGGAATTAAGCAACATTCACAAAAACTTATGAATTATTATTTTAATCGTGCTTTTATGAATTTCGATTCTATCAATGTAGATTCAATAAAAAAAAGGTTTTTAATAGATTATGCTAAATCTACTGA
>CAYUWD010000062.1:14465-20614 GCA_964448235.1 uncultured Bacteroidales bacterium | reverse complement strand
CAGAAGAACCAGTCTTTACAGTCTATCTCAGAATCTTCCATTCTTTCTTTAGCTGTTCCACATGAGCCTGCAGGACCAATAATTACATCATCACCTGGTTTCCAATCAGCAGGTGTAGCAATTCCAAACTCATCAGCTGTTTGCATAGCAATTAAAGCTCTATATAGTTCGTCAAAGTTTCTACCTAAACTTAGTGGATAATATATCATAGCACGAATCATACCTTTTGGGTCTACAAAGAATACTGCTCTAACAGCTTTTGTATCACTTTCACCAGGTTGAATCATACCATACTTCTTAGCTACATTCATTGTGATGTCTTCGATAAGTGGAAACTTAACTTCAATATCTTTCATTCCTTTGTATTCAATCTTTTCTTTGATTGTACGCAGCCATGCAATGTGGCTATAAAGACCATCAACTGATAAACCTACAAGTTTACAGTTTGCTTCAGCAAATTTATCTTCAAGATTTGCAAAAGTCATGAACTCTGATGTACAAACAGGTGTGAAATCTGCAGGATGGCTAAATAAAATAGTCCAGCTACCTTCGTAATCATTTGGGAAATGAATTTCACCTTGTGTTGTTACAGCTTTAAATTCCGGTGCTCTTTCGTTAATACGTGGCATTGCAATTACTTCGTTGTTGTTTTCTTCCATTTTTGTTAATTTTTAATTGTTAATATTAGTTACTAATTTTTAAATTCTCCTTTTATATGAAGTTTTATATCATGTACTTTAAATCCCGGTATTTTCTTATTCAGAAAATAATCAATCAATATGTTGTTTAATTCTTCATCATAATAATCTTCAATTCTTTTTGAGCCTTCCTGGTGTAAATGGTGATGCATATGTGTTACGCCATCATATCTAAATATACCACCGGATGTTTCAACTTTTGATATAATTTTATTTTCAACAAAAGTTTCAAGAGTTTTATAAATAGTCCCTTGAGAAATTGCAGGATTATTTTCTTGTACATATTTAATAACCTCTTCGGTTGAAGGGTGATTGTCTAAATCATAAATTGCCTTAAGAACTTCTATTCTCTGAGGTGTTAATTTTAAACCCTTATTTTTAATTTCTTGAGTAATATTTATTTTCTGTGTGTCCATTGTTCGTATAATTTCTTAAATGAGAACTATTACTAGAACAGAAAAAGTATAATATTGTTTAAAGAAAAATGTTTTTGTAAGTTAAAAACAAACAAATATAATAAAAAATTCTATAAAGTGGCAATTAATAGATATGAAATCAAAAAACGCAAGAGGCTTTTTATTGAATTATTTCCAGATAATCCTTTTAATTTCTCCAAACCATAGGACAAAAGAACTGGCACCTATGATAATTAGCCAATCGGTAATACTTAGAGGAACAGTTCTAAAGACGTCTCCACCAAATTGTACAATTAGTATCTGGCCAATTAGAATGATAAATAAGACTGCTATAAAACCTTTACTTTTTCCAATGTTCCTGAAAGCAGATTCCCCGGATGTAAATGCTTTGACATTAAACATATTCCAAAATTGTAGCATTACAAAGCTTGTGAAAAAGATTGTTAGATTATATTCTGAAATGTCGCCACTAGAGTCTTTTAGATAGTTGAGCATAAAGAATAATATGCCTGTAAATAGGAGCCCCATAAACAATATATTGTTTCTCATCTTTTTAGAGATGATGAAACTATTATTATCTCTCGGTTTTTCCTGCATTACTTTTTTGTTTGGTGGCAATGAAGCAAGAGCACCAGCTGCAAAAGTGTCCATAATTAGATTTACCCAAAGCATTTGAGTAACAGTTAGTGGAAGCTCATGACCTAATATTGATCCAATCAAAACAATAATCATAGCAGTTACATTAATAGTAAGCTGGAATATGATAAATTTTTGTATGTTTTCATATAGTGATCTACCCCACATTACTGCAGTTGTAATGCTTTTAAATGAGTCGTCAATTATTGTAATATCGCTTGCTTCTTTTGCTATTGATGTGCCGGAACCCATTGAAAGGCCCACATGTGCGTGGTTTAAAGCCGGTGCATCATTTGTGCCATCACCTGTAACTGCAACAATTTCTCCAGATTGCTGTAATAATTGAACAAGACGCTGCTTGTCTGTCGGTCTGGCTCTACATAAAATATGTAAGTTTTTAAGACTTTTTGTTACTTCTTCATCAGACATCTGTTCAAATTCCTGACCTGTGAGAATTTCATTGTCTTGGATTCTCGTATCAAATATACCTATTTGACGTCCTATCTCTTTTGCTGTTCCGGGAGTGTCACCGGTTACAATTTTAACACCAATACCTGCATCTAAACAAGATTGTACCGCCTCAGGAACATCTGGTCTAACAGGATCAGAAATCGCAACAATACCTAAATATGTTAGATTGTGATTTGCAAGTTTACCATCAATAAATCTTTCACTATCATCTTCCAGAATTTCATAGGCAAAGCCCAGAGTTCTCATAGCTTTTTCTTGATAGCCTGTTAGTTTGTCCTTGATAGTATTTATATGTTCATGTATTCCCGTTACACCAGATTCAACATGAAAGAATTTACTGTTCTCAAGTATTATCTCCGGAGCTCCCTTGACATAAAGTATTTTCTTCTGTAACTTTTCGCTGAAAATAATACTTGCCATATATTTCTTTTCTGTCGAAAAGCTAAGCTGATCAATTAAATCATTCTCTTCGCGTAGTTTGAGATAATCAATGTTCTGTTGTTCCAACCATAATAGTAAAGCTGATTCTGTAGGATTTCCAATTGTTTTTATTTTATTAGAATCAGTTTTATCAAGATGGGCTGTTGAGTTTATAGCAATACTTTCTCGTATAAGTTGTCCAATTTCATCATCCGAAACTTTTTGGCTAGTCATATTTGCAAAAGAGGTTTCATAAACACTCATCTGATTTTGTGTTAGAGTTCCGGTTTTATCTGTACATATAACTGTTGTAGCACCCATGGTTTCAGTTGCATGCATCTTTCTAACTAAATTGTTAGACTTTAGCATTCTTCTCATGCTTAAGGCTAGACTAAGTGTTACACTCATCGGAAGTCCCTCTGGAACTGTAACTACAATTAGCGTTACTGCTACCATAAAGTATTGCAAAATGCGATTTGCAGAGTCTATGTCAATCCATGAATTGCTTTCTATTGGGTTAAATCCGGCAATATAGATTATCCCTGATAGTACTACCATTACAATTGCACCACTAAAAATCCAGAATAACCAGGATTTATTCAAAATCTTTGGGTATTTTATATCTTCTTTAATAACACTTAGGCCATCGTAAATAATAGGAATCCAAACTTTTCCTATCATTATCAATACACTCACTAAAAGAGAAATTGTGGTAAAATATTGAACATTTGTAAATGATAAGTTCCCTAATACAACGTCTTTGATAAACAATCCAATAAAAGTTAAATCAGCTATTATAAAGCCAATAATCCCAATAAACTTTGCTAGTTTATCTAGTTGTTTATTTAATGGAGTCTCCTCCTGAGTTTTTTCACCGCTACTTTTAGCTACTTTCCCATATTCTGTATTATCACCTACATTTGTGACTTTTAGAATTCCATTCCCTTCAAGTACTTTTGTGCTACGCAAAACATGATTTGAGGGGTAGGTTGCATCTGGATTAAAATGTTCTGGTTGAGTAGTTTTTTTTATTGAAGGCTCCCCGGTTAAACTGGATTCATCTATACTTAATGAAATAGCTTCCAATAATTCTCCATCTGCAGGAATTTCATCCCCTGTGTTTATTATTACAATATCACCTACAACAACGTCTTTTTTAGGTATTTCTGTTATTTTGTTATTTCTTATAACCTTAACAGGAGCTTCGTCTCCAACCTGATTTAAAATATCAAATTTTTTGTCTGCATCATACTCAAACCAAAAAGCAACACCAGTTGCTAAGATTATTGCTGCAAAAATCCCTATGGTTTCAATAAAATCATTATGGATAAAACCAATTCCTAGGGAAAGTAGTGCTGCAATTAGTAATATTTTTATTATTGGGTCATCAAATTTTTCAAGAAAAAGTTTCCAAATTGGAGTCTTTTCAGGAGGGGTTAACAGGTTGTTACCATGCTGATTACGTGAACTTTCAACCTCCTGATTATTAAGACCGATATGATGTTTTTTGTTTTCCATTAAAAGTATAACAGTTTTTATGACTGAACGTTTGGTCAAAGATAAGCTTTTATTTAATGCAGAACAAGTTTTTAAATAATTTTTAACAAAATTATCTTAGTACATGACAAAAAACAAATGTTTCAAAGTGTTAAATATTTTAAAATTTCATAAAACCCTGTAAGCGATGCGGTGAGCTTGTCGAACTGGGTTTAATATTTGTAACCACGGACATCCCGACAGTTGTCGAGGATATTCGCCGTCCGTGGGCTACAAATAATAATAAAAATATTTCTGGCGTATATCTTTGATATGACTGTTCCGAAAGCTTTCGGAATCGAGGTCTGCAAAGATTATGACAGAAATTTTTGTCATGTACTAAACAAAATTATTATCTTTGATTATAACAAAGGTTAAAAGAAAATAATTTATGTGCAAAACTTTGTGCATTTGTTTAAATAAATGTATCTATTACCACAAAAAGGGCTATGACTAAAATAATATTTATAAGTTTAATACTTGCTATACTTGGTATTGCGTCGTGTAATACAGTTGCAAAAAACCGTCACCATAGTAGTAACGAAGATTTAAAAAGGCAAACTTACGATGTTATTGAAACTGATAATTCATCATTTGAGGAATGTGCAAAATATTATGGATTTCAAGGTGAATTCATTGATCTGGATGATATGATTTTGTTTCCAGACACTTTAGATATTGAAGAAGTTTATCAAACTTGTTCAAAATATCGAGATAGATTTGAGACAAGGGATTATAGTGAAGTTTTTAATCCATTATGCGCATGTGCCATTTATAAAGACAAAGAAAAGGAGGAGTATAAAATTAGCTGGAATAAGAGAGATGATAATCATGAACATATTTGGGTTGAAATTCCAATTGAAAGACCTTTGCCTGAGGTTTATGATTATAGTTTTAAGTTGTTTTCCACTAAGGATAACAATATCATATTATTTATAAAAGACTTTTATGGAACTCACTATCAGATATATAAGTATGATTCAAATGGTAATATTATAGATTCAACAGAATTAGAACATACTTATGTAACTCATCCGGAACCAAATACAGATTATCATCATCCCTATTTATATTTTTATGATGAAACAGATGACTATATAGTATTTTCATCAGGAAGTTTCTATAGTGAGAAGGATAAAACGATTCTTTTTAGAAAGTCCGATTTTGTAACTACAGAATATGATATTTCGTTATCCGGTCTTATTTATGATGAATCTGATAGAATTATTATTGGTTTAGCGGAGCATAATGACAAAGGGTATAGAATATTAATGTTGGATGGTCGTGAATTTAATATTTCTAAGGAATTTACAGAACCTGCGTGTAGTTTTGTTTTAATAGATAATTTATTGTATGTAGCTCATTATCACCCAATATCAACTGGATCTGCTTTGTTTTGTTATGATATTTCAAAGAAAGAAGTATTGTGGACAGCAGATGTAAAACAGGTAAATGCATCACACAGTGAGTATTATAACGAAGTGATTTTACTTACTTATAAAGACAAAATAATAATGCATGGGATAGAGTCTTATGCTGAATACTTACAAATTTTTGATGCAATTACAGGAGAGCGACTTGCATCTTTCGGCGATTTTTTTGAGTGGGAATAATTAAAAACGTTCTATCTAACCTGAAATTATCTGTGTAATCTCCGTCAATCAGTGTTAATTAATTAGTGTGTAGGCACTGATCACGACTGTGGCTCGTCATCAGTCTGGGTCAGCCATTTGTGGTCTCTAGGTTAACCAGTGATTAATTATTTGTAAAATCTGTGTTATTTTTTGTGAAATCTGCGTTAATCTGTGGTTAAAATAATCGTGTAGTTCTAGTGCGTTGTGGTGAGTTTATCGAACTAAGTTTGTCGAACTATTTGTGGTATAACCTCTGTGTAATCTCCGTCAATCAGTGTTAATTAATTAGTGTGTAGGCACTGATCACGACTGTGGCTCGTCATCAGTCTGGGTCAGCC
>CAYUWD010000062.1:3157-14365 GCA_964448235.1 uncultured Bacteroidales bacterium | reverse complement strand
TGTAGGCACTGATCACGACTGTGGCTCGTCATCAGTCTGGGTCAGCCATTTGTGGACTCTAGGTTAATCAGTGATTAATGATTTGTCTATTCTGCGTTATTTTCTGTGAAATCTGAGTTAATCTGTGGCTAAAATATTTGTGCAGTTCTAGTGCGTTGTGGTGAGTTTATTGAACTAAGTTTGTTGAACTATTTGTGGCATAACATCTGTGTAATCTCCGTCAATCAGTGTCAATAAATTAGTGTGTAGGCACTGATCACGACTGTGGCTCGTCATCAGTCTGGGTCAGCCATTTGTGGTCTCTAGGTTAACCAGTGGCTTTAAAAAGTATTCAATAAAGTTGATATTCAACAGGCTATAGAAAAACTAAACAAATTTTAGTATTTTTACTGCTTATTATTGACAAATGAAATTTCAGTATTGTTCAGACCTACATGTAGAATTTCGCGAGAACAAAAAATTCTTAAAGAATAATCCACTTAAACCTATTGGAGAGGTATTGCTATTGGCAGGAGATATCCTTGTTTATACTGAAATTGAAAAAAATATGGATTTCTTTAAGTATTTATCAGATAATTTTAGAAAAACATATTGGGTTCCTGGTAATCATGAGTATTATCAAAGTAATATTGCTGAACGTTCCGGAAGTTTCGAAGAGAAAATCTTACCAAACGTAGTTTTGACAAATAACAAGGTTTATTGGGAGGGCAATACTAAGCTAATTTTATCTACGCTTTGGTCAAAAATATCTGATCATAACTCCGGTATGATTGAGTATAATATGCACGATTTTCGCGTAATCAGACATAATGGATGGAAGCTTTCTTCTAATGTCTATAATGAATACCATAAAGGATGTTTGAAATTTGTTTCTGAGGAATTATTCAAGGATGATAATGAGAATTCTGTTGTTGTAACTCACCATATTCCTACATATTTGAATTATCCAGCTAAGTTTAGAAATGATATTCTGAACGAAGCTTTTGCTGTAGAGCTAAGAGATTTAATTGAAATGTATGGTCCAAAATATTGGATTTTTGGTCATCATCACCAAAAGATACAAGACTTTGCGATCGGGAAAACCAAATTATTAAATAATCAACTAGGTTACGTTCATATGGGGGAAAGTGATGGGTTTAAAACAGATTTGGCTCTTGATATTTAATATTTACATCTTTTCACACAACTTTCTTCAGAAACAACGTTTTATTAATAAACCAATAAGATTTTGTCATGAAAACGCTTATAAACATTACCATAATACTCTTTATTACATTTGCTGGATTAACCCTCACCTCTTGCGAGAAAGAAATTGCTGAAGAAACTCCGGATTGTATTGTAAATAAGATTTCTGATTTTGAGGAGAATTCTGCATGCAGCGATGCAAAGGTAGATAAATACATCTTTCAGGGAATTGATGTGTATGTCTTTGATCCGGGAATAGAATGTGGAGCTGAACCAATTACAGAAATCGTAGATGATGAATGCAATACAATCGGGTTCTTAGGAGGATTTACTGGAAATCAGATAGTCAATGGTGAGAATTTTTATGAAAATGCTGTGCATATAGGTAATGTTTGGGAGAATTAGATTTTACTTTCTATATGTTCTGTGAATTCTCAACGTATTAAGTTTATTGTATAAATCTGCGTTCAATAATTCGTTTATCTGTGCATTTGTGGTAAATAATCTGTAACAATCTGAGAAAATTTATAGCCATTAATTAGTGTGCTGTCACTGATCACGACTGAGGTTCGTTATCAGTCCGGGCTGGCAATATATGTAAATGTTTGTTTATCTGTGGATGAAAGATATTCTGTGTAATCTGCGAAAATCTGTGGCTTTCTAAAATGTAAATCTGTGTTAAAAATAAGTTTTAGTCATTGCAGTTAATTATTATATATTCGTGTGCAGACCCTGATGTCGACTGTGGTTCGTTATCAGGTTGGGTTCCAATTTGGGTTAATCTGTGAAAATAATTACTTGCAGTCTGAATATTAAATTATTATCTTTGCAACAACTAAAAACAATTTATGTTTAATACAAACTTAGAGCTGGTTTAAAAATTTAACTGTTGGTTTCGACAACACTAAATCATCAGTTAAATACCTTTCATTAATCTAACAAACAAATCTTGTTGGATTAGATTTCAATTATATTTATTATTAATTTAGCATGAATTATTCATGCACAATACTTTATAAAATGAGTAAAGAAGTAAAGTCTATACACGAATTCGATTTAGAATTAATCGTTGATTATTATTCACTAGTTGAAAGACAAGGACCCGGTAGTCCTGAAGTAACTAAAAAGGCTTTGAGTTTTATTGATAATCTTAGTAACCAATCACAGATTGTAGACCTTGGCTGTGGAACTGGTGGTCAGACAATTGTTTTAGCACAAAATACATTAGGTAGCATTAGAGGATATGATATATTTCCAAAGTTTATAAACCTGTTTAATGAAAATGTAGAAAAACAATATCTACAAAACAGAGTACAGGGAATTATTGGTTCAATGGATGATTTACTATTTAAGGACGAAGAACTAGATCTGATTTGGTCAGAAGGAGCAATTTATAATATTGGTTTTGAGCGAGGCCTTAAAGAATGGCGAAAATATCTTAAAAAAGGTGGTTTTGTTGCTGTTAGTGAGGTTTCTTGGTTTACAAATGAGCGACCAAAGGAGATTTATGATTTCTGGATGGATGCTTATCCCGAGATAGACACAATCCCAAACAAACTATCGCAAATGCAAAATGCAGGATATGTTCCTGTTGCTTCATTTATCTTACCTGAGACTTGTTGGTTAGATGATTTTTATGCTCCGCAAGTTGAGGCGGACAAAAAGTACCTTCTTAAGCATAAAGGGAATCAAGCCGCAGAAGATTTTATTGCAAATCAGCGACACGAAGAAGGTTTATATCGTAGATATAAAGCCTTCTATGGCTATGTGTTTTATATAGGGAGGAAACTGTAACTAGTGAATAACGAGGCAATATGTAGGTATGATTCATGAATCATACCTACATTGCCACAATAAGGTATATGATATGCGAGAATTAAATAAATACGGTTGGAACTCCAGCCTTCAACAACAAAAACAAAAATCAAATTTTGAAGAATTGCCACATGGCAGAATTGCAGTTACACATAAAACATGTTATGATGTGATTACTGAGGATGGTTTGTTAAGTTGCGAACTTACAGGTAATATGCTATATGGTAGAGATACGTCAGAATATCCCTGTACAGGCGACTGGGTAATACTTCAGAAAATGGATGAGGAGAAAGGAATTATCTTGGATATGTTACCAAGACAAAAAGCTTTATACAGACTTAAGGCAGGAACCGTTTCAGAAAAACAAGCTCTTGCTTCGCATATTGATAAAGCTTTTATAGTTCAAAGCTTAGATGATAATTTCAACGTTCGTAGAATCGAGCGTTTTATGCTTCAGCTTGCCGGTAAAAATATTGAATCTGTAATATTATTGACAAAAACAGATTTAGGTTTCGATAAGGATGAGGTGGAAAGGGCTTTGAAGCACCTATCTGTGAATACACCTGTTTTATACACTAGTGTTTATGTTCCCGAAAGTATTGAGCAAGTTAGAAAATTCATCTCGAAAGGTGAGACTATTGTATTTACAGGATCTTCTGGTGTTGGTAAAAGTACTTTGATTAACGCTTTAATTGGGGAACAGGTTTTTGAAACATCAGAGATTAGTGATGCAACAGGCAAGGGCAGACATACCACTACCCGAAGAGAAATGATTCTTCTTGAGGGTTCTGGGGTTTTAATTGATACTCCAGGGATTAAAGTCTTTGGTGTTACAAATGATGATGCAAATTCTCTTGCAGATGTTTTAAATATTAGCGATTTTGAAGGTCAATGTCGTTATGCAGATTGTCAACATGTAAACGAAAATGGCTGTGCTGTAATTGCAGCTGTAGAAAATGGACAGCTAGATGCTGATGTGTATGAAAGTTATTTGAAACTAAGAAGAGAAGCTCAACATTATTCAGCTTCGGAACATGAGAAGAGACAAAAAGGGAAAGCTCTAGCTGGTGTTATTAAGGATATGAAGAAGAGGGGCTATAAGGAATTATAGGTATAGTAATTTTTATTATTGCTGTAGTACTTGATAATGCTATTTGATTGGTTTGTATGATTATTAAAAATCATGTATCTTTATTTTCTAAAGATATTCAAAATGAAGCGTTTAATTTTTATTCTATTTTCAATTGTTAGCTCATATATGTTCTCTCAACCACAAAAAGCTTTTTTTGTTGTGCATTGTGATCCAAATGAAGCCTATAATTTTTCGGAGTTAGAAAAAATGGTTGATTCAGCTAATTATTATGATATTAGTCTTACAATTGAGTTTACAGCACCATGGGTAGATAGTATTTTACCTTACCAGTATCGATTAAATAGAATTACACTTTGGCAAGTTGATGGACATGAAATTGCAATGCATCATCATGGTGCAGAAGCACCTTATTTTTGGGATGGATATTCTAATCTTAGTATGGCTGAAATAGATGAAATGGGCAAAGATACCCTACTTTTTAAAGGAGACTGCGATAGCCTTTATAATAGAATACAGATGATAACAGATTCCCCGATTGTAACAATTGGAACCGAGTTGGCAGGTGAGATGCCAACGAATGTTTTATATCAAACACGAGGACAATCTTTGGATTCAGCATATTCTAATGCAGACCCATTCTCACATCTAGGGAATTTATACTGTACAACAACACATTCTTTTCTTTATAAATCTAGTGAGACTGAATTCAACATAGAGCAAAACTATGCTGATGCAACTGATTATAATATTTTGGGAGTTGTTTGTCATGTATATAATTTTGCTGATTTTTCTAGCCCATCAACTAACTATTTTAAGTTTATTAATGAAAACGGGATAGAATCATTAACTGTAAAAGAAATTATGGAAGAGGAGTGTCAACACAATGGTAATTCATTTACTGAGAATGAAATTGGAATAGAAATTTGGCCCAATCCATTCTGTGATAATTTCAAAATAAATTATGACTCAAAAAAATCGAATGAGTATAAAGTTAAGGTATATAATTCTGTTGGACAATTAGTATATTTCGAAGATATTACTGAGATTATTTACACAAATAGCTGGCAAAAAGGACTTTATTTAGTTAAAGTAATCAATGGCAAAAATATTGAAACATTTAAAATTATAAAGAACTAACATTAACCCCATGTACATTATAATTCAATGTGTTTTTGGCGGGATTTTTTAATAAAAATCATGACAAAAACGAAATTAGTATTATCATTTGTTGTAAATAAAGCTTTAATTTACAGCGGGTTAAGTGTATTCTTTTTTCAGCAAATCCTTCATCGCACTCTCAATTGTTGGAAACTCAAATTCAAACTTATCTTTTTTGTGGAGTTTACTTTGAACTTTTGTACCTCGAAGGATTATTTGAGACATTTCTCCAAAAAGAAGTTTCATAAAAAATGCTGGTATATGCAGTATGAGCCCCTTTATTCTTACTTTTTTAATTGCTTTGGTATATTGCTTGTTTGTTATGGTATCCGGTGCTACTGCATTATAAGGACCATTAAATGTTTCATCTATGATAGCAGTGTGGTATATCCGACATAAATCTTTGAGATGAATCCATGGATAATAATGCTCTCCTTTTCCAAAAGCTGGCAATATTCCAAATTTTGTTGATAGTAAGATCTTTTCTAATGCAGGATCATTTATGTCTTGTACTATTCCGGTCCTTATTTTGACAGTGCGTATGCCAATTGTTTTAAAATCGTCTGCCGCACTTTCCCACCTTTTGCAGATTTCTGCTGCAAAGCTATTTCCTAATTTACTATCTTCTTCGAAAATCGTGTCATTATCAGTATACGATGGATATATCCCTACAGCCGAAGCTGAAATGAATGCTTTTATTTTATAATTACCATTTTTTATGGTCTCAAAAAGAAATTCAGATGATTTTACTCTACTGTCAATTAAAACTTGTTTACGTTTCTTAGTCCATCTTTTTTCTCCCAGATTAGCACCTGCCAGATGAATAATATACTCAACACCATCAAACGCAGCTTCATCAATTACACCTTTAATAATATCCCATTTGTACATTGGGAATTCTGAATCTGCTTTTGGGTTTCGACTTAATATAACAGGATTAAACCCTTTTTCTTGTAAATATTTGCTGAGCGTGGTACCTACTAATCCTGTTCCTCCTGTAATCAATACTTTAGTCATAATGTCTTTTTTACCGTAACAAATATTAGAATTTAATATTAAGTGAATATTAAGTTAGAACAATAAATTATAATTATATGTTCATTTTTTTTAAATTTAGGCCAAATTTCAATATAAAGGTATGAAAAAGTTTTTGATAATCAGCTCTTTACTGTTTTGTTTCTACGCGATGTTTTCTCAGCCATTAACACCGAATACATTTGAGGTGGAAATGCGTGATGGAAATGAATTGGCTGTCGATGTTTATCTTCCAGATACAGAATATGCTCGTCCAACAATTCTAATTCAAACTCCTTATAATAAATACTGGTACAGATATTCCCTGCTACTAGGAGTAGGAGTTAATTTGGGAATCAGTATGTATAATTTTGTTGTTGTCGATTGGCGTGGTTTTTATGGAAGTTCAGCAGCACCTGTCGGAACTTATGACCGAGGTCTTGATGGTTATGATATAATAGACTGGATTATAGCTCAGGATTGGTCGGATGGAATGGTTGGTACATGGGGGCCATCTGCATTAGGGAAAATTCAGTTTCAGACAGCAAAACATCAGCACCCAAACCATATTTGTGCAGTACCTTTGGTTGCAAGTCCTGAATTTCTTTATCAGTCTTATTTTCCTAATGGTGTTTACAGAACCGAGTATGTTGAACAGCTTGATAATTTGGGTTATGGATTGTCCGCAACTTTATTGGCAAATCCTCATTATAATGCTTTATGGCAATATATCGAAAATCAGAATTATTATCCCGAAGAAATTCAACTTCCTTGTTTAATGATTGGTGGTTGGTATGATCATGCAACAGATGAAATGCTTAAATATTTTGATGCAATTTGCACGGAATCACCTGTTGGAATTGCAGAGCAACATAGAATTTTAATGGGCCCATGGGCTCATGGAGGTTTTGGTTCTACACAAGTTGGTACTTCTACACAAGGCGAATTAGAATTTCCGGAAGCTGACGGTTGGAGTGATGATAAAGCGAATGAGTTTTTTCAATATTATCTTTTAGGAGCTGATATTGATTGGTTAGGGAATAACCCAAAATATACCTATTTTCAAATGGGTGATATGGAATGGAAAGGTTCTGATGTTTGGCCACCTGATGGACTAACATCACATATTTTTTATTTTACTGATTTAGACGGTTTGTCAGAGAGTATGCCGCTTTCTGATGATAGCCATTCGACCATAGTTTATAATCCATGCGATCCATCTCCAACTGTTGGAAGTTGTACATTAACTGAGGAACTTGGACAGGGACCTTACGATCAGGCTCCTGTTGTTGAGTCTCGTGATGATATTCTGATTTTCACTTCTGAAGTTCTAACAGAACCTGTAAAGCATTGTGGTAAGCCTAAAGTTAAATTGTATGTATCTTCTGATGCTCTTGATACTGATTTTGCAGTTAGATTGTGCGATGTTTATCCTGATGACAGAAGTATGATACTTCGCGATAATATTTTCCGAATGAGATTTCGTGAAGGGTTTACAGTTATTGATACAGTATTTATGGATGAGGGAGTTATTTATGAAATTGAGATTGAACTTGCAAATACATGTCATACATTCTTACCGGGTCATAGAATTCGTGTCGATCTTACATCATCTAACTATCCAAGATTTAATAATAATATGAACGATGGTGGCGAAATGTATGTTGATGGGGATACATTGATCGCGACAAATCAAGTCTATCATGAAATAATGTACCCATCATATCTTGAACTTCAAGTTGATAACACAACAAAGAGTCAAGCTAATTTTATTAATGCCAATGTAAATATATTTCCTAATCCGGTATTGAAAGATAATTCTTTTGAAGTATTTACTAATGGGATAATAGAAGAAGTGACAATTATAAGTCAGGATGGAAAGATGATAGTGTCTGAAATCGGGATTAATAAACGTAATTATTGCATTGGTTCTGATAGCTTGTCAATAGGTATTTATCTTGTAAGAATTAAAATTGGGGGTATTATTTATAATGAAAGATTAGTCATTATTTAATAAATAACTAACTTATCAAAGTATTCTCTATTTTTATCAGACAATTTTATAAAATACAGCCCTTTATTTAAGTTTGGGACTTTAAAATTTTGCTTACAATTTTCAATGTTTGATTCGTATACAATCTTACCCTTAAGATCTATTACTGCTAAACTAGTAAATGGTATTTGTCCCATATCAATGGTAAATAAACCGTTGTTTGGATTGGGATATATGTTTATATTTATTTTATCAGAAGTTGATACAGAGTTTTCTTCTGTTACTGTTATTGTTATGGTATCTGTTTTAAAACATCGGGTTGTTCCTCCTTCGTGTGTTCCTGTAGTCCCAACAGTATCTCTTACAGTGACAGATAATGTGTGAATCCCAATCCCTAAGTCTGCACCATTTATTGTGCAAGTTGGGTCACTACATCCATTACTCCATTCGTAAATATGAAAGTTGTTGTTTTGATTCGCACTAATTGTAATTTCATCATCTGTAGTAATCTCTCTATTTTCTCCAAGGTCAAGATTAAGTTCATTGCACATTGTAAAAGTAACATCTCCTCCATACTGCGGATTGCCTGGTGCCGCCACCTCGAATATTATTTTAATCCAAGCATTAGCATATACATCAACTTTGTAAATTCCAGGATTTGCTAAAGGAGTCCCAATTACACTATAGCAATAATGTTCTCCACCTATTAAAAAATCATCTTCATTGTTTGAATTTGATTCTGCTACTAATCCTTCAGGTAGGTTTACTAGGTCTGTTATTTGAATTTTTGTAATTGTTGTATTAAATACACCCCATGTGTTTGCCGTTGTCGGAGGAATTATTGTAAAATAAGATTCGTAATATTCTCCTTTAAATGCAACAGGTAAATCTATTGGAGATCTAACGCCGACACCTTCAGGATCTTCTACAGTATAGTCTGGTATGCAATCAGAATATTGAGCACGTATGTAATTGATACAAAATAATATTATTATAAGGATAGATATCGATTTTAATCTCATTTTATTAAAAATTTGTTTTACAAAAATAATATATATTTTAAGTAATTAATAAATTGATTATATATTTTTCTGTTGTTATAAATTATTTGTATAAAGTTGTTTTATATTTAAATAAAAAAACTATTTTTGTTTTAGGGAAAGATTATTGTTGATTTAATTCTATCTTAAAGATGAAGAAGATTTTACTCTTTTGTTTTGTGGTAATTAGTTTTGGCCTTTTTTCACAAGAACGTTACATTAGTAGAGTTTTTGAAGAAACTCAAATACTTACGGATATTGTATATTCCAATGCAGATTCGTGGGATGCAATATATACAGGAGTTAATTATCCCGAAGATATTCTTTTGGATGTATATATGCCAGATGAGGAGGGCGAAAATTTTCGTCCAACAGTTGTATGTCTATTTGGAGGTGCATTTCTTGCTGGTAGTAAAGATATGCGTCCTGATATATTAGCTTGGTGTGATAGCCTTTCTCATTTCGGATATGTGGCAGTCGCAATTGATTATCGAATAGGTTTTAATCCTGCTTCAGGTGCTGGAGGTTTTGGTCCTGCTCACGGAATGAAACGTGCAGCATGGAGAGCCGTTCAGGATTGTAATTCAGCTTTAGATTTTTTAAAAGAAAACTATCTTGATTATAGAATCGATACAAATCAAATATTCCTTTTAGGAAATAGTGCTGGATCAATTACTGCAATTAATACTGTCTTTTTGTCTGATGAAGAAAGACTTGAAGAGACTTATGAAGTAGCTTCAGGAGCAAATAATGCCGACCTTGGCTTTCTTAATGAAAATAGCTTTTTCCCGAGTCACACAAATAGAGTCGCTGGTGTAGTCGGATTGTGGGGAGCTACTATGGATTTTGATTGGTTCGATGAGGGAGAACATGTTCCAATGCTATTTATTCATGGTGATGATGATAATATTGTCCCTTATGATGAAGGGATGGCTTTTAATTTTGGTGAAGGTACGGATATAAATATTTATTTATATGGTTCTCAAAGAATGCATGAGTATTTCGAGACAATGGAATGGGAACATGAATATTATTTATACCCTGATCAACCCCATGCCTTCTATTCTTGTGGTACTATGAATATGATTGAACTTGAAAGAGAAAATTTTCCATGCGAACAATGGGAACAGGTATTTAATCAGGTTATAACTTGGTTGAGCTTGCATAATAATTATTACTTATATTCAAAGATTGAAAAGGAAGAAGAAAAACTTGATTTTAGCATTTTTCCAAATCCTGTACGTGAAAACTTAACAATAAGTTCTAAAAATTCTATTATTGGAGAATGTACAATATTTGATATATCCGGCAGACAAGTTATACAAATAAGTCCGCAAAAAACAACATGCTCCTTTGATATTAGCGAACTGAAAACAGGAGTTTATTTCCTTACTATAAATGGTAATTCTGTTCAGAAGTTTGTTAAACAATAGATGGCTATAAGCCGTTAGCTTTTAGCCATTAGTTGCATTCCTCAAAGTTTGTAATAAATCTATCTCGGTTGCTGATATAATAGTTATCGGATTGAAGTGTCTGTCACTGGTCATCTTTTGTAATTTTGTTCGTCTCAAAGAATTGGATTTTGAGTTTTGTGAAAAACTTTTGTCTACCGACATTATTTTACTACTGTCTCCGGTCTTCGGCTTCGAAAAGAATAAAAAATATATGATTTTTGTAATTTTTCGAGAGTCCTCGTTAAAACAAGAAATTGTCATGTGTGTTTGTTGAAAGATTACGATAAAACCTTAAATTGCTTAGGATATAAAAAATTTACAATTTCTGTTTTATCGGGATCACCCGTCATCGGTCACCCGTCATCGGTCACCGGTCACCCGTCACCGGTCACCCATCATCGATCACCCGTCACCCGTCATCCGTCATCCGTCACCGGTCACCCATCATCGGTCATC
>CAYUWD010000062.1:0-3057 GCA_964448235.1 uncultured Bacteroidales bacterium | reverse complement strand
ATCACCCGTCACCCGTCATCCGTCATCCGTCACCGGTCACCCATCATCGGTCATCGGTCAATTTTAAATTTTGAGTTTTGTAATTTGTAATTTGTTATTGTATCTTTACAAGCTCAAAAGAGTTTAGGTATGAAAGGCAAGGCAGTAGAAACACCCCTAATGAAGCAATACTATAGCATTAAGGCAAAGCATCCTGATGCAATTTTATTGTTTAGAGTTGGTGATTTCTATGAAACATTCGAGGAAGATGCTGTAAAGACTAGTTCTATTTTAGGAATAACTTTAACTAAAAGAGCTAATGGTGCAGCTTCTTATATTGACCTTGCTGGATTTCCACACCATGCATTGGATAATTATTTGCCTAAGCTAGTTCGGGCAGGACAAAGAGTTGCCATTTGTGAGCAGCTCGAAGATCCTAAAATGACGAAGAAAATCGTTAAACGTGGTATTACTGAGTTAGTAACTCCGGGCATATCACTTAACGATAATGTTCTTGAGCAAAAGGAGAATAATTTCCTTGCTAGTATATATATCGGGAAGCAAGTATATGGAATTTCATTTCTGGATATTTCTACCGGGGAGTTTATGACTACTGAAGGGAATGTTGAATACCTTGGGAAACTTCTTCAGAGCTTTAAGCCAAAGGAGATTATTTACGAAAAGTCGAAGAAAAAAATATTTTTCGAAACTTTTAGAGACCTTAATACAACTTTTGGTCTTGACGATTGGGTTTTTACAGAGGAAAATGCCAAGGATAAGCTTTTAACTCATTTTAAGACAAAGAACCTTAAAGGTTTTGGCGTTGAAAGAATGTATTCAGGAATTATTGCTGCAGGAGCCATAATGGATTATCTGGATTTTACTCAACATACTAACAGAGATCATATTAAAGCTCTTTCAAGAATAGATCAAAATCAGTTTGTTTGGCTGGACAGATTTACCATTAAAAACCTTGAGATTTTTAACTCATATAACGAAGGTGGAAAAAGTCTTATCGATATCATAGATAATACCCTTTCTCCAATGGGTGGAAGAATGCTAAAACGATGGGTTGGTTTACCATTAAAAGAGATTGAGAAAGTTAATGAAAGACTTGATATAGTAGAATATCTGATTCAGAATCAAGACTTTAGAGAAAAACTTCATAATCAAATTAGTCAAATTAGCGACTTAGAGCGTTTAGCTTCAAAGGTTGCTTCAATTCGGATTAATCCAAGAGAAACAATACAATTAAAAAACTCTTTGGATGCGATTATTCCTATAATTGAGGAGTGTAAAGCAATAGATAATCCATTATTACAAAAAATTGGCGAACAGCTTTATCCTTGCGATGAAATCCGTGAAAGAATTGAAAAAGAAGTGAATCCCGAGTGTCCTAATCTACTAAATAAAGGAAATGTTATTGCTGATGGTGTTGATAAAGAACTTGATGAACTAAGAGCAATTGCATGGGGAGGTAAAGAGTATTTGGAAAATCTTGCAATATCTGAAGGCGAAAGAACAGGAATAAGCTCTTTAAAGATTAGCTTTAACAATGTGTTCGGATATTATTTCGAAGTTAGAAATACTCATAAGGATAAAGTTCCTGAAGAATGGATACGTAAGCAAACTCTAGTTTCTGCAGAGCGTTATATCAATCAGGAGCTAAAGGACTACGAAGAAAAAATTCTTGGTGCAGAGGAGAAAATGCAAAGCATAGAAAATCGTCTCTTTAACGATTTGGTAATGGCTATTTCTGATTTTATTGGAGCTATTCAGGCAAATGCAAATATTATAGCTAAACTTGATTGTCTTTTATCATTTTCAAAGACAGCTATTGAGAATAATTACTGTAAACCTGCACTTAACGACACCAATATTCTTGACATAAAAGACGGTCGTCATCCGGTTATTGAGAGACAAATGGCATTTGGTGAAGAGTATATTGCAAATGATGTTTATCTCGACGATAAAACACAGCAGATAATGATGATTACCGGGCCAAATATGTCTGGTAAGTCAGCGCTTTTAAGACAAACAGCTTTAATAAGTATTATGGCGCAAATAGGTTGTTATGTGCCTGCTAAAAAGGCTGATCTTGGTATTATTGATAAAGTCTTTACTCGTGTTGGAGCTTCTGATAATATTTCGATGGGAGAGTCAACTTTTATGGTCGAAATGTTAGAGGCTGCAAGTATTATGAATAATATGTCACAGAAAAGTCTTATTCTTTTAGATGAGTTAGGTCGTGGCACTAGTACTTATGATGGTATCTCAATAGCTTGGGCAATAGCTGAGTATATTCATGAACACCCAAAAGCAAAAGCAAAAACGCTGTTTGCAACTCATTACCACGAAATGAACGAAATGGAAAAATCCTTTAAAAGGATTAAAAACTATAACGTTTTGGTTAAAGAGGCAAAAGACAAGGTTATTTTCCTTCGTAAATTGCAGCCGGGTGGCAGTGAGCATAGTTTTGGTATTCATGTTGCGCAGATGGCAGGAATGCCAAAGTCTATAGTGTATCGTGCAAAGAAAATATTAAAACAACTCGAAGGTGATGCTAAAGACATCAGCTCAAATAATATCGAAAACCTTGCAAAACCTGTTGATGAGATTGCTACTAAACGTGAAGGATATCAACTGAGTATGTTTCAACTTGACGATCCTGTTCTATCTCAAATCCGAAAAGAAATCGAAGGTATCGATATTGATAGTCTGACACCACTTGAAGCACTAAATAAACTCAACGAAATCAAAAAACTAAGCGGAGGGAAATAGTTAATAAAAATCTAGAAAAACATATATATACCCTCGTAGGCTTAGGAATCCCTATGAGGGTGTAAATGCGAATATAATTATCAATAACTTCACGCCTGAGCTAGGTTTTACAAATTCTAGAATAACTTATATTTACCCTCGTTAGGCTTAGGTTGTCCGTGGGTTGTCCTAACGAGGGTTAAAGAAGTTTTTCGAATTTATTCAACCAAATATCTGGCAACTTAAGATAAGTAAACTTGAATAATGACCCGGAGGGTCAAATATCTATAACCCCATATCAGCATGCTGATATGGGGT
>CAYUWD010000061.1:0-20886 GCA_964448235.1 uncultured Bacteroidales bacterium | reverse complement strand
AAATTTTTGTTCCAACGATTGTATAATAATTAAACAATATCATTACACTCTCTTTGCAAAGAGCCGCCAATAAGTTCTTATTTGAGGTTTTAGGATAAATTTTTACGATACCCTCTAAATTTGGAAACTTGTTTTGTATTAATTCTTGAATTATACTTGAATTATTAACTCCAAAAAAACTAAGCTCAAGCTTATTATAATTATTATCCTTTATGTAATTACTTATAGCAGATAACAATTCCTTCAAAGGATGCCAAGAATATATTGTACCGACAAAAGCAAGTCCTAATTTATCTTGTCTTTGTTCAACTCTTTTTACTGCTTCTATAGATTCAGGATCATATCCATTTTGAATAATTTCAATATTAACTGTATTAGATAAGTTAGATATTTTTGATTTATAATACTCAGAAACTGTTGTTCCTAAACTTGCTGTTTTAAGATACTTTTTTTCAAAAAATGTATTCCACGACCTAAATATAAAATTTGAACTTCTTGATTTACTATGAGACCAAGGGTCTCTATAATCAGCAATCCATGGAACATTGTTTTTTTTACTTAATTTCGAAGCATACTTAAATAAAATATGAGGTGCTCCGGTTGCAATAATAGCATCAACAGTATTATTTTTCAAATAGTTTTTAGCTCCATAATACAATCTAGATTTTGAACCGACAAAAAACATAAATTGCATAAATTCGTAATATGCAGTGACCAATTTTCTTAAAAATCGAAATTTATTTTCTCCATATTTTAGCAATATTCGATTTGACAAATTTGGTTTATATGGAGTACTTATTATTGTTCCAAACTCCGTTTTTTGTATTATCGTTTCGTTAGATTCACCGGGAGCAATATAATCCAAATGATTCCCAAATTTATTATCCCACTGGCGAGTAACAACTATAGGATAAAAGCCAAATTCTTTAAAATACTTATACCAAGAATAAGGGCGCAGACCACCAACTGATACATAAGGAGGGAAGTCGTATGCGAGGATGAGGACTTTTTTCATAGGAAGAGTTTCGGATTTCGCATTTAGGGTTTCGAGTTAAGAAGGTTTCGGGTTAAATTAGTTTCGGGTTATGAGTTTCGGGGTCCGAAAAATTAAATTTGTTGCAATAATTTCCCCTCAAAAATTTAGCATTACATTATTAACTTATTTAATTAAAGCTGATGCAATAAATATATAATTTTTCGAGACTCCTCGAAAAATCCCAAACCATAGGTTCGAGGATCTATAGAATATGAAATTGTAATTGTCATTTCATATTTTTATTGTATTGAAAAATAAAATTGAATATTTGCATATTTAGAAATTATGCAATTTCTGTTTTTTCGGGATTTCGGGCTATAGATTTAGTAGTTCGTTTGCGAATTGTGTATAGTTTTTTGTTGCTTCAAAGTTTTGTTTCCAAAAGTTATATGCATTTTTTCGATATTTTAATTGGTTTTCGTATGAACTTTGTAAATAATTTTCGATAATCGTAGCCACCTCTAATACATCAAAAATTTTAGAAATTAAAAAACCATTTTTATCATTCACAGCTTCGGCAGTACCACCAACATCTGTTGCTAAGACAGGAATGCCTGCAGAAAGTGCTTCCATAATACTTACTGGTATTCCTTCAGATTCGCTGAGATTAACAAATAAATCAACATAATTGTCTGCATAAAAATCTAGAATTGTGTTATTGGGGACGATACCCTTAAATTCAAATTGAACTTTCTTCAATTTTTCTTTTGCATATTCTACTGTCTCTTCTATAAGATAGCCACCACCAAAATGTACCCAACTGATATTTGCGATATTCAGATTTGATACCATATCAATAATTTTATCAATCCTTTTTAAAGGTATTATGTTACTGCATGAGCATATTATAATCTTATTGTCATCTGGTTTATCATATAAAGGTATTCTATTATTTATCTTGCCTAATTTCGAAACTTTGATTTTCTCATTTAAAGAATAATTGTAAAACTCTTCCCTACCTGCCTCTGAAATAGAATATGTAGCACATAAATTATTAATAATGAACTTTTTAAATGGAAGATATGGAGGATCATGTCTATTAGCAAACACATCCCAACCATGTGCTCGAGCTATAGCTTTTATTACCTTATTTTGCTTACTCAGACGAGCTAATGTCAAAGCTCTATAATCGTGCCAGTAGGAATAGAAAATAGTGTTATTTAAATCAAGATCTTGTATGCCTATTAAGTTATTAAGTTCATATATTATTTGACCTGACTTAACAATGTCCATGAACATTATTTTGAACAGTATTGGTTTCGGAGCAATTTTGAATTTGAAGATTGTATGAAATAGTTCGGAAATAAATAATATTGAGAATATTTTTGGTAAGGCCCTGAACTTATCTTTTGTTGTTATTTGTGATTTGTATTTTGTGATTTCAATATTATTCGGAGTAAACCTTTTAAGTTCCTGCTTTTCTTGTTCTTTAATAACTACATAGATTTTCTCAAAGTGGGAATGAATAATTTTGATTTCATCGTCGAGAAAGAATTCACCAGCGGAGAGGGGGTAGGAGTCGCAGAGGAGGACGAGAGTCTTTTTTTTTGTCATATTCTTTGTCGAATTTTTAGTAGGTAGTAATTAGTAATTAGTAGGTAGCAACTCCTGCTTAGCTCAATCTGCTACCTACTTCTAACTACTAATTACTACTTACTTTTCCCATCGATTGCATTTTGATATAGTACTAATAATTTATCAACATACGGCTTTATGTCATATTGCTTAGCGTATTCCTGAGCATATGTAGACATTTCGAGATATTTTTGTTTATCATTCCAAAGATCGATAATGGTTTGGGCAAATACTTCCGCGTCTTGTTCATAAATCATATATCCATTTTTGCCCTGTTCAATAAGATCGCGATTACCTTTACCATCTAAAGTTACTACCGGAAGACCAGCAGCCATTGCTTCGAGTAAGACCAAACCTAATGGTTCATAAGTTGCTGTATGTAGATAAATATCAGACTCCCAAAGATACTCCTGAACATTGTTTACACTACCATGAAAAATAATTTGATTATCTAATTTCGCTAGTATTGCTTTTTCTTTTACTGCTTTAAGATCCGGCCCTGCTCCTAAAAGGTTTATCTTGAATTCAATGCCTCGTTTCAATAGTTCTTTTGCAATGTCAAGAATAAATTTCTGATTCTTTTTGTTTACAAAAGAGCCTGTGTTTGTTAGTACAATTTGAGATTTGTTTAAGATATTCTTGCTTTTGAAAAATTTGTTGTAATCAATCGCATTGATTAATTTTATTACAGTGTAGGGTTTGGCAGTTTTTTCAAAATATTTTTTTGTATCCTCTCCAATCGCAATAAAGTATGTACCTCCATTCATTTTGTATCTTTTGAACAAATATCTTTTCTCGCAATAATTTGTTAACTTTGTTTTGTTTGTGAAAGAAGAGAAACAAAGATTTTGAAATTGTGGCATATTGTCGTGACAATGTGAGAACCACTTTGCTTTTGTATAATTGCATGTCCGGCTTACTATTTCAGAAAAAAACAAGTTGCTGTGAATAATGTCAGGATCAAACTCATTAATTATACTTTGTAAAGCACTAACATCAAAAATCTTTCTTCCAAATAGAGAAAGCTTGAAATTTACTTTCACAATTGTATATGGAACACTATCCAAAAATTCTTTGTACTCATTCAAGTCCTCAAGAATTAACAATCTATATTCAACATTATTTTTATTGTTTAACTGTTTACAGGTGTCTAGTAATAATCTTTGTGCACCACCTCTACCTAATCTATTTATTATGTATAAAATCTTCATGCTTAAAAATCATCGTGATCGGCAAATGTCAATCTAAAGTTTACTTTTTTGAGGCCTTTGCTGTCTAAAACTTTAAAGCATATTGGCATACCCCGCACTGGCATTGCTATTTCTGATAATAAATTATACTCTTTTGTTTCAGGGCAAAGATTAAAAATAACCTTGTGTGCACCTATGTACATGCAAAATCTTTTTAACTCAGCAATAAATGTAGATGAATTATTTAAGCAAATATCGCCAATTACAATCCCATCGCCAAGCTTAAACCAAATAAGATTTTTACCAATTTTTACGACATAATTTGAATTGAATTTTTTGTATTTGAAATATTCACTATCATGCATCACAGAATCAAAACCCTGAGAGATTAAGGAGTTCTCAAATTGATAGGTTTTAAATCTATTATAGAGAAATACAAAAGCTTTAAAATATAGATTTTTTAATATATCGACATTAATTTTATTTAACAATTTAACTATTGGGAAAAAAACTTTTTGATGCAAGACAAAAGTATACAAATGAGACTGGTAATCATAATCTAAATATTTAATTAAGCCTTGGAAAGTGGTATTATTTGGTAGTCGGAAGACAATTTTTACACCTTCTTGTTGTGCAGCAACCAAAGCAGTTTCCATTGTTGATTTAAAAAGCCCTTTGCGCTGAAAGTCAACTACAGTAACAGTGTCAGCAGAAGTGGCTCCTAGTGTGCGTACACCACTGATTATTGTCATTATCGGGATTAAACCGGAATGGGAAATTGGAGTATTATCATAATAAGCAATTATGCTGATGAATTTGCCAAAAGGATTAACAAACTTCTTTTTAAAATATTTTGAACTAACTTTTGTATTTCTTGCTCTGTTAAATACAAATGTCAAATCATCAATCTGTTCAAAACCAATTCTTTTAAAAATAAAACCCATAAAATTAACCAAGATTTGGAATTTTAAATATTTGATATTCATTTGAGAACACAGGATACATCCCGTGTCTGTTTTTTAAAAAGTTCATTTTACTATCAGTATCAATATTATATGCAAGCGCAAGTTGATATTTATAACCATTATCAAGTGCAATCTTAGTTAATTCATTGGTGTATGATCCATCAGGAAAAGCAATCTCATCAACATGCATTTGAATAAGATTCTGAATATAGTCTTTAGATTTTAAAAGCTCTAGTTTAGCATCTTGGATTGGGATATTGCCCAAATTATTGTGCAAAAATCCATGTGATCCAATCGTGATGTATTTTGATTTTGACAACTCTTTAATTTCATCATCATTCATTAGTTGCCAATAATCATCTAAATCATACTTTGAGACTATGCCGTTAAAATCGTCAAATTTATTGAAGATCTCTTCTTTAACCGTGAAATTCCCATTTTTTTTAATAAAATCATTTAGGTTTATTCCATCTGATGTGAAATAACGATTTTTAACCTTATAGAAAGTGTACCCAGCAACAGAGAACCTTTGTCGATTAGAATATTGTGAGACAATATCAACGAAATCAGCCCATAAGTATGAATGCTTTGTTAAATTCATACCAGTAACGTATATAGACACAGGCAACTGGTATTTCTCAATTAGAGGCCTGAGATATTTATAATTGTTTTTATATCCATCATCAAATGTTAATGCAATATTAAATTTATCCTGCACAAATTTACTCTCAAAATAATCTTTTATTGTTATTACATTAAAATATTCTTTAAAAATTTTGAAATGTTGCTCTAAGTTATTTATAGAATAATTTCGCATATTAAGAATTTTACTACCATCTAAAGTAACTCCATGATAACACAGAATTGCAGCACCTCTCTTATTTGCAAAGTACGACTTGTCTTTATTGAAAAAAGAATGAGAGTCTATCACAGTTCTTTCAATTTTAGTTTTTATCCTTCCATAAAAGTATGTTATATTTACAGGTAATGAAATTTTCATTAATATGGCAATAATATTTTGATTTTACATTAATTTAACCATTCGCTAATAGTACCTAATTCTAGTTGTACTGACTTTAATACTTCAGCTCTGCTTTAATTTAAGATAAACTGGAGTAGAATTCTGGAAATAACCTTTCTGCACCACCTTTAGCGAGGGAAGGTATTATATGTAGAATTTTCACAAACTTAGCTTATTGTTTATTAAATTTAAGTAGTCGACTTGAATAGATTGTACACATGGAACTCCCAAAGCCTCGCTTTCATAAGCAACAAGACCCCATGATTCATTAAAACTCATATATAAATTAAGGTCCATTGAACTTAAAATAGATAAGAACTTCTCTCGAGGCAGATTTGTTCCATGTTCAATTATTCTTGAATCCATTTGTAAATACGAAAAAACTGACTTATCTAAAACATGAATAATTGTATTATCTATCATCAAAGCATGAATAAGTTGATTGTGAAGATTTTTATTAAAAGTATTTGCTCCAAACACTCCGATATGAATTTTATTTTTATCTAATTCTATCTTCTCAATGTTTTCTGGAATTGTGGGTGTTGGTAAAGGCTGATGGTAGGTATCAAAATTATATAATTTGCTAAATACCTCATCTAAGCCCTTTTTAATAAAACCAAATCGTTTAATCTTATTTTGATTGCCATGCTGTATGAGTTTTGCAATAAACTCTTGCCTGGATTTTTCATAAAACTCACTTATTGTACCATGAAAGATTATCTCAATTTTAATATCTTTATAAAGTAAATCAATCCAATTAAAAAAGTAAGTAGCAAAGCCACTAATAATAAGCTTATCGAAATTAAGCTGACTAATAAACCCACACAATTCGATGGTTTGTTTTTCTGTTAATAATGAATTAGAAAAAGACTGTGGCACTGAAATATAATTATCTGGATATAAACTTTTAGTTGCATTTGCAATACCAAGCCAATTGCCTTGCGTTGGTGAGCCAAAAAGACACAAAATATTAGTTCTTTTCCGTATTCCTTCTATTTCAGACTTTAAATCATGCATGTTTGATTTTGATACATCTTTAACAAATATTGACCTAATTCTGTTTTTCATACTTTAGGAAGTCCCGTTTTTTATGCCTATATGATTTTATCTTTTTAAAATATCGTTTATAAATATCAAATCTTTCTGCAACAGCTCTAATTTCCGGACTATCTTTTCTTTTTCTATTTAAAAATAAATCTAAGCGAAAATTAATGTTTAGCAAAGCACCTAATACGTTATAATTAAATTTAGAATTCGTTTTTAAATAATATAGATATTCAGAAATCTGGATTTGAGCTTTTTGCTTTTGATTAGATTCAGAACTTGCTCCATTTTCGTGTAAAATCTCAAGTTCACCGCAAAAATAATTTACAAATCCTTTTTTCTTTATTCTGTAACTCCATTCCACATCCTCGCTATAGAGAAAAAAATCTTCGTCAAGAAATAATTCTTTCTCCAGAACTTTACTTCTCTTTGTCATTACACAACAACCGCTTACAAAATCAACCTCGTGATTTTGATAATGCATTATTTTAGGTATATACTCCGTTTTTGTTCTTTTTCTACGTGTAAAAAATAAATAGATAGGGTTAGCTCTAATAATTGTTCTAAGACCTCTAAAACCAACACCTGTGCCTACTAACAAATTACCATTTTCAACACCAATTATTCGACAGCCTAATAAGCCAAGTTGATCATTTTTATCATTGTCTTTATAAAAAGTAAGAAATTCATCCAGAAAGTTCTCTTGAACTATTGTATCCGAATTTAATAAAAGAATATAATCTCCTTTTGCTTGTCTAATTCCCAGATTATTCCCTCGAGCAAAACCGGAATTATATCCAGCATCTATCCAAATAGTATCAGTAAATGATTTTAAAATTAGTTGTTTACTATTGTCTTGAGAATCATTATCAACAATTATTATTTCATAATTCAAACGAGTGTTTGAATTAACAATTGACTTAACACACCTATGCAGTAAGTAAGGTGTTTTATAATGCAGTATAATAATTGAAATCTGCAAAACAAAAAGACTATGTTTTGTTTAAATTAAACTTACTGTATATCATATCTTTAATTTTGTGTAAGAATACTTCACTAATAGAAATAGCAATTACTAAATAAAACATTAATTCAGTAACTAAAGAATACCTACACAATGATGTGTCCCTAGGCACCATTGGGATAAGAATAAAAACATTAAACATGTGTATGCTACCAATATAAAATACTAATTCCCAGATACTATTTATAAACTCTTTCTTTGAAAATAAATAATAAATAGAATAAAAATAAAACAAATAAAACATAATTAAGAATATCCAATTACGCATAACAGGTTTTAACAGATGCACTAAATGAATACTAAACAACCACGCGTGTCTTGGCTTTTGTTCAATGTCTAACAAATCCATTTTGTTTTTCCTGGTATTCTTATCAAATTCTATATTTCTAGTAATAAACTCGTATGTATTTTCTTTATTCTCATTACTGTATTTGTATTTCTCGATATATCCCCCAGCAATTATTTCTTCCTTTTGTAATTTTGTATTAAAGTTTTCTAATTGCCTTGGTAGCCTGTAATAATAATGATCGCCAAATTTATGATATGTTGGGTTGATAAGTAATTTTATTGTTTGTGTTTTGAGTGTTCCGCTATAAGGATCATATATAACAGTATCTTGCTCTCTCTTTTTTGTCTTACTATTGACAACCTTCTTTAATCGATTACTATCAAGCGGCAAAAAGTCACCTCTGATAAAATAGTTTGTTGCACTGCTAAAAATCAATATGCCAATAAAAGCAAATATTATAGTTATTATTTTTCTCTTATTACTATTAAAATGTGTACGTAAAGCAATGAAGAAAAGTATAAAAGACAAATAAATCCCATTTGATCTAATTATTGCAGCAAAAAATACTAATATGGTAATAATGATAATAGTTTTTGTTTTAGGTTCTCTTAAATAACAAATCATACTCGCTGCCAAAAAAAATATAGTAGCCATATATAAAGACTCTGTAATTATTAAAGTATTATAGAGTATTATGTCAGAAAGAGAAACAAAACCAGCAATTAACATTGATGAAATCAGAGCAGCACTCCATGAAATATATTTTTTTATCTTATTTGTCAGAAACACTAAAGAAGAGAAAAACATTACTGTTTGTAGTAAAATTACAGTTTGCATATTCCCTCCTAGCAAATATATAAATGAAATAAAAAGAGGGTAGCCATAAGGTAATTCCATTGTGTAATTTTTTAAAGGAATTTCACCATTAATAATATCCTGTGCTAACAAAATATAAGCGTAAGAATCATTAAG
Source organism: uncultured Bacteroidales bacterium (assembly GCA_964448235.1). Taxonomy (GTDB): domain Bacteria; phylum Bacteroidota; class Bacteroidia; order Bacteroidales; family ML635J-15; genus Bact-19. The sequence continues at coordinate 11,770 of CAYUWD010000061.1, read as the reverse complement.
AATGATTGGAATATTTATATAGATAAAGTGTGGTGCATAAATATATATTCCTGCTAAAACAACAACTATTTCTGGGATTACATTCTTAATTATTTGTTTATATTTTAATAATTGCATATTAATTAAATTTACACGTTTTATTTGTCTTATTTACAGCAAAATGTTTAATCCCATTTAGATAGTGAGAAAACTGTTCATCTGTAACATTATCCCCAAGAGGATATCGAGGCAACAATAAAGATTTGTTTTTTGACTTCAGAAAAATATTTCCCGGATGATTAATCGTAGAAGTTATAAATCCACATTCCTTAACGAATTCTACAACCTCACGGTTTATATCATCTGCACTTCCATAAGGATAAGAGAAATGGTTAATTTTAATATTTAATTTATCCTCTAGTTCGGTTTTGCTATTTAAAATCTCCTTCTTCATTTCGTCAATAGAAATATTTGCCAAAGATAAATGGTTAATTGTATGAGCACCTATATTAACCAGTGTATGCTTCTGCAGTTCTTTTAAATCATTCCAGCTAAGAGCTAAATATTCTCTCTCATTTTGGATTTCTTTGGAATCTTTCGATAGATTATTTAGTATAAATTCATCTCGTTCATGTTTAGACAAATTCTTAATTTTATTTCTTAAGATATTATAAATAGTTTTCTTTTCAGTAAGATTTGAAAATGTAAGATTATCATCCTTATATATCAGGCTATTATTATTTAATATATATTCTTCCAACCAATACCACCAAAAACTTGCTGTTTGATTAGGGAAAGAGTTTGTAACATAAATAGTAATTGGAATATTATATTTTTCAAATACGGGTAAACCATGAGTCATATTATCACGATATCCATCATCTAAAGTAATGCAAACAAACTTCTTCTTTGGTTTCTTAGCTTCGATTAAAATCTCATATAGTTGATCTAAGGAAATAAAATCATAATTATTTTGTTTTAAGTAAACGATTCTGTTTTCCAAGTAATCAGGAGTTATTATTAAATTTTTATTTATAGGATATCTTTCTCTCTCTTGCTTAAGATTAACTCTGTGCAACATAAAGACATGACCAATACCCCCAAATAATGGTTTGCTTAAAACGCCATTTGTTTTTACAAATAAACCAAGCAGCTTGTTATGTATAAAAGAGCTCATTAAAAAATGTCAATATCTGCGGCTGTAAACTTCATCCTTTCCATTGGTACTGCATCTGTAAACTGCAATCCTGCAATGGCATACTGAACTTCCATTTTTCTTCCATATTTTGAGAAGAATTTTAAAAGCGGGACATTTGTACTGCTATTAAATCTGATGTATAAAACACCCATTTGTTTTGCAATTTTCTTTAATGATTGCAATACTTTATACCATTTTTCTTCGGTAGCCTTTTCAATATCACCAATAAGTAAATAGTTATCTGTTAACTTTAACCAAACTCCTATTCCATCAATCTCTACCAAATAATTATCTTCATATTGTTTATAATCACAAAATTCCTGAGAGTGATCTATAACAGGTATGTCTGCATCTAGGCAAGAGGAAGAAAATGCTTTTGATTTTGGCAGCTCACACATGATTTGTTTACATTTTTCTAAATCTATCTTTTTTGATGATGTCTTTTGTTTTTTTATCCTATGTCCAATCATTGAATTTACTCGCACCAAGTATGCGTCCAAATTATCAAAATGAATCCAATCAAGCTTTTTAACAAAGCCAGGATATGAATTTTGATTCGGGAATCCAAAAATAAGATGAAACCCATTTTGCCTACAATATTCAAATGTCTCTTTAGCTAATTGAGTAAACAGACCTTTTCCTCTATGCTTTGAATGCGTCATAGTATCTCCTGATTGTGCAATAAGGTATTTCTCACTGTTATAGTCTGCATAGCAAGGAAAAGAGCCATAAAATGCAGCTGGTTCTCCACTTTCGTGATATGCAATAAACCCTACATAGGAAACACCTGCAAATTTTGTATTAAACTTTGCATCTAATCTTTCAACACTGATTTCTTTTCCAAAAGCATCAAGATAAATACTTTTAAGATCGTGAATATTCTCAGGAGTAAGTTTCTGAAATCTATAACTCATGTACAATATATTTTAGCGTGACCATTTTACATTTTCCTTGATTACTCTCGCGGGATTTCCTACTATAACAGTTTCTTCTTCTTCAATTTTCTTATTCAACACACTTGAGGCGCCTATAATACTTCCATTTGGAATAACAGCTCCTTTTAAAATTGTGCAATTAGTCCCAATCCATACATTATTTCCAATTAAAATAGAATCCGGCTCATTAATAATATCATCATTTTCATCCTTAACAATATGTAAATCAGAATCCATTATTAAAATATCCCATGACAAAAGACAATCTACTCCAAACTCAATAGATTTAGCGCAAACAATAGCGGAATTTGCAGTAATGCAAAACCCATCTCCAAATACTAATTTAGCTTCACTTTGGACGGAAATTTTTGAGCCATGACCAATACTGGCACTTCCGTTAAAAACAATTTGTGAATTCTCGCAAAACTCAAGTACAGTTCTATTATATTTTTTATCGAAGATTCCAACATTTCCAAATCCAATTTTCACTGAACCATTTCGTTCACTTGCGATTTTAATTGACCCTTGATTTTTATTAAAGGTAACATTTTTTGATATCCATACCGGCAGATACAAACCTCTTTTAGTTCCAAAATATCTAATATTAAACCTTAATGTTTTTACAAATGATTTAATTCCAATTTGAAATAATGTTTTTACTAAAAGTTTAATCTTCATTATTATTTAAACAATTTATTTAATAATGCCTTTAATAATACCTTTGCCGGTACTTTCTTTCTTAATTCATCAGCAGTATATACTTCTATAAGAGTCGTTTCAAATTTATCGAAATCGCTAAAATTATTCTTAGTATAATCCGGTTTCTGAAGAATAAATTGATACCATTTATGTAAGATAGCTCTATGTTCATTTAAAAAACAAGAAGCATTTCGTAAAGTATTGGAACTTATTCGTTGTTTTTTTAATGTATTAGATTCTCCAGTCCACATTCCAACACCATAACGATAAACCGACCATTTCCCTTTTAGTCTTTTCACCTTACCAATAGAAGAAAAGATTAGGTTAAGTGTATAATCTCCCAAAACTTCTCCTTCAATACCATCAATAAATCTTAAAATCCCTGTTTGATTTCTATACATTACTGTAGGGGTATGGATATAATTGAATTGTATCATATCTGAAAACTCAGAATCATCTTTTACTTCTCCCCAAACAACAAAATCATCAACGAGTTCATCATTTTTTAGAACTTCAACCTCATGAAAACAAATAGAATAGTCTAAATTAGACTCCATAAAATCCACCTGATTCTGCAATTTCTTTGAATTAATCCAGTAATCATCTCCTTCGCACAATGCAATATATTTACCTTTAGCTTCTCGAAACATCGTTTTGATTAAATGCAAGCTATCCTTAGAATAATGATTCTCTTTTTGAAGGATTGCACGAATTTTATTTGGATGTTTTTCTTGATACTCTTTAATAATCTTCTGGGTAGTATCCGATGATGCATCATCGTGTACTATGACTTCAAAATCAAAATCTGTTTCCTGCATAATAAAACCATCAAGGCATTTATGTATGTATTTTTCGTGATTAAATGCAGGACAAAATACAGAAACTAGTGGTTTATTATTTTTAATTATATCTGACAAATAAATCTATTTTAAATTCTGTTCATCACCGATATAGCGATGAAATCCGTATTCTGAGAAAGGCACATGTTCTTTAGGTAATTCTCCGGCAATTCGGTTTAATTCTGTTTCATCTAAATTTACCTGATCAAACTTTGCATAGTTAATAATTAAATCATAAGGATTAACGCTATGTTTTACAGCGTATTTATGAATATACTTCATATAACTGGAATGAAATCCGGCCATACCTGAAACAATGTCTAATCCATAATTACCAACATCTCTGATTAAAGGTCTGATATATTTCTCAGCTATCTTTATTAGATTAAAGCTATCATATGTATCGTGCATATATTTAATTTTCATTATAGATGCTAAAAGCTCTGTTGCAGCATTTCCGGCACTTCTACCTAATCCTTGCAAAGATGAATCTACAATATCAAATCCTAGTTCCAGTGCATAAACAGAATTCGAAACAGCTAAGCCTAAATTATTATGTCCATGAAAACCTGCTTTTAGATTTGAATTATTTTTAATTACCTCGTAATACATCTTTATTGTTTCAGGTAACATACAACCGGCAGAATCAACAACATATATCATATCAGAACCATAATCTTCTGACATTTTTACACATTCAGCAAAATCTTTTTCATTAGCCGCATAAGACTTCATGTAATTTGACATTACCTCTAAACCTAGTTCTTTTGCACGCTTAATAAAAAGTTCGGATTCTCTCACCCGGTCAATATTTGTACCTATACGAACAAATGATGCTCCATATTTTTTCAAGAGATCTAAATCTTTTATTTCAGCAATACCAGGAATACAAAACATTCCATACTGACTATTTTTTATTTTGTTTTGAACAGCAGATAGATATTCTTCATCAGTACTTAAAGAATATCCATATTTTGAACCACTAGCGCCAATACCTAAACCATGTCCTATTTCAATATAAGGGATATTGCACTTCTCTAGTTCTACAGATATCTCTCTAGTATCATAATCCGAAAACTGAAAACTTATAGCATAGCTACCATCTCTTAAGGTAACATCCATTATTTGACCTATGTTATTTCCTTTTTTCATAAGCTATTGTTTTCTAAAGCGACTACTCTTGCAGGAGAACCATCTGATCCCTTAAGTTTTAATGGGAGTGCAATTATATGGTAATCTGAATTTACATTTAATTGATCTGTATTGTTTAAATATTCAATAATAATAATTTGCTTAGATAAAAGCTTTTTATGATTAGGAGAATCGTCTTTTGAATTGATATTGATACCACTATCTGGTGATGGAGTATCCAAAGCTATTAGTTTCATTCCTTTTTCGATAAGAAATTCTATTGCTTCTTGTTCAAAATAAGGAAAGTCAATATAATAATCAGGAGTTTTCCATTTTTTATACCAATCAAAGCGAAAAAGCATTCTTTTCTCAACAACAATACCTTTTAACATTGTTAAAGATACACTTTCGCCTGGTTTCAAGTGAGAAAAATCTACAATCTTGACTTTCCCACAAAGTATATTAAGGTCTAAATTCTCAATTGAATTTCCATCTTTAATAAAATGTAATGGAGCATCCATATGTGTCCCTGTATGACTGCCTAATAAAATAGAATGAGTATTCCTACCAACAGTATCTATGCTGCCCATTTGCTTAATTTCAACATTTTGGTGCCAGCTTGTTCCACATGTAGGTGTCTCATTATCTATTTCAAAACTAAGATCTATTATTTTCATTTATTTGTATGATATTATTTCAATAACTTCACCATTTTCCCCTTCAACAAAGAACACAAATATTTTATTTTTGTTTATTTCGATCTCGTTTATTTCAGAACAAATAAGTTTTCTCTCAATTAAATAAGTGTGATAACTTGTAGCTTTACTAACTATAAAAGTTGGGCAGCAATATCCTTCATTGTCCAGATTCCAAACTGAATTTTGATTTATATTTTTACCTAAAAAAATAGTGTTTTTATCTAAAACACCCTTTATATCAATCTGTTCTTGTCCTTCTTGTATATCGATTTTTCTTTTAGTCAAGATTTCAAAAACGCTTAAATTGCTTGAATTAATTGATAATTGATTGGTTTCAGGCTTAAATATAAAGGGACTATATGATTTTGTTATCTTTGGATAAGTTATAATTTCAACTGGGAGTTTTTCATTATGATTATAATAATACAAATTATGAATTCTATTATTATAAAATAAATATTTACTTTTATTGGGAGAATTGGGCTTATCAATTTCTTTAAATAACAATTCGTATCCTAAAGATTCTAAATACTCACTAATTTGTTTGTATTCTTCTTGTGCTGCAACTCTGCTTATATGATCAAACTTAATTATCATTTATTTGATTTTCAAATACTTTTTTTAGTGCTATCTTATCTGTTTTCCCATTGTTATTCTTTGGGATTGAAGCTAAAGAAAAACTTTTGTCAATCGTGTAATTGACGCCCAATTTATCAGAGATAAAACTATTTATCTTTACATGCAAGTCATCTTTATTTGTTTTATCTGACAAAGAATAAGCTAAAATCACACTTTCATCATTATTTTTATGATTCTTAATACCAAAAACAGCACAATCGCTCACTAAATTAGATTCTATTACTGCTTTCTCAATAGCTGCAGGACTTATATTATAACCACCTCTAATTATTAACTCCTTCTTTCGTCCAATTATGGATAAAACATTGTTATCAATTATTGCCAAATCTCCGGTTTTATAATATTCATCCTGAAAATACTCTTCCGTATTCTCGTTGATATAAGATAAAAACATCCAGGGAACTTTAACAAGTAATTCTGAATCATGGCTAATTTTATATTCAACACCTTTTAGAAGTCCTCCAACATTCTGGTCGTCTTTTTGTGCCCGGGTACTTATGTTTTCTGTAGAAATATATAAAGTTTCTGATAAGCCATAACTCCCGAACAAGTTTGCTCCAAATTTATTTTCAAAATCTATTTGAAATGCCTTGATTAAAGGTGCTGTACCAACAAAAAAAGTAATTTGTCTTTCTGTACAAGCTTCTATCCCAATATTAATATTGCTCATTTTATCAATAATGGTAAGCATCCCAGGCGATATCCAATAGGTGTTAATTTTATATTTTAATGCATTTTGCCAAAAATTCAAAGCTGATAATGGTCCAAATTTCCCTAATAGAACAATCTTTGAACCTGCAATAAAAGGCTGAAATATAGAGTTTAAAATTCCTGCCATATATGTCATTGGCATTATATGTCCAAATGTGCTTTCTGAATTTATTGAGAAAACATTATTAAATTCATATGCTGACAAAAACAAACTCGAGAGAGTGTGTCTAACCCCTTTGTTTAATCCGGTTGTACCAGATGTAAAAGTCAATAAATAATCAGAGTCAAAATCTCTATTATCTAATAATCCAAGAGTTAAGCTTTTAATCTTATCCGATTTTACTTCTTCTAAACCAAATACATCAGAATAAATTAAATCAAAATCTTTAATCTTTTCTGAAACGCTAGAGTCTACAATTATAAACTTACTTTTAACATAGTCTAGAATACTTTTAATTTCATCACTGCTCTTCTGTGGGTCAATTAAAACAATTCGTTTATCAGAAAGCATAAGTGCAAAAAACATTGAAAAAAGGTCGATCCCATTTTCCATAATGCAGACAATACTTTCCTTGTCTGTTTGTTTTATAATTGATTTGTAGATACTGTAAGAATATGAGAAATGTTGAGCATAAGATCGTTTTGTTTTCTGTAATGAATCAAAAACAAAGTCTGAATCAAAATCAAATCTTGAAATATTTTGCAGAACAATAGACTTTATATCAAATCTCATACAAGGTATTTATCCTTTTGTCTCTAGTTTGTTTTTAATAGCATTTGCTGTACCAGAAAGTGTAAAAAACTTTTCATCAGCAAAATCGTCGTTTTCCAGACTTATCCCAAACTCTGTTTCAATATCCACCAGCAAGTTCACAAAAGCCAGTGAGTTTATATATCCATTTTCAAAATAATTAATTTCAGTATTTTGTTTAAGTTCTTCTACTGAAATAGATTTTTCTTTATTGAACCAGTTTATTATCCAATCTAAGGTTTCCATAAAAAATGTTTTAAAATTCTCTGGCAGGATTACCAAAAGCTGTTTTACCGACACTTACTTTTGTTGCAACAAAGCTGCCAGCACCTACTGTTGCATTATCTCCAACCTCAGCACTTTGATTTATAATTGCTCCTGTATATATGGTTACATTATCTCCGACAATTGCCTTTCCGGCTGCAATGGCATGCGAATCAAAACGTGAAAAACAACCAACTTTCACGTCATGTCCAATAATCGCAGATGTTTGTAATAAACAAAAATCACCAATCTTAGCTCCGGACTCTAAAATAGACCAAGGTCCAATAATACATCCTATGCCCATTTCTGCATCTCTTGCAATCCGAGCCAAAGGGTGAATCATGTTAATAAACTTTCCTCCTTTACTTAAAATCCTGTCAGCAAAATCTCTTCTAAAAGAGTTTTCACCTAACGCACAAATAAAAACATCTCCTTCTTCTACTTTATAATCATCGACAGAAGACAAAATAGGTGAATAGCCCTGGTATCCATTTAAAATATCAGAATTATCATCAAGAAAACCTTTTATTTTAAATTCTCTATTATAAGAATCAAACTCTTCAAGATATCCATGAACAGTTCTGCCTAGACCTCTTGCTCCAATAATTATAATTTGCTTCATCTCTTTTTAATTATTGTTTTATTATTTTACAAATCCTGCAAACATCATCTAAGGATAAATCCGGGTATATTGGTAAACACAAGACTGAATTTGCAATTTTGTTTGCTTTTGGCAAATTAGATTCGGCCGAAGACTCCAAATCCTTATATGGCTCAAATTCAGAAATTAGAGGATAAAAATATCTTCTTCCAAAAATATTATTCTCCTTTAAACTTGCATATAATTCATCTCTCGTTTTAGAATATTTTTCAGCATCAATGAAAATTGGATAATATGAATAGTTATGCTTTATATTTTCATTTCTTTGTAATACCCTAATTCCAATAACATTACACAATTCAGATTCATAAACTTTCGCAATTTGCTTACGTTTGAAAATAGCCTCATCAATATATTTTAAAGATAACAAACCAAATGCGGCTTGAAATTCGTTCATTTTTGCATTAATTCCGGGTGCAACGACCGTTGTTTCTCCACGAAATCCAAAGTTTTTTAAATCATCAATATGCCGTTTCATTTCGGCAGAGTGTGATATTATTGCGCCTCCTTCGATTGTTGAATATACTTTTGTTGCATGAAAGCTAAGGATAGACAGATCGCCATAGTTTACAATCGAAGCATTATTCTCTTTTACGTTAAAAGCATGAGCGGCATCGTATATAAGCTTCAAATTGTTCTCTTTAGCAATTTTTGCAATTCGTTTATTATCGCAAGGAGTGCCATAAACATGTACAGGTAATATCGCCGATGTCTTTGAAGTAATTGCTTCTTCAATTTTACTCGAATCTAGATTACATGTAATAGGGTCAATATCAACAAAAACAGGTTTTATCCCATGCCACCAGAGCGCATGAGTTGTTGCAACAAAACTATAGGGTGTTGTTATGACTTCGCCCGTAATGTTAAGAGCCTGTAGTGCAGTAATAAGAGCAAGAGTCCCGTTTGAGAACAAGGAAATGTACTTTACTCCAAGATATTGAGCAAGTTCTTGTTCTAGTTGTTCGTGAAAAGGGCCACCATTAGTTAAATGCTTTGATTCCCAAATTTTTTGCAAATAAGGAACAAACTCTTCTTGCGGAGGTAAGTATGGTTGAGTTACGAAAATTTTATTTGACATCTCTTTTGTAAAAACAATTATGCTTTCTCGACTACATATAAAACTGACCTTTCGTGTATTCCCATTCGTCGAAAATCCTCAATCGAGAAATCATTTTGAGTATATTGTTTAACAGCAAACCCAGTTTTAGTAAGTTTCTCAACAAACCCAGTTTTTGAATATATTCTAACATGGTCGTCTTGTCCATAATGTTTCCACCTCTCTTCAGGAGTTTTGGCATCTGGATTTTCATAATCCTCAGTTAGATTTAATAATATAGGGACCATTAATATTGCCTTAGCGCCATTCCTAAGAATCCTATAAATCTCTTTCATTGCTGATAAATCATCATCAATATGTTCTAAAACGTGTGAGCAAATTAAAAAATCAACACTTTCATCAGGATAAATTTTCATATCCTTAATATCAATTATATCATCAACTCCTTCCATATATAAATCAGCTGATCGATAATTTGCCAAAGGATAACTGTGCTTGATAAACTGTGAAAGTGGTTTTGAAGGCGCAATATCAACAATTTTGTAATCCTTTGTATTAATTATTGGTTGATGATTTTTAATAAATAAAGCATACAACCTATCTCTATCACTAGAATAACATCTTGGGCAACTATATTCAAATAAATTAATTGTTTCTGATAAAAAAATTGGATGTATATGTTGGTGCTCATGCAATTTTTTTAAAAAATAAGAATTTATAGGTACAAATTCTTCAATTTCATTACAACAAACTGGACAATATTTCGTTTTGCTATCTTTTCTTTGATCAACAAGAACAACATTTGCTTTACCTAAAAGCACTTTTATTGCATTTTTTAATCTTATTAACATATTAAATTTTCCACTCCAATATTGGTTTAATAAATCCTGGTTCCCTACCTGTCCATGCTCCTATTTCTCTTTGTCCGACTTGTACCTCAAAACATAAAATATCTTTCTCCACAAACAATGTGTGCTTTGAATCTTTAATTATGTAAAAATCCAAGTAATATGTTCCGATATTCAAGAACCCTTTTGGTAAAATACATTCTAATGTATTAATGCCAAATTTTAAATTTAAATCTAAAAGCTTATGACTGCTTGTAAATAAAACATCTGAGTTCTCATTTTTAAAAACATATGTTACATGTATCGAACTATCTGTTGTTTTGTCATCTATCTTTGTAAACAAATGTATTTCATCATATTCATCAATTATATTATTATTTCTGGTAGTATTCAATGAAATTTCATAAAGCTTAAAATATTCATTCTCAAAACGCTCATCAAATTTTCTTAGATTTGAAATAATATTATTTCCTTTCAAATAATGAGTTACTGCATTATTTACCGAGCCACAAAAAGAAACATTTCCATTCTCAAGCACAATCCCTTTTGTACACAAACTTTTCACCGCCGCCATATTATGGCTAACAAAAAGAACAGTTCTGCCACCTCCTTTACTCACATCCTGCATTTTACCAATGGCTTTTTTCTGGAATTCGGCATCACCAACTGCGAGGACTTCGTCCACAACGAGGATATCGGGTTCGAGGTGAGCAGCAATGGAGAAACCAAGACGCACAGTCATTCCCGAAGAGTAGCGCTTTACGGGAGTGTCAATATAACGCTCCACACCGGCAAAAGCAATAATTTCGTCAAGTTTAGAAGTAATCTCTGCTTTTGTCATACCCATAATGGCACCATTCATGTAAATATTCTCACGGCCAGTCATTTCGGGATGGAAGCCGGTACCTACCTCGAGTAGCGAGGCTATGCGGCCATTGTATTGTATGCTGCCGGTAGTTGGTTTTGTAACTCTTGATAAAAGCTTTAATAAAGTAGATTTTCCTGCACCGTTTTTGCCAATAATACCTACAACATCGCCTTGCTCAATTTCGAGGTTTATGTCTTTAAGAGCCCATACGTACTCGGAGTTTCCTTTTGTTGAGCGGTCGTTTGTTTCGCCAATCTTTAGGTAAGGATCTTCCTTTCCGCGAATGGATGTTGTCCACCAACGTTTTAGGTCGTGGCTTAAAGTGCCTGTTCCTACCACACCGAGGCGGTATTGCTTGGAGAGGTTTTGTATTTTAATTGCTGTTGACATGTTGTCCACTGATTGTTTTATATTACTCGTCGTGCGCAAGCTTACTCCTCGTTTTTTGGGTCCACGAATTACACGAATTTGCACTAATTGGTTTGTTCGTCG